>CAIVVZ010000335.1 GCA_903909505.1 uncultured Desulfobacteraceae bacterium
GGAAAAGTTGATTTGTTACCAAATCAACGGTATTTAATTCGGATTGAGGTAATGGCGAATCAAAAACCTAAGCGAAAGAAAAAAATCCTTCAAAGGCTTTCGGCACGGGCAGTGAATTTGGGAATTTCCGATCTGGCTGCGCAACATGATCATTACTTATACGGAACGGAAAAACGATGACCAAACCGATTTTTGTTGATACCAGCTATTTCCTGGCGCTGGTAAATTCTCACGATGAATTCCATCAACATGCCTCAATTTTGGGTGACATAAATCTGGTGGGCGCCAATTTTGCGTTTACCGCCTTTGGAACCCTGGGGCATGGCGCCGGCAAACTCACGAAGAGACAAGATCGAAATCCAATGGTTTTTATTCTTGACTTGAACATCAGAAACTCCATAATGGCTGCATCTAAAGGTTTACACACCGAATGCGGGTGGTAACAAATCGACTTTTTAGTTACGGGAGTGAATCCGATGCATTTAAGAGACAACCGATTCATAAAGGCAACTTTTTTAATGATCGCAGTCTTCACCCTTGCCGGCTGCAGCGGGAGGCTGATCACCTATCAAGGAGACAAGGTTACCCAAAAGAATCTCTTGGTCCTGCTTAAGGATGGAAATCAGCAAGGGGTGTGGAAAACCAATGAGCTTGCGATAACATATCAATACCAGATGATGCCTGAAACCTTGAAGATTACCGGAACCACCGATCTGGTCGGTGGATTCGCCCTCGGATTCAGATGGATTACACGCCTTGCCGTGTACCTGTTATTTCTCGACAACCAGGGAATTGTTATTGAGAACGTTCTTATTTATGCATTAGGAAGTCATCACGCTACGGATTCGATTCCCATGGCTTTTGAAAGAACAATGCCCATACCTGAGGGAGCCCGGACAATTTCCTTTGCTTATGACGGAGTGCTGGATGAAGAGTACGACATTTGGTTCACTCCATCCAGACATTGAAATCAAAGACTGGGTTTATAAAACCGTCGAAAAAGACTTGTCTGAAAACTTAAGTCTGCTTTTTCGTGGGTTGCTACTCCCCAATAGGGTCGCGATCAAGAAGTTTTCAGAGATAATCCGGGTTTCTTAGCAGTCGTTTTCTGTTTTTTTTCCAGACAATCTCTTTTTTTCGGCCCTTGATTTTTTGAGAGACCGGCTTTTCATTTTGGAGTTCCAAGATAAAACTCCCCGGCGTTTTGGGGTGTTGCGGGGAAGGATCAGGTATCTGCTCTTTGGGCTTTCTTTCCAGAGCCAAAGCCGGTCCGGTAAAACACCTCGGAGGAATATGCTCGGCAGTCAACAGGGAGCCCCCGGCTTGATAAAAAAGAACGTCCTGTTCCCTGCATTTATTGCAAAAAACCGACAATAAAACCGCGTTCGGATCAATACGTCTGCCAATTCTAAGCGCCATGTCCCTGTCTGAGCTCAAGACAACCCGTGAATATGCAGACGGCGATATCCCTTTTTCAAGAACATGCGCATGGGCTTTTTGTCTGACACAGACATAAAGCAATTTTGGGGGATCGGAAGAGATCGTATGTATGGGAAGATGGCTTCGATCAACCGAGCGAATACGACTTCCCGCCAGTTCGATCGGCGGCTCGGGCTCCCGAAGCAGCAGTTCATGAAAATGTGCCTCCCGGATAAATTTCCAATCTTTTTCCTCACCGATTGCCTTCAGGAGCATTCGAATGGGAACAAATCCATTTTCATCCGGAACCAGCCCGAATTCATATGGCCGTCTTCCCAGGATATAGGATAACAATTTCGACAATTGGTGTAGTGTAATATGGGTTTTCATGCGCCTGTCTGTGAGTTCGAACAAAGCATGGGTTTTAATGCTGACCGGAATTGAGCTTGATTAATTCTCTGTCGGATTATATAAAAAAGATCAGGCATTCATCAGCTTTAGCCATAGCCTTTTTCAAGTTTGGTTACAACCTGAAAAATGATTAACGACCATTAATGTTCTATCGAAAGGAGCCTTCCGGGTGTTAACTATTGTATCATCATCTGAGATTGAAAAGAAACAGGTTGAAATGCTGGTAATCCCGGTTTGTGAAGATGCAGACATCCTTCCTCCAGCCTTCATGCCGGAGCTGATGCATCAAGCCAGAGGTCTTAAGGAATTTAATGGTGCCGACAATGAGGATATTGTGTTTTACGCGCCATCCGGTGTTTTGGCCGCGCAGGTCATGATCATTGGACTGGGGAAAAAGGATAAATTGGATGGAGAAATACTGCGAAAAGCCTGCGGCAGGGCCGTCAAAAAATGTATTCAAAAAGAGATCTCCGAAGCCGTGTTTGTTGTTCCCTTTATTGATGTGCTTTCTATAGAGCCGGATGCTATCCTTGAAGCCATGGTGGAAGGAGCCTTGCTGGGGAACTATCAGTTCGACCGGTTCAAAAAACCCAAACACCCTTCGTTGTTGAAGATCGCGTTTGTCGTTTCCGAAAAGTCCGTACAGCATGCAAGGCTTTTATCGAAAAAAATTAAAATTATATGCGATGGAACCCTTTTAGCACGGGAATGGGTGATCACCCCTTCCAACCTGAAACGACCGGAACAATTTGCCTGGTCATTGGTCAAGATGGCGGAAAAGGAAAAACTGAAAACCGAGGTCCTGGATCATACTGCTTTGAAGAAGAAAAAATTCGGCGCGCTTCTGGCTGTTGCGGCCGGCAGCGATGCCAATGCCACGATGGTTATTCTGGAACACGATCCCGGCAATACTACTCAAACCCTTGCACTGGTTGGAAAGGGCGTTACCTTTGACTCCGGAGGGATTAACCTGAAACCCCAGGGATCTATCGAGGATATGAAGATGGATATGGCAGGCGCCGCCGCTGTTGCCGCCACAATGATTACCGCGGCAAGGCTTAAGCTGCCGGTCCGCTTAATCGGCGTCCTGCCGCTGGTGGAAAACATGCCTTCGGGTTCCGCAACGCGGCCAGGGGATATTGTCAAAAGTTTTTCAGGTAAAACCATTGAGATTAACAATACAGACGCTGAAGGAAGGTTGATTCTGGCAGATGCCCTGTCCTATGTCATTCAGACCTACAAGCCGGATGCCGTCGTTGACCTTGCCACTTTAACGGGCGCTTGCGTGGTGGCCCTGGGTGAAAAAATTGCCGGTGTGTTCTCGCCGGATGACAGGATGTCCGAAACGCTCATCGCATCCAGCCGGAAAACGTTTGAACGGTGCTGGAAAATGCCGCTTCCGGAAGACTATAAAGATCTTTTAAAAAGCGAGTTTGCGGATATTTGCAACATTACCGGCTCAAAATGGGGAGGCGCCATTACCGCGGCACTTTTTCTATCCGAATTTACGGAAAATACCCGATGGATGCACATTGACATTGCCGGCCCGGCATACGTGAAAAAAGAAACCGCTTATTGCGGTGTCGGCGGAACCGGTTTTGGGGTCAGGCTGCTTTGTGACTGGCTTGAGAAGGCGGCCGGTTTATCTTTCTGAACCGATATGATTTTCGCCATTAACGAATCATGCAGGATGTGACCCATTTTTCAGCGATCGCCTGGTATGTCTGAAGTTCGTTTTCGGCGATGCGGTAATCGTTCTCTCTGAAAAAAGCAGGATTCAATACATGAGAGAGCCGAAACCGCTGAAGCACGTACAAATCCGCTCCCTGAATCATTCCGCAGATTCTTTCCACGATGTGCTGATCAATCAGCGGTTTGATGCAGGTGGTTCTGAACTCATGAGAAAGCCCGGATGTTTTGATCAACCGAATACAGGAAGTTATCGCATTCGTGTTGCAATCTTTCTGAATATATTGTGGGTAATGCTCGGGGACTGTCTTGATATCCATGGCGACGTAGTCAACCAGTCCCCCTGAAATCAGTTTCTCCAGGACATTCGGACAGCTTCCATTGGTATCGAGCTTGATGGGATACCCCATCCGCCGGATGGTCTGGCATACGCGGATTAGATCCGGATGAAGGCATGGCTCGCCGCCGGAAATCACCACGCCTTCCAGAAATCCTTTCCGCTTTTCCAGAAAATCATATGCGGCCTGCTCGGGCCATTGCTCCAGAGACAACCCTTTTGCCAGTTCGGGATTATGGCAGTAGGGACAGTGGAAATTGCATCCGGAAAAAAAAAGGACGCAACCGACTTTTCCCGGATAATCGATCAGCGTACTTTTTTGAATTCCTCCGAAAACCATTTATAACCCAGCAGCAACCGCCGAGGATAACGGGCCGGCAGGGTCCGTAATATAAGGAATGGGGGGTTCGGTAACTTGCGGATTACAGGGTTTCATTTCCTGAGTGTTCAGATCGAAGGTATTGCGGATGGCATACTCAGCCTGCTTGCCGTTGTTCCACTGCTTGACAGGCCTCAGATAACCCACCACACGGGAATATACCTCGGTTTCCTGGCCGCAATCCTTGCAGGTTTCCTGCTCGCCGATGAGATAACCATGCGACGGACAGACGCTGAAAGTTGGCGTCAGGGTAAAGTAGGGAAGGCGAAACTGGGTGGACACATTTCGAACCAGATGCTTGACGGCGTCGATATCGGTGACCTGTTCTCCCAGAAAAATGTGAAGAACGGTTCCTCCCGTATACTTGGTTTGAAGCTTGTCTTGAAGCGTCAGAGTTTCAAAAATATCCTGGGTATAATTGACGGGCAACTGGGTTGAATTGGTGTAAAATGGCGCTGCTCCGCCTTGATAATCCGTTTCATTGGCGCAGACAATATGGGGATAGCGTTTCTTGTCCATCAAGGCCAGGCGGTAGGACGTGCCTTCCGCAGGAGTTGCTTCCAGATTGAACATGTCTCCGGTTTTTTCCTGAATGCCGGAGATCGTGCCGCGCAGAAAATCCATCACCTCAAGCGAAAACGCCTGACCGGCCGTTGTGGCAATGCCTTCTCCGATAAAATTGACACAGGCTTCGTTCATGCCAATAATGCCGATGGTTGAAAAATGGTTCTTCCAGAAAAGGCCGGTTCGGCTCTTGATGTCTCTCAGATAGAACTTGGAATAGGGATACAGATTTTTGTCTGTAAATTTTTCAAGCACTTTTCGTTTGATATTCAGGCTTTCAACGGCCAGGGTCACCTGCTCGGCCAATCGGGACAGAAAATCGTCTTTGCCTTGGGCAAGAAATCCGATCCGGGGAAGATTGATGGTAACCACCCCGATAGAGCCTGTGAGCGGATTGGCGCCAAAAAGTCCGCCGCCTCTCTTTAAAAGTTCACGGTTATCAAGCCTGAGCCGGCAACACATGGATCTGGCATCTTCCGGAGACATGTCCGAATTGACAAAATTCGAAAAATAGGGAATTCCATATTTTCCGGTCATTTTCCAGATCATTTCCAGGTTGGGGTTGTCCCAGTCAAAATCCGCCGTGATATTGTATGTGGGGATGGGGAAGGTAAATACCCGGCCCCTGGCATCCCCTTCCATCATGACCTCGGCAAAGGCCCGGTTGATCAGATTCATCTCAGCCTGAAAGTCGCCATAGGTTTCATCCTTTTCGTTTCCGCCGACAACTACAGGCGCGTCCCGAAGCGTGGAAGGCACCTGAAGATCAAGGGTAATATTCGTAAAAGGGGTTTGAAATCCCACGCGGGTCGGAATGTTGATATTAAAGACAAATTCCTGAATGGCCTGTTTGACCTCAAGATAGTCCAGGTTGTCGTATCGAACAAACGGGGCCAGCAGGGTATCAAAGCTGGATATGGCCTGAGCTCCGGCTGCTTCGCCCTGGAGCGTATAGAAAAAATTAACGATCTGACCCAGCGCGGAGCGAAGGTGCTTGGGTGGCGCGCTTTCCACCTTGCCCTCAACGCCTTTAAAGCCGGACTTGAGCAAATCCATCAGATCCCAGCCCACGCAATAGACCGAAAGCAGACTGAGGTCGTGAAGATGAAGATCTCCGTTTTTGTGCGCATTGCGGATCTCCGGCGGATAGATGCGATTTAACCAGTACTCCGTGGTCACATCAGAGGAAATGTAATTGTTGAGCCCCTGAAGCGAATAGCACATATTGCTGTTTTCTTTGATTTTCCAGTCCAACTTCTGAATGTAGTGTTCCACAAGGTCGATGCTGGCTTTTGTAGAGATACTGCGAATCTGGGAATGTTGTTCCCGGTACAGGATATAGGCTTTGGCCGTTTTATGAAACGGGGAGTCCAGCAGAACCCGCTCAACGATGTCTTGAACCTCTTCAACTTCCGGATGCGGTCCCAGTCGAAGCTCGTGGGCCAGGGTTAATACGCGAAGGGTTAATTTTTTGGCTTCGCGTTCTTCAAATTCGGCGGTTACCTTTCCAGCCTTGGCAATCGCCGCCGTAATTTTGGAGGAATCAAACTCGACAATTCGGCCATCACGTTTTTTGATATTTTCGAACATGAAATCACCTCGGGTTATTCAGAAGGTCACTGTGTCTGTCGCAGGAGCGGGTTGTGGAAAAAAACGAACCGAATGGCTGTTTTTTGAACAAATCGTCTAAAAGACATCCGGCATTTTTAAAAAGATTATTACAAGATGTGGTAATGTGTCAACATATAAATCAAGATATTGTATGTGGCGCAAAATATATTGACTGGTTTCTGAAATTCGATAAAAGTTATTTATTGATAAAAATGTATTATATTATTAATTATAAAAGATAATGACAAGAAGCAGTAGCGTCTTGAAGCGAGAATTATTTTCCGGTAACGAAGTAACTATTAGGAACGCTGATTTTATGCTGAGAACCGCCATTTATCCCGGATCATTTGACCCTGTAACCAACGGACATATTGATATCATTGAAAGAGGGTTCAAGCTTTTTGATAGAATCATTGTAGCGATCCTCCATAATCCCGCCAAAAAATATCTTTTTAGCGTAGATGAGCGCATGACGCTGCTTCGAGAGAGTTTAAAAAAATATCCTGATATCGAAATCGAAGCATTTGATGGACTTCTGGTTGACTATGCTGTTCAGAAAAACGCCCAGGCCATTCTTCGGGGCATGCGCGCAGTGTCTGATTTTGAGTATGAATTTCAGATGGCATTGATGAATCGAAGGCTCAACCGAAATGTCCAGACCGTGTTTTTGATGACAGGACTTCGCTGGATATTTACCAGTTCTTCCATCATTAAGGAAGCAGCCTGCTTTGGCGGCAATATCAACGGGATGGTTCCGCCTGCCGTTAATCAAAAGTTGAAGGAAAAATTCGGCCGATAGATCGATCTGTTCCTGGAAACGGAGGCAACATGGGCCTGTTGGATGGCAAGAAAGCGCTGGTTTGTGGGGTAACCAATAAAAGCAGCATCGGTTGGGGAATCGCAAAGGCGCTTCATGCTCAGGGCGCCCGGCTGGCCTTTACCTGTGTGGAAACCAATGTCAAGCGGTTGAAAAGACTTGTCCCTGGACTCGACTCCGACATCGTAATTCCGTGTGACGTTCTTAAGGATGAAGACATTGCAAGCGCTGCCGAAAACCTGCGGAATGCCTTTCAGGGAAAACTGGACATCCTTGTTCATTCGATTGCCTATTCCAATATCTCAGATCTTGGAAGCGAGTTTATTCAAGTCTCCCGATCCGGCTGGAATCTGGCGCTGGAAGCCAGCGCCTATTCCCTGGTCGCTCTTTCCCGCGCATTTCGACCCATGATGACGGCCTCCGGGTGCGGCTCCATCATCACCCTGACATTTGTCGGTGGAAGGTATGTCGTTCCAGGCTACAATATCATGGGAATCGCAAAAAGCGCCCTGAACATGTCGGTAAAATATCTGGCTTATGATTTGGGGCCCGACCGAATTCGGGTCAATGCCATTTCCGCCGGACCCATCACGACCTTTTCATCGATGGCTGTTGAAAATTTTGATACGGCGCTGCAACTGGTACAGACCCATTCGCCACAGTTGCGGAATATCTCCCTGGAAGACCTGGGTGGTACCGCCGTCTACCTGGCTTCGGACCTGTCCAGCGCGGTTACCGGGGAAATCCTTTCCGTGGATTCCGGCATGCATATCCTGGCGCCGCCAGCCATTGCCCACAGAAGATCACCCCAAAAAGAAGGCGATGATTCATAGGAAAGACATCATGGACATGGATGACAAATTCGCAGTGGTCGTCACCGGCTGAAAAAATACACATTACCGTACCATGGGTGAATTCGATGAAAAACATGGCTGTTTTTATTCGCCTGGCCAGACCGCACCAATATCTGAAAAATGGATTTATTTTTCTTCCCCTGTTTTTTAGCTACCAGCTTACCCACTGGCAGTCGCTCCTTCGCGTGACCCTTTCCTTTCTGGTATTCTGTCTGGCAGCCAGCAGCGTTTATGTACTGAATGACCTCAAAGACATTCAGGATGACCGGCTTCATCCCGTCAAAAAAAACCGTCCACTTGCAAGCGGAGCGATTTTAGTGACGGATGCTATATATTTTATGATGCTGTTGGCCTTATCTTCTCTGATGCTGGCGCTGATTTTTCCAGATTTTTCCGTACTGATGCTTACTGCCGGATACATCGGCATGAACATCGCCTATTCGTTTGCCCTTAAACACATTCCTATCGTGGATGTGGTAACCATTGCAACGGGATTTGTCCTGAGGGTGTTTGTCGGCGGGCGCGCGGCCGGCATACCGGTCAGTCACTGGATAGTGCTCATGACGTTTTTGCTTGCCCTGTTTCTGGCTCTGGCCAAGCGCCGGGATGATCTGCTTTTAGCCGCGGATGGGAAACATCTGCGCCGCAGCCTGAACGGTTATACGATGGAATATGTTTCCTTGAGCATGGGGGTGATGGCAGCCGTGACCATTGTCAGCTATATCCTCTACACCTTGTCTCCGGAAGTGATTATCAAGCACGGAACAGACAACCTTTATTTGACGACATTCTGGGTGATTGTCGGGCTGTTGCGATACCTGCAGATCGCGCTGGTGGAAAAATTCAGTGGTTCTCCGACCCGGACGCTTATCCGGGACGTGTTTCTCCAGATCACCATTGCCGGCTGGTTTGCGCATTTCGTTTTACTGCTTTATATTAACCGATAACATCGATTGGATTATGAAAATATCATTTCACCTGTTTGCCAATTTACGCTCCTTTTCCCTTTCGACCGACGGATGCGGGGAGTTGGAGCTTGCGGAAGGATCAACGGTCGGGACTGTTACCGATGCTCTGAGAATTCCCCCGGAAACCGATCGGGTAATCCTTCTGAACGGCCATCATGCCAAGGAAGATACCCGGCTTTTAGAAGGCGATAGCCTGACCTTTTTTCCGCCCATAACAGGCGGATAATTCCTGCTGTTACAGTGATTTCGACCATGCGACCGCATTCCCATAAGATATTGCAGAAGGTAGAGCAGGCCATTTCGCGCCAGAACATGTTCAGCAAAGGTGATAGCGTTCTGGTCTGCGTGTCAGGCGGACCCGATTCCGTTGCCCTGCTTCATATTCTGGTTCAACTATCCCCTAAATGGGAGCTGACGATTGGAATTGCTCACCTGAATCATTGTCTGAGGGGGGCTGAATCGGACAGGGATGCGGATTTTGTCGCCGATCTGTCCGCACGTCTGAACCTTCCCTGCTATAGCGAAGCCATCAATATTCGAAACGATCCCGCATTCCGAAAACTTTCGCTCGAAGCAACTGCCAGGAAGGTCCGATATGACTTTTTTGATCGCATTTGTCGCCAGAACGAATATCATAAAATAGCGATGGGCCATCAACGGGATGACAATGCCGAGTTGATGCTGATGTTTCTGTTCCGCGGCAGCGGCCCCCTTGGCTTTTCCGGAATTCCGCCTGTCAGAGAAGGCAGAATCGTCCGTCCTCTTATTTCCATTGGCAGAAATGAACTTGTTGCATTTCTCAATGAAAATGCGATAACATATCAAGTTGACAAATCCAATCGCGACATGCGGTTTTTGAGGAATCGGATCCGTCATGAAACAATCCCCTATATTCAGGCTTGCTGCAATCCCGGGATTGTTGAAACCCTGAACCGGTTTTCCAAAATTGTCCGATCCGAAGACGAGTGGATGAATGAAATCATTCAGCCCATTTATGAAAAAGCACTTGTCAGCACGGGCAAGCACCGGGTGGTGTTGGCAATATCGGCCCTGACGGCATCTCCCGAAGCGGTCCGACGCCGGGTGATTCGTACCGCCATCGTTCGAATTAAAGGGGATCTGCTGAGGATATCTTTCTCTCATATCGAGGCTGCACGGGAACTGGCTGAACGACAGCAATATCCGGCTCAACTGACGCTGCCGGATGGCATTCGGATTCAGCGAAATAAAAGCCTTCTGACTTTTTATCAGGTGGAAGAATCTTTGCGCAGCCAAAGGCAGGAACTCCGGTGCAGGCCGCAATCTTTTTTCTATTCTGTTTCCGGTCCCGTTGAGCGCGTAACCCTTTCCGAAACCGGCGCGGTGCTGACATTTTCGGAAATACCCATCGGATCTTGTATGATGGACAACCTGTCCGATAAAATTGCTTTACTGGATATGGCGATGCTGAAATTTCCGCTGTTTCTGCGAAATATTCAGCCCGGCGATCGGTTCAGCCCCCTGGGAGTGGCCGGAACACAGAAGATACAGAAATATTTTATTGACCACAAAATTGATCGCACCGAGCGCCGGCAGTGCTCGGTTCTTTTGAGCGGGAATGAAATTGTCTGGCTGTCTGGCCATCGAATCAGTGGCCATTTTAAAGTCACGCCTTCAACCCGACGGGTGCTTAGAATCGAAATTTATCAGCCCGCTCATTCAGAGCTTGCATAACCCGTTATGATGATTAATTTGTAAAATTACGTGGCTTGACTTTTGAATCAGAATTCATCATTTTTTGTTTTTGATGAACTCATAAAAAGGCTTCACCTTTACTGTAAGGAGGACCGTTTGAATCCGTTTTACAAAAATCTGGCCTTATGGCTGGTTATCACCTTAATGATGATCATGCTGTACAATCTTTTCAATCAACAGCATGTTGCAGATACCACCATCAGTTACACCGAATTTCTTTCTCTGGTTGAGGACAGCCGGATTGCAGATGTGGTTATGCAGGGCCAGGAACTTTACGTTACCGACACCAACCGCGGCCGATTTAAGGTCTATGCGCCTCAGGACAGCGATTTGATCGGTATTCTTCGGCAAAAAGGCGTTGCCATTAACGCAAAACCCCCTGCAGAATCCCCCTGGTACATGTCACTTCTGGTATCCTGGCTTCCCATGATTGTGCTGATTGGCGTATGGATTTTTTTCATGCGACAGATGCAGGCCGGTGGCGGAAAAGCCATGTCATTCGGGAAGAGCCGCGCCAAGCTGATGTCGGATCAGTCGGAAAAAGTCACCTTTGAAGATGTTGCAGGCATTGATGAGGCCAAGGAAGAGCTGGGAGAGATCGTCGATTTTTTAAAGGAACCCAAAAAATTTACCCGCCTGGGCGGACGCATTCCCAAAGGGGTATTGTTGATGGGCTCTCCGGGAACCGGGAAAACCCTTCTGGCCAGAGCCATTGCCGGCGAGGCCGGCGTGCCTTTTTTCAGCATCAGCGGTTCTGATTTTGTGGAAATGTTTGTCGGCGTCGGCGCCTCCCGCGTTCGGGATCTTTTTGTTCAGGGGAAAAAGAATGCCCCCTGCATCATTTTCATCGATGAAATTGATGCTGTCGGCAGGCACCGCGGAGCCGGACTCGGCGGCGGTCATGATGAGCGCGAGCAGACTTTAAACCAGCTTCTGGTGGAAATGGACGGATTTGAATCCAATGAAGGGGTTATTCTGATTTCTGCAACAAACCGACCGGATGTTCTGGATCCGGCTCTGCTTCGTCCCGGACGGTTTGATCGGCAGGTTGTGGTTTCGCTTCCGGATATCAAGGGCCGCGAACAAATCCTTCGCGTTCACATGAAAAAATCCCCGATTGCACCGGATGTGGATACTGCGGTTCTGGCCAAAGGCACTCCCGGTTTTTCCGGTGCGGATCTGGAAAATCTTGTCAACGAAGCGGCGCTTTTGGCCGCAAAGCGAAATAAGGAAAAAGTGGACATGATGGATCTGGATGACGCCAAGGATAAGGTTTATATGGGCCTGGAGCGAAAATCCAAGGTCGTCAGGGAAGAAGACCGCAAAACCACAGCCTATCATGAAGCCGGCCACGGATTGGTTGCCCGATTGCTGCCCGGAACCCATGCGGTCAATAAAATCACGATTATCCCAAGAGGCAGGGCTGCCGGCATTACCTGGTTTCTGCCGGAAGAGCAGGATTTCCGGTATAAGGATCAGCTCGAGAGCGAGCTGTCCGTGGCTTTTGGCGGCAGGGTTGCGGAAGAGCTGATTTTTAATCGGATCAGTACCGGTGCATCCAATGATATCAAACAAGCCACGGAACTGGCTCAGAAAATGGTTCGCGCCTGGGGAATGAGCGATTTGCTGGGTCCCTTGTCCTATGCCAAAAATGAAGAGCAGATTTTTCTGGGCAGGGAAATTGCCCAGCATCGGGATTATTCCGAGGAAACCGCTCATATAATTGACAGTGAAATCAATAAATTGATCCGTAATAACTATGAGCGGGCCAGGCATGTTTTGGCGGAAAACATGGAGATTTTACACAAACTGGCAGCCCTTTTGCTTGAAAAGGAAACCGTCATGGGTTCGGAGCTGGATGCACTGATTCGCGCTGTTCGACCTGATTTTGAATTTCCATCCAATCCGCCTGTCGAGGCAGAAGCCGTCGGGGCATGATAAAAAACTACGACATATCGTGGGCAAATCATCACCTGAAACTGGGCTCCCGCACTTGCATCATGGGGATTTTAAATGTCACTCCGGATTCTTTTTCAGATGGCGGCAAGTTTTTCGCTTTTGACCATGCCGTCTCTCAAGCGGAAAAACTGGTTGCTGACGGAGCAGACATTCTGGATGTGGGCGGAGAATCCACCCGTCCCTTTTCCGATGTCGTGACCGAAGAAGAAGAAACCCGCCGCGTCGTTCCGGTCATCGAAGCCATCGCCAGGCGCGTGTCCGTACCCATTTCCATCGACACCACCAAATCCGGGGTTGCCAGGCGTGCCATTGAAGCCGGAGCCTCCATCATCAATGATGTCGGGGCGCTGCGAATGGATGCCGACATGGCAAAAGTAGCCGCGGCATCCGGCGTCCCGGTGATTCTGATGCACATGCTGGGAACGCCTAAAACCATGCAGGTGGCTCCGGAATACGAGAATCTCCTTTCGGAAATCAGGACGTTTTTAGCCGCTACCATCAGTCATGCCGTCAGCCAGGGTATTTTGCGGTCCCGAATCATTATTGATCCGGGAATCGGCTTTGGCAAAACCATCCACCACAACCTGATGCTGATTCGATGCTTGAGTGCCTTTGCGTCGCTGGATGCGCCGATACTCATCGGGCCTTCCCGAAAATCCTTTATTCGAAATCTTCTTAAAACCACGGATCCGGAAGGCCTCGACCCGGGTATGGAGAGCATTGAAACCGGAACGCAGGCAATCGTTGCCGCCGGCATTTTAAACGGCGCTCATATCCTTCGGGTTCATGATGTGGCGCGAACAATGACAACCGTAAGGCTCATGGATGCGTTGAAGGGGATATCCGATGCTTCTTGTGATTGATGTGGGAAATACCAATATTGTCCTTGGCGTTTATCACGAGCAGACGCTTCTTAAAGACTGGCGAATTCGCACCGAGCGCAATATCACGGAAGATGAGTTTCATATCCTGGCCTATAATTTGTTTGAAGGAAGCCGGATTCAGCCGGATCAGATAGACAGAACCATCGTTTCCTGCGTGGTTCCACCGCTGGTCAATATCCTGGATGCATTCTGCCGAAAATATCTTCATCATTCCCCGGTATGGGTGGATCCCAAAACGTATCAGGGAATGCCGATTCTCTATACCAATCCCGGAGAAGTCGGTGCGGACCGGATCGTCAATGCCGTTGCCGCCTTTCACCGGTACCGAACCAGCCTGGTCGTTATTGATTTTGGCACAGCCACAACCTTTGATGCCATTTCTGAAAATGGCGCCTATTTAGGGGGCGCCATCAGCCCCGGCATCATGATTTCCGCGGAAGCCCTGTTCAAAAATGCTTCCAAGCTGCCGCGGGTTGAAATTTTTACGCCGCCAAAGCAGGTGATCGGAAAGGATACGGCAAGCAGTATTCAATCCGGTATCATCTATGGCTATGCGGGACTCGTGGACGGCATGGTCACGCGGCTGAAGGCCGAAATGGGCACAAACCCCAAAATCGTGGCAACCGGCGGGCTTTCGGTTCTGATAGCCGGCGTTTCACACACCATCGATGTGGTTGAGCCGGATTTAACCCTTGAAGGCTTGCGGATCATCAGCGAGGAATTATAACCTTACATTTCCATTTCAGCCTCGATCTTCCGGATTTCCTTCAGAAGCCTTTCCTTCTCATCCTCAAGCAATTCTTCCTCATGAAGTCTACGTCTAATACCGAGCAAAATCATTTCCAACCGATAATCCGAACAGGTATATGTCATGGAATCCAAGCCTATCCTTTGCCTGTTTTTGCCAGTAATTCTTGAAAAATGCTGTAAAATGCCAGATTCTCATCAATGGAACGGCGAAGAATTTTGGCAATTTCATCCAAGTTCTTCAAATGGATAACCACATTGACACTTTTATTGAAGGCCGCCATATTGTCCATGGTTCGAAACCGTGTCGTTATCAGAGCCAGAAAAATGTTTCGGCGCACGGACATCATCACGTCATTCAGATAGGTGAGAATCGGATTGTCATCTAAAGATGGGCAGTCAAAAAGCTCATTCAAGACGATCAGGTCAAAGGCGTGAAACCGCATTTTTTTTAGCGCATCGGATGCATTTGGCGGTTCTACAGTATGATACCCCATTTGTTTGAGTACAAAGCGCAGTTTGGACAGAATTGCTGGATCGGATTCACAAGCCAGGGCTGTTTTAACACCGGGTCCCAGAAAATCGAACGGTTTTTCCGAGGCGTCATAGACGCTGGATGAAATGGTTTCAATCAGATTTTTATCACTTGAGCGCGCTGGATGAACGATTTTGACCGGATCATTTTGAATGGCCGGTCTTTGTGCGCGGGTATCCAAGGTAAGCCTGTTTTTACAGCGCGGACAAGGAATAAAAACAACCTGTTCAGAGGGTATTTTTTCATCGGATATGTTAAACTTTCCAAGGCATTGATTGCAGATTACCTCCATTTGCCAATCTCCCTGTCAAACCCTGCGCTTTTTATTTTTTCCATATTGCCGGTCAACTTCAAGGTGTTCAATATCGGTTGTCGATTCGCCCCTTTCTGCCTTGATAGAATCAATCCCGCGGCCAACAATTCCTTTTCGGGAAGCGTAAGCCATGGCGGTTTCTTCTGTAATCAACCCTTTCTCGTAAAGTTGGACGATGGAATCATCAAATGTCGTCATGCCAAAGGCTTTACCGGTCTGAATAATTTCATAAAAGGTTTTGCCTTCGGATTCTCCGTGTAAAATGGCGTCCTTGACCCGTAAATTGGCCCCCATGATTTCAAAAGCCGCAACCCTGTCGCCACCAATTCTGGGAAGCAGACGCTGACAGACAACCCATCGAACGGATTCCGCAAGACGGATTCGAATCTGATTTTCTTCTTCGGTATTGAACATTCCCAAAATTCGGTTGATGGTCTGTCCGGCATCCACGGTATGGAGTGTGGATAGAACAAGATGGCCGGTTTCCGAGGCGTTCAGGGCGATTTCAACGGTTTCCCTGTCCCGCATTTCACCAACCAGTATCACCTTCGGCGCCTGCCTGAGAGCCGCTCGAAGGCCGTTGGGAAATGTGTCAAAATCGCTTCCCATTTCCCGCTGGTTGAAAGTGGCTCTTTTATGCGGATGCTGGTATTCAATCGGATCTTCCAGTGTGACAACGTGAACCGTCAGATTTTCATTGATTTCATTCAGAACGGCTGCAAGGGATGTGGTTTTACCGGTGCCGGTTGCACCGGTCACCAGAATAATTCCGTTTTTCTCTTTTGCCATTTTAAGAAAAGATTCCGGAAGATCCAGGTCCGCACAGCTGGGGATACGGCTCTCCAGCTTACGCAGGACAATTGAGAACTTTCGCTGACGTGAAAAGATATTGACCCGGAATCTGGCCTTTCCCGGAAGTTCATATGACAAATCGCAGGAACCTTCCTTGAGCAGAATTTCGGTCAGACGACGGTCATTATTCAGAAGATTCAGGGCAAGAATTTCTGTCTGAAACGGGGTGAGTTCTTCAAAATACGGACTAAATTCCACGGGGATCAACTGGCCGGAACTTTCCACCTGAAAGGGTTTTCCAACGGTAATGTTCAAGTCGGAAACATTTTTGGTAAACTCCAGCATTCGGTTGAGGATATAGTCGCATTCCTGTTTTCGCATAGTGTCCGTGCTGTGCTTTCAAGGGTCTTAAGGTGCGCAATAAATGCATCTCCATCGTTGAGGATGAAATAAGCCAGGATAAGGGGCGCAACGGCTCCGGCAAGTTTATTGCAGATGCCC
>CAIVVZ010000336.1 GCA_903909505.1 uncultured Desulfobacteraceae bacterium
AATCCTGAGCAACGCCTTGCCCATCGGAATACATGCACCCCAAATAGTATTGCCCCCTCTGCAAGTCACTGATCTGCCGCTTTTTTGAACCACTGCATCGCCTCTTGATAATCCAGAGCAACACCCCGCCCCTTGGTATACATAAACCCCAAATCGACTTGATCATTTACGTTCCCATTCTCAGCCCGATATTTTAATTTCTCGAGATCTGACACTTCCACCGGAATGCAAAGTCCACGTGCATAAAATTGCATCAATCCGATCAGGGCGAATTTTACTTTCATAGGCCACCAACGATTTTAGAAAAATATTGCCCCGAATTTCTTAATTCGATAACAAACCCGAAATCCCATTGACAGATGGGAGGAGCGGAATCTGCCATCCGTGGCGAATCCGCGCAATAGAAAAACAAGGCCCAGAATTACTTCGGATGGGTTCGCGTGGGAGAAGCAGAGCACAGGGACTCAGCGAATCCATAGCCCTAATATCCGCTTTCGCCCTGGAATTACAATGCCACGGCCTTCCATTGGATCAATCGCGGAACGTCCTTGTCGGAATAGAGCAAAACCCTGATTATTTTCAGGCCATGTCAAAAATCCCTCTTGACGCGTTCGCTACCGCTGTGGGCATTCTCTTAAAAATGAATGAGATGAAACGTATCCGGTTCCTGTTGATTTTATTCCTCTGGGCCTTTTGTTGGGTTTCGAACTCCCACGCGGTGGGCAAAGACTTCGAAAGAGAATTCAAGCCAGGTGTTGCATGGTTGGACACCGACGGAAAGCCCATCAACGCCCACGGGGGCGGCATGCTATATCACAATAAAACCTACTATTGGTATGGCGAAAACAAACAGGGCCGCAGTTGGATGCCCGACGCCAATAAAAATTGGGACGGTTACCGGGTGGATGTGACTGGAATCCGGTGTTATTCCTCGGTGAACCTGCATGACTGGAAAGACCATGGCATTGTCCTTCCCGCTGTTAAAGAGGATCCAGCGAGTGACCTTCACCCGTCCAAGGTAGTGGAACGCCCCAAAGTGGCCTTTAATCCAACGACAAGGAAGTTTGTCATGTGGATCCACATCGATAGCGAAGACTACCAAACGGCAAGGGCGGGAGTTGCCGTGTCGGATTCCCCGACAGGGCCCTTCCAATACCTCGGCAGTGTGAAGCCGGAAGACGGCGACAGTCGTGATCAAACAATGTTTGTCGATGACGATGGGAAGGCTTACCGCATTTATTCCTCCGAATGGAACATGGCGACCTCCATTTCTTTGCTCACGGATGATTGGCTGAAACACTCCGGGAAATTCATCAAGATATTTCCTGGCAGGAATATCGAAGCTCAGATCGTGGTTAAACGCGGAAACCGGTATTACCTGATGGCCTCCGGTTGTTTAGGCTGGGATCCAAACCCCTCCCTGGTGGCAATCTCGGAATCAATCTGGGGACCATGGAAGGAACTGGGAAATCCTTGCGTCGGCCCCAATGCCGATAAAACTTTCTTTGCACAAGGCACCCATGCTTTCCCCGTTGCCGGGAAAAAGGACGCATTTGTTTTCATGGCAGATCGATGGAATAAAAAAGACCTGCAAAATTCCAGCTACGTTTGGCTTCCGATTCAATTTACCGGCGATAAGCTTTGGCTGGAAGGGGCGGATGCTTGGAGCCTCTCGTTCTTTGATTCCAAGGCGCGCACATTAAGTGGCGCAGAGCCGCATTTTAAGAAAGGCGTGGGCTTTTGGAATCAGAATGGAACCTTTAACCACCTTGCCGAGAGTGTCGATGCCCTGAAATGTCGCTGGTATTATAACTGGGGATCCATTCCAGACCCAACAGGCAGGAAAATCCAGGCAGAGTTTATTCCCATGATCTGGGGAAAGGCGCAGGCAACAGATGCCATCCTGGCTAAAGTCAAAGATAGCGGCGCAGGAACTCTGCTGGGTTTCAATGAGCCTGATTCGAAGGAGCAAGCCAATATGACCGTATCAGAGGCCCTTGAACTTTGGCCGAAACTGATGGCCACTGGTTTTCGTCTGGGGAGTCCCGCGCCCGCCACTGCGGATAACTGGCTTCCCGAATTCATGCAAGAGGCTCAACGCAGGAATTACAGAGTCGATTTCATCTGCTTGCATTGGTATAAGGATATTTCGCATCCCAATGCTGTGGAAGAATTACGCCAGTTTCTGACTGAACAGTGGAATCGCTATAAGAAACCGATCTGGTTGACCGAATTCTCCGGTTCCACAGGCGATTGGATCAATCCGGCCAATCCACCCATTGACGCCGAGAAGAATGCCACTTTTGC
>CAIVVZ010000337.1 GCA_903909505.1 uncultured Desulfobacteraceae bacterium
AGGAGAATGAAAAATGGAAACTACTGAAGATATCGTAGAAGATGAAATATTAGACCCTGAAAAAGTGAAACTGGAACTCATCGCAAAATATCCGACCAAGGTGGCACGAAAGCGTGCCAAACAGATCGTGATCAACAAGGTCGGTGAAACAGGCGATGTTCCGGAAATTCAATCGAACGTGCGAACCACTCCCGGCTTGATCGGGCAGCGAGGGTGTTGTTACGCGGGCTGCAAGGGCGTGGTACTGGGGCCTACCCGCGACATCGTCAACATCACGCACGGTCCGATCGGCTGCGGGTATTACAGTTGGCTGACCCGCAGAAATCAGACCGATCCGGATGCATCGAAGGACGGTCACAATTTTATGCCGTATTGTTTTTCCACGGACATGCAGGACGAGCAGATCATCTTCGGCGGCGAAAAAAAACTGAAGCAGGCCATTCAGGAAGCCTATGACCTGTTCAAGCCCAAGGCCATCGGCGTATTCGCCACCTGTCCGGTGGGATTGATCGGCGACGATGTGCACTCGGTCTGCAAGGAAATGAAGGAAAAGCTGGATATCAATGTTTTTGGCTTCAGTTGTGAAGGCTATAAGGGGGTCAGCCAGTCCGCGGGGCACCATATCGCAAACAACGGCGTTTTTACCCATGTGGTGGGAACCGATGATACCATCCGCGAAGGCAATTTCAAAATCAATCTCCTGGGTGAATACAATATCGGCGGAGACTCCTTTGAAATCGAACGGATTTTTGAAAAATGCAGAATTACCCTGGTGTCGACGTTCAGCGGCAACTCCAGCATAGATGGCTTTGCCAACTCACACACGGCGGATTTAAACCTGATCATGTGCCATCGCTCGATTAATTATGTCGCGGAGATGATGGAGAAAAAATACGGGGTACCCTGGATCAAGGTCAATTTTATCAGTGCGGAATCCACGGCAAAATCCCTTCGGAAAATAGCCGCTTATTTTGAAGATCCGAATCTCACCGAGCGGGTTGAGGCGGTGATCGCCGAAGAAATGCCGGCGGTGGAAAAAGCCAGAAATGCGGTTTATCCCCGCACCAAAGGCAAACGCGTCATGCTGTTTGTGGGCGGTTCCCGCGCGCACCATTATCAGGATCTGTTTAATGAACTGGGGATGATCACCATTTCCGCAGGATATGAATTCGGCCACAGGGACGATTATGAAGGCCGCAAGGTACTGCCCGATATCCGGGTGGATGCAGACAGCCGAAACATTCAGGAATTGGAAGTGCATCCGGACCCTGAAAAATTCAGGCCCCGCAAACGGCCGGAAGAAGTTGAAAAGCTGAACAAAAACGGTGTGGTTTTCAGCGAATATGAAGGCATGATGCCGGACATGCCAAACAATACCATGATCATCGATGACATCAGCCAGTATGAGACGGATCAGCTCATTGAAATTTATAAGCCCGATATGTTCTGTGCGGGAATCAAGGAAAAATACGCGATTCAAAAGCACGGAATTCCCATGAAACAGCTCCACAGCTATGATTCCGGCGGACCCTATGCCGGGTTTGCAGGAGCCGTCAATTTCTACAATGAGATTGATCGGATGGTAAACAGCAAGATCTGGAGCTACATGAAGGCGCCCTGGCAGAAAAATCCGCAGCTTATGGCAACCTATGCGTGGGAATAAATATTCAGCCTGTCCGTAAGGACTTTTATATAAAACGAATTGGAGATAGATAATTATGCTGCTCAGACATACGCCAAAAGAAATTACGGAACGCAGTGCGTTAACGATCAATCCGGCCAAAACCTGTCAGCCCATTGGCGCAATGTATGCAGCACTGGGCATTCACGGGTGTCTTCCACACAGCCACGGGTCTCAGGGGTGCTATGCCTATCATCGAAGCGCCCTGACCCGTCATTACAAAGAGCCGGTCATGGCTGCCACCAGCGCATTTACCGAGGGCGCTTCGGTTTTCGGAGGACAGGCCAACCTGCTTCAGGCCATCGACAATATATTCTCCGTGTATCATCCGGATATCATTGCCGTGCATACCACCTGCCTTTCGGAGACCATCGGAGATGATATTCCGCAGATCATTAATAAAGCCAGGGGTGAGGGCAAAATTCCCGAAGGCAAATATGTCATTCATGCCAATACGCCCAGTTATGTGGGATCGCATGTTACCGGATTTGCCACCATGACCCGGGCCATGGTGGATTATTTTGCCGAATCAAACGGACATAAAAACAAAACCATCAATTTGATTCCGGGGTATTCGGAACCATCTGATATGGAAGAGATCCGGCGCATTGCATCGCTCATGGGCGTTCATACGATCATGTTCCCGGACACTTCAAACGTGTTGAACGGACCTCTGACCGGAAAATTCCGCATGTATCCGGAAGGCGGGGTAACGATTCCCGAACTGAAACTAACCGGGTCCAGCATGGGGACCCTGGCACTGGGAAAGCTTGCCTCGGGTCCCGCGGCCAGAGCTTTGGATGCCAAATGCAAGGTTCCCTGCCAGTTGCTCGATTTACCGATGGGTCTTGAGGGCACCGACACGTTTGTCGATAACCTCAGGCGCATTGCAGGCGTGAATGTGCCGGATGCGCTCACGCTGGAGCGGGGACAGCTCGTGGATGTGATATCGGACATGCATCAGTATTTTTATGGAAAAAGAGTCGCCCTGGCCGGTGATCCGGATCAGCTTCTGGCCATAGCCAAGTTCCTGGTTTCCATTGACATGATCCCGGTATATATGGTGACCGGAACGCCGGCAGGCAAAAAATTTGAAAAAGAACTTCGGGAAGTGGTTAAAGACGCGCCCTGTGAAGTCAAAATCAAAATCCCGGGGGATTTGTTCCTGCTGCATCAATGGATTAAACAGGAACCCGTGGATTTATTGATCGGGAACACGTACCTGAAATACGTTGCCAAAGATGAGGACACGCCGCTGGTTCGCTATGGTTTTCCGATTTTTGACCGGATCGGACACAGTTATTTCTCGACAATGGGCTATAAAGGCGGAATCCGATTTCTAGAAAAAATATTGGACGCGCTCCTGGACCGAAAAGATCGTGACGCGACCGACATCAACATGGAACTGGTGATGTAATGACAAGCATACCCATACTTAAAGAACGGGAAAATCACATCTGGGAAAAAGGCGACACGCCTTATCAGATGACTTGCGACAAACACAGTCTGGCCGGTTCCATCAGCCAGAGAGCCTGCGTGTTCTGTGGGTCCCGTGTGGTGCTGTATCCAATCGCGGATGCGGTGCATCTGGTTCACGGACCCGTTGGCTGCGCGGCCTACACCTGGGATATCCGGGGCGCGCTGTCTTCGGGTCCCGAGCTGCATCGCCTCAGTTTTTCCACGGATTTACAGGAAAAAGATGTCATTTTCGGGGGCGAGAAAAAGCTTTACGCAATTTTGACCGGACTCATTGACCGGTATGCCCCCAAGGCGGCTTTTGTATATTCGACCTGCATTGTGGGGATTATCGGCGATGATGTGGATGCCGTGTGCCGGAAAGTAGCCAGGGAAAAAGGGATCCCCGTTCTTCCCGTCAATTCGGAAGGGTTCAAAGGAACCAAAAGAGATGGCTACAAAACTGCCTGCGAAGCCCTGTTTAAACTGATCGGACAGGGTAAAATCGATGACATCAGCAAAACCAGCATCAATATCCTGGGTGAATTCAACATCGGCGGAGAGGCCTGGATCATCAAGGATTATTACGAGCGAATGGGCGTTCAGGTGGTATCGGTGATGACCGGTGATGGCCGGGTGGCGGACGTACAGCGTGCGCATGGGGCATCCTTGAATGTGGTTCAATGCTCCGGCTCCATGACATATCTGGCCAAAATGATGGAAGAGACCTACGGAATTCCCTACCTTCGGGTTTCTTATTTCGGCATCGAGGACATGTCCAAGGCGCTCTACGATGTGGCCGAGCATTTCAGCGATCAACCGGATATCCTCAGCCGCACGCAGGTCATGGTCAAGGAAGAAATCAGCCGGGTTTATCCCCGCCTTCAGGCGTATAAAAAAGCACTGATGGGTAAAAAAGCGGCCATCTATGTGGGCGGCGCATTCAAGGCATTTTCACTCATCAAGGCCCTGCGCCTTCTGGGTATGGATGTGGTGCTTGCCGGATCTCAGACCGGCAACCCGGAGGATTACGCCGAACTGAGGGAGTTGTGCGATGACGGAACGGTTATTGTGGATGACGCAAATCCCTTGGAACTTTCCAAGTATATCATCGAAAAAAGCGCGGATCTGGTGATCGGCGGCGTCAAGGAGCGCCCGATCGCATACAAGATGGGTGTTGGTTTTTGCGATCACAATCATGAGCGCAAGATTCCACTGGCCGGATATGTGGGAATGCTCAATTTCGCCAAGGAAGTGTATGAAAGCGTGACCAGTCCGGTATGGGGATTTGCCAGAGAGACCGCGGATACTGCTTTGGGCGCACCGGTCATCATTCAGCGAAAAATAGAAAAAACCGATGCCGGCACCCAGAACGCCTGCAACGTCTGCACGCCGCTGGGCGCTTCCCTGGCGTTCAAGGGGATCAAAGGCGCGATCCCCCTGATTCATGGCTCTCAGGGATGCTCGACCTATATGCGCCGGTATCTGATCAGCCATTATAAAGAGCCGGTGGATATCGCCTGCTCCAATTTCGGAGAGCAGACCGCTATATTCGGGGGCGGCGTGAATCTGATGACAGCCCTTGATAACCTTGAAAAGCAGTATCATCCGGAGCTGATCGGGATCGCCACAACCTGTCTGTCAGAGACCATCGGCGATGATGTCCCCATGTTTATCCGGCAATACCGGGAAGCGAACAAGGAAAAAGAAATGCCGGCACTGGTGCACGTATCCACACCAAGCTACAAGGGAACACATATTGAGGGATTTCACGGCGCGGTGAGGGCGGTGGTGTCGGCTCTGGCGACCGCTCAAAACGAGAAAAGCGATCGGGTGAATCTCTTTCCGGGAATGCTTTCTCCGGCTGACCTTCGTCTGCTTAAAGAAATTTTCAAGGATATGGGGCTGCCCTGTTTGATGCTTCCGGATTATTCCAGAACCCTGGACGGCGCGCCCTGGAAGGAATATCACAAAATTCCGGAAGGCGGAACCCCTGTCAGCGATATCCGGAAAATGGGAGATGCAAAGGCCAGCGTGGAATTCGGCAGGATTCTGTCCAGGCAAAGCAGCGCCGGAAAACACCTTATGGAAAATTTTGATATTCCCCTTTACAGCCCGGGCCTGCCTATCGGAATCCATGAAACGGACCGGTTTTTTGAAGCGATGGAAGAGATCACCGGGAAACTCATGCCGGAAAAATACCGGGAAGAGCGGGGCCGCCTCATTGACGCATACATTGACGGCCATAAATATGTATCCGGAGCCAGGGCCGTGGTTTACGGCGAGGAAGATCTGGTGGTGGGCCTGGCGTCCTTTTTATCCGAAATCGGCGTGATTCCGGTGCTGTGCGCATCCAGCGGGAAAAGCGGGTATTTGAAGGAAAAAATTGCCGAGGTGGTTGTTGGGTACGGAGGACAGGAAATTCTCGTCTATGACAACGTCGATTTTGTTGAAATCGCGGAAGAAGCCAACAAATTGAAGCCGGATTTTCTGATTGGAAGCAGCAAGGGATATTCCGTGGCCCGGAAAATCCCGGTCCCGCTGGTGCGGGTCGGTTTTCCGATCCATGATCGGATTAACGGCGCCAGAATCCTGCATATCGGCTACCAGGGCGCCCAGAACCTGTTTGACGGTATCGTCAATACCCTGCTGGATCAAAGGCAAAAATCATCCGATATCGGATATTCATATATGTGAAAGGTGCCTTATCATGAAAACTGACATGAACCTGAACTTGACCAATCACCCCTGCTTTAATGACAAGGTGCGGCATACTTTCGGAAGAGTGCATCTTCCGGTTGCACCCCGGTGCAACATTCAGTGTAAATTCTGTAACCGCAAATTTGATTGTATTAACGAAAGCCGGCCCGGAGTCACTTCCGGCGTGCTGTCGCCGGCTCAGGCCATGGTCTATCTGGACTCGGTATTTGAAAAAAAGAAAAATATTTCCGTGGTCGGCCTTGCCGGGCCCGGCGATCCTTTTGCCAATCCGGAAGAAACCATGGAAACCTTAAGAAGGGTTCGGAAAAGCTATCCGGAGATGCTCCTGTGCGTGGCCACAAACGGACTGGGTATCGGCCCGTTTGTTGACGAACTGGCAAAGCTTCAGGTCAGTCA
This sequence comes from uncultured Desulfobacteraceae bacterium, assembly GCA_903909505.1. Lineage (GTDB taxonomy): Bacteria > Desulfobacterota > Desulfobacteria > Desulfobacterales > Desulfatirhabdiaceae > RAAP-1. Next base: position 6,254 of record CAIVVZ010000337.1, read on the forward strand.
CGTTACCGTTACCGTAAACGCCATCGATCCGGCCGTGGCTGAAAAAATATATTCCTGGGTGCGCTACGGCAAACGGGTGTTTCATCCGACAGAAGGGGTGAAATTGTTGATGGAAAAGCAAATCGAGGCCATCACAAGACTTAAGGAAAAGGGGATCGTGGTCAAGGTCAATTCGATCATCATCCCCGGCATCAACGATGCGCATATACCGGATGTTGCCAAAAAGATGGGCGAAATGAACGTGGATATTTTAAACTGCGTTCCCTATTACCCGAATCAAGGCTCAACCTTTGAAAATATTCCGGAGCCTTCCAAAGAGATGATTGCACATATCCGGATCGAGGCCGGAAAATTCATTCCTCAGATGCATCATTGCACCCGCTGCCGCGCGGATGCCGTCGGACTTCTGGGTGAGGAGATGCCGCCGGAATTGTTGATTGCATTGAAAACCAGCGAAAAAATGCCGGAATCTCAAACCCTGCGGATAAACGCTTCCCGATCTTTTGTGGCGGTAGCCAGCCGGGAAGGCGTATTGGTGAATCAGCATCTCGGAGAGGCGGATCACCTTCTGATATATGGCCAAAAGAACGGAGCCGTATCGCTGGTAGAGTCGCGCCAGACTCCGGACTCCGGCGGCGGCCCAAGGCGATGGGATGAGCTGGCCGACAGAATCAGCGATTGCAGTCTGCTTCTGGTCAGTGGCATCGGCCCGAATCCCCAGCAGGCGCTGATCCGCAAAGGCATTGAAGTGGTGGAAATCGAAGGGCTGATCCATGAAGCCGTGCAGACGGTTTTTGACGGGGGAAGCCTCAGGCATCTAACCAAACGTAAAATGACGGCCTGCGGGGCAGAGTGCTCCGGAACAGGTGCCGGATGCGGGTGATGACGTAAAGCAGCGGGGAATCGCGCTTTCATAATACGCCGTGCTGATAAAGCAGGGCGCTTAATTAAAAGGAGATTCAAATGGACAAGCCCAAACATCATATTTTTGTATGCGCCAGCTTCAGAGCCGGCGGTGATTCCAAGGGAACCTGCAATAAAAAAGGTTCTCTCAATTTTTTGCCCTATATTGAAAACGAAATTCTGGACAGGGGCTTAAATGCCGCAATCACTAGCACTGGCTGCATGAAAGCCTGTGATTTCGGGCCGGTACTGGTCATCTACCCGGAAGGGCTTTGGTACGGCAACGTTACGAGTGAAGGAATCATTGATGAAATTCTGGATGGGCTGGAAGAGGGTAAGCCAGCCACAGACTACCTCATCGCATGATGCCGGAAACTCCTGTCCGTGAGGCTGTATCTGCAAAACCGAAATTCACCAACACAGAAAGGGACTCTATGACCATCGGTAACGCTCTGAACTTTATTAAACGGGGGCTTGAAGACAGCGACTTGCGAGGGCGCCTGAATGCCGCGACCAGCTTGCTGGAAATAGACCAAGTCCTGGCCGAAGAGGATCTCTTGTTTTCAGCCTACGATTTTGATGAAGCCTTTCATCACCAGTTGACTCAATGCCAGGAGATGGAAGCGGCGGAACAACTGAAAGAATTCAAGTTGTGGTGGGATCTTCTGTTTCGAACCTTGGAACCCGTCGCATGTGAAACCCAGTGCAGCGGTTGCCGTGCGTAATGTAAGGGGAATGAATCGAAAATGCAAAGCATTATGAATAAACACAATCTAAACTGGCAGACATGGCTGAAGAATGGGGATCAATACCTGAAAGCGGCAACGCCCAAAGGGACTAAAAGCCGTTTTGGCGCGGATATACGATACAATTTACTCTCTATGTCTTTAGAAGGTTACATTATGGCAATATTGGATTTTCACCATAACTTGCCTGATAATCATACCTATTTCGATCTTATTTACGGCCTTGAGAGGGTGATGCCGATTGATGAAACGCTCAAAAAACGTATTCTGCAATACGAAAATATCCAATCTATTTGTTCAATCGAGAAATATTACCGCAGCGATCCGACGGAAGAAGCGCTGAGCGACTTAAAAGGCGCGATTACGGAGATAAGCATGATGGCACATAAAACATGTGATCCGGTCACTTCCCAAACAGATAATAATTGAAAGGCTTTTCAGGAATTAACCGTTTTAAACAAAGACACGGCACCCGAAAGGATTTTTCTGATGAAAGCACATGGACGTGATCCGATATGGTTGATTGATACAACCCTGAGGGATGGAGAGCAGTCTCCGGGCGTTGCCTTCAGCAGAGGAACCAAGGAAACCATCGCATCCATGCTGGCAGAGGCCGGAATCGATGAACTGGAAGTCGGGACACCCGCCATGGGGGCAACCGAACAGGAGGACATCCGGGCGATTGCCCGTCTGGACCTCCCCTGCCGCCTGACCTGCTGGTGCCGGGCCCGGCAAGAGGATATTGAGGATGCTGCGAAATGTGGCACGGGAAGCATTCACATCAGCTTTCCCGTGTCATCCATCCTCATGAGAGCCATGAAGAAAGATGAATCCTGGGTGTTCGCACAGCTCCGGGAACTTCTTACCTTTGCCCGCGAAAGATTTCAATATGTGTCTGTCGGCGCTCAGGATGCGACCCGCGCTGATCTATCATTTCTGAAAACATTCGCCGAACACGCATATTTATTTGGCGCATACAGGATGCGGATCGCGGATACCGTTGGCATTGCAACGCCTTTTTCAATCACGGCTATCCTGACGGAACTGCGCGCATCAAAACTGGCGCTTGAGTTTCATGGCCATAACGATTTGGGGATGGCAACCGCCAATGCGATCAGTGCGGCACAGGCCGGTGCGGATGCTTTAAGCGTTACCGTAAATGGTTTGGGCGAAAGGGCAGGAAATGCGGCGCTGGAAGAAGTGGCAATGGCCCTTTTACTTTCCGGGGAAAAAAAATGTAGCATCCGGTCCGCCAATTTAATGTCGTTGTGTACCTATGTCGCCCAGGCGTCCATGCGCCCCATTCCTCCCAACAAGCCGATCACCGGATCACTCGTCTTTACCCATGAATCGGGAATTCACTGCAATGGCATGTTCAAAGATCCGCGAACATACGAACCATTTTCAGGCAGCCTGCTGGGGCGAAGTAGTGAATTTGTGACGGGAAAGCATTCCGGAACAGCGCTGCTCCGACAGGTTCAAAAGAATGGATACCCTATTCATTCAAATTGTTAGCCAGCATTTCCGAAATGGTCATCTTCATTTTGATGCTCAGCCCCGTCTCCCGCCGAAATGATTTCTCCAGATCAGCCAATTCCCGGTAAAGAGGGGTCCGGTCAAAAGGGAAATAGGCTTTCACACCGCATTGAAGGACAAATTCGTGGCATCCCGGACCGATGGCCCTGCCTTTTATGGGATGGTTCAGTTCGTGGGGAATACCGTGAAGCCTGCAGATCATGGGGCGATGCGCATACAGACGGCATCGTCCCGCCTCATTTAGCGGACACATCACGCCCGGAGCGGGCGCGGAATGTTTTTCCCATTGTGAACTCACCTCCAGCGCCCTGGAATGAATCATCATCCGGTCTTTTGAATTAAGGGATTCAAACCCGCTCTTCAAATAGAAATATTCTATCAGGGTGTGATGATAAAATCGCGTTTGGCAGCAACTGTCCTCACACCCTTCACAAACAAACCCATACTTTCCGGCCGTTTCATCATAGCGTTCATCCATTTTCCGGAATATTGCCGCCAATCTGTCCAGATACGGCTGATACGTTACCGTTTGTTCCCGATGGCTTTTAAAATCCATAGGCCTCCATCAGATCAACGGCGATGGGAAAAATATTTTTTCATATAAGTTCAGGGCGCACCGATCGGTCATGCTGGCGATAAAATCGCAGACCGATCGGTCATGGGACAGATCGTTGTAATTAAACC
>CAIVVZ010000338.1 GCA_903909505.1 uncultured Desulfobacteraceae bacterium
ATCCGGCTTATGTTTTACAACGCCCTTACTTTTCATATACCGCAGTGATGATTTCCATGTCACGCACCCCGTCGTGCGCGGTGCAGGACAGAGGATGCTGGCCTTTGACTGCCCCAAGGAAATGATGAATCTGTTCCAGCCACCCGCCGCTGACTTTAACGGGTTTGACCGTCCAATCTTTATCTTTGGTCAGCCGGAACAGGACTCGATCGCCATACTCAAAGAGCACGCGGCCTTTCGTGCCGATGATGTCGATAAATGCCATTCCTACCCCAGCCACAAAGGAAGACTGCATCGTTCCGATCGCGCCATTTTTTGCTTTCACGCTCAGAATGCCGGCATCTTCCACATCCGTCGTTTTAAAATGCCGATGCATGACTGCTTTCTGGCCGCTGACTTCGCCCACGATGAACCGAAACAGGTCCACCGAATGGCTGCTGGTATCCAAAAGACACCCACCGCCGGAAATTTTCTTTTTTGTAAACCACTTGTGTTCCATGCCAAAGGCCGGACCACAGAAGATGTTATTGAACAACACCACATCGCCAATTTTTCCGGAAGCCACAATCTTGCGCAGGAGCAGATTTCCCGGAATGAAACGATGGCGGAACGCCGGCATGAGCTGGACAGCGGCCTTCTTGGCGGCGACTTCCAAGCGCCTGGCCGCAGCCGCATCAAACGCCATCGGTTTCTCGCACAGGACATGAACGCCATGTTTCAAGGCATACACAGCCGCGGCTTCGTGAGCCACCGGCGGCGTGCAAATACTGACCACATCCGGCTTGGCTTTATTAATTAATTCATGGTAATCTGCATACACCGGCACGTGCTTCAGTTCCCCGGCCAGTTTGTCGGCCGCCTCCCGGCTGGCATCCGTCAAACCGACAAACTGCACCTTTTCGGCCTGATAACCCATGACATGCGCCCGCGCAATGCCGCCACAGCCCACAATACCCACCCGAATTGTCCTGCTCATGGTAATCCTTTCTTTTCTGGCGTTTCTACTGTTTGAACACCTACTACTAATCCATCGTTAGTTTGCCCCACCGCGCTCTTAAACCAACACTCAAAATCTGTTTACCCCTCGCAAAGGCTGTTGTTCCCTTTTAAAATATTGGCCATTATTTCATGGCAAACTTGCCCGGTGGAGCGATTAGAACCAGGCGCAGATCATGCCGATTAACTTTGATTTTGAATCCGTCCTGCGGTTTCCCCACGGGAATGGCTTTGCCGGTCTCGGCATCGGTAAGAGTCAGCTTGCCAGGATCAAGCTTCAGGGAGCCCCAGTTCAACACAACATTGACATCGGCGGCCTCCTTGCCGGTATTGCCGACGATCACCAGCAGGCTGTCCGGTCTCCGGTAGAGGCTGACCGGAAGATTTGTATTGCCGCTCTTCACCAGGCCGCTGTTCTCCCAGTAACCGCAGAACGAGACTTCCGGATCCCATTGCCTAAAGATATCACGCGCCTTGCGAAGATCCCCTACAATTTTCGGATCTTTCGATCGTGGGCCGCCAATTTCATGATCGTTCAACATGCCAAGCATCTCCATGCAGCGCGTTTCCTTCG
>CAIVVZ010000339.1 GCA_903909505.1 uncultured Desulfobacteraceae bacterium
AACCTCAAAATTGAAAGGAGTACGGAAATGAAAAAATTATCATTTTTATTAATTGTCGCATTAATTTTTGGGATAGCCAGCGTATCCATCGCTGCGAATGCTGAGGATTATTCAAGTACTATCACCATGTTTCGGGATTCACCCGTCGTGGCAAAATTCTTCAAGAATTCATATGGCTACGCGGTCTTTCCAACTATCGGTAAAGGCGCGTATGTAATCGGCGGTTCCTATGGAGAAGGGCAGGTCTACCAGCACGGCAAAGTAATGGGAAAATCAACGGTGATCGAGGGATCGATCGGATTCCAGGCCGGCGGCGAAGCCTTTAGTGAAGTTATCTTCTTCAAAGACAAACGGGCCTATGATGCATTTACCAGTGGCAAATTCGAATTTAACGCCACTGCCCAGGCAGTCGCCATAACGGCGGGAGCCGAGGCCCAGGTCGCAACCACGGGTGCCACTGCAGGCGCCAGCGCCGGCCCCCGCGGCGGCGGCCAAGCGAAAACCGGTTATGTCAATGGCATGGCCACTTTTGTTCACGTTAATGGAGGTCTCATGTTGGGGGTTTCCATAGGAGGACAGAAGTTTACTTTTGAACGTAAGTAATTGCAATTTATTTTATAATCTAAAACCTCCACCTCTGGTGGAGAACCCGGATAAGTTCTACCGATCCGGTGTGAAATAATATAGGTTCATCCTCCGGGAAAGCTCCAATGGGAAAGAAGGAGGATGAACCTATGCATGATTGGGAAAGTTTATCGCATGTAAGATGGGATTGCGAATACCACGTGGTATTTGTTCCGAAATACAGACAGAAGAAGTTGTATGGAAAGTTTCGGAAAAAAGTAGGGGAGATATTTCGGCATTTATGCCGCCAGCGTGGCTTTCCCTATGTCAATGCCCCCCTATGGGGGGGGCTTCCTGAAGCCACCCGCTCTGCGGGTGGAGATTCCTCTCATTGGATGCCTTGTTTCCACCATCCTTCGGTCATTTATTCACCAATTGCACCGCCGGGCATTCGTATCATTTCCCTGCCCATCTATATTTATCTCTAACTCCGTACGACGTGAGCTATTCAAATGATTGAACATCTAAAGAATGGAGGAGGCAAATGAAAAACCAAGAAATAAAAAGCGTTGGCTATTTGACAGCAGTAATGGTTTTTGGATTGATTTTGATTACGGGCTGTGCCTCAATTCAAACATGGCCAGACGATCAAAGAACTGCAGAGAATAAGATACTTGCAATCCAGGAGAAGATTGGGGACGGGCTGAAAACCGGCGCGCTGACCCCCGATCAGTCCCAGAGTTTTCTGACGAAACTGAAAGTTATTCAAACCGACTATTCTGCGCTGAGAGGTAGAAGTGTCTACCGGGATGAGTGGGACAGTCTTCTTGGAAGACTTGATGCGCTCGATGATGAGATCAACAGGGTGTTTCCCCGGGTTACAAGAATTGAAGAACCCAGGAACGCGGACAGGATAATTTATCATGGAAGTGCTAACGCTCAGGAATACGCCCTGACCCCCGTGGATTATTCTCAGTATGGCAGACCGCCAATACCGGTAAAAATTCTGCTGCTGATTCCAGCCGAGTTTGAGAGCTTCGATCATGTCGGCAACTATGAGAGAGGCAGCATCCGTTACCACCTTGGCCGGGAAGCGGAATTGGAAATGAGAAAAGCCTTTGGGATCGAATTTGCCAAGGTTGATGTATGGCCGGTGCGAAGCGAAGCCAGGGCGAGAGAGATGCTTTTGTCAAATGATCCGGAACACGCCCAGGTGCGGAGTTACGATTATGTGGCGATTCCTAAATTCCTGCGTGCCGATTCCCTGGAACGCAAAGAGAAGTATGAATTTGAAATCGATCTTCAGGTGGAGTTTGACGCGAATAATGGCTCAAACATCACTTTCAAAGGCCATGGATCGTCCATAACCGGAAAATACGCACAATCGACGCCGGAAAAAGGCGCAAGTCTGACACTGCAGTATGCTATTTCCGCCCTTCTGGATGGAATAGAAAAAAGTCGGGTAAATTTTAATGTTTTTAGATGATTGTTGGCCGTTTCTCCATTCAGTAAATAGGATGGCAAATTGGAACAAGGGAGAGAGATGTGAAATGAAAAGAATCATTATGTTGGGAATGGTATTGGCGACAATGCTTGTCTCTTTTGGCGGATGTTATTGGGGATATGCTGATCGCGACTGGGGTGAAAGGCAAGATCGTAACAGGGGCGAGAGTCATGACCAAGGCAGAGGCGGAGGACATGACAGGG
>CAIVVZ010000340.1 GCA_903909505.1 uncultured Desulfobacteraceae bacterium
ACACTTATTTCTCTCCAAACCGAATTTCTAAAATTGTGAAAGAGCTATTTTGCTTCTTTGAGCCAAATTTTCGTTATGAACTATCCGTAACTACTAAATAGCGTTCATTTCTGTTTTTGAGTTTTTACGAGTTCATCAATTATATCTGCGTTATAAGTTTCTTGAAAAAAGGGCAAACATATGTTTCTTCTGCATTTCCCATATAGTTAGAGACCTCCTTGGCAGGCATGGTCTCTAACTATATAAAATTATTGATAAAAAGTCTATCGAAATATTTGCTATAATATCAATATGTTGTATTTAGCCTATTGCCATCCAGAATAAATTTGCGCAAAATAATCAGCCTCCCCAAAATCCGATATAATCAGCTTCAATCTAAACCGCTTCATCCGTATTTGTCAGCACCCGGCGGATCGTGTCGCTAAGCCCCTTGCGCTGATATGGCTTGCCCAGGAATGCATTAGGGCATTCAGGATGTTCGCCTGCCATAACCTGGGCCTCGTCGTAGCTGCTGGACAGGATTACCGGGATATCCGGCGAAAGTTTGCGCAGCGCAGTCAGTGTATCCCAGCCGTTCATCCGCGGCATCGTCAAATTGGAGAGAACGCAGCGGATCTCATTTTGGTGCTGTTGGAACATCTCCACAGCTTCAACACCGTCTTTTGCTTCAAGCACCGTATATCCCAGGCGAGTGAGCATGATTCTGGCCATGCTGCGCACCAGCTCCTTGTCTTCGACCAGCAGCACCGTGCCGCCCTCTTCGGTCCTATAGGATTTTTCTGCTTTACTTGTCGGTAGCGCTTCCGAAATGGCTGGCAGGTCATGCTGGATAGGGAGTTCTTCAATTGATACCGGTAAAAATATCCGAAAAGTACTTCCCCGGCCCGGTACGCTTTCTACTGTGATTCCACCACCATGCGCTTTTACGATTCCCATTACAACAGGCAATCCCAGACCTCGTCCGGTAAACTTTGTGGTGTAAAACGGATCGAAGATCTTCTCGATATCCTTGCAACCGATCCCGCAGCCGGTATCCGCCACTTCCAGGCAGGCATAGACGATTTCCTGCGGCTGCCAGTCGATGGGAAATCGCTTCGTGGACGGGATATCCGCATGGGAAAACGTTTTAGCGGTCAAATCAACAGTTCCATTATTCTCGACGGCAGCCTCCCAGGCATTGGTGATCAGGTTGGTCAGAACCTGTTGTATCTGGCTCACGTCCGCAAGAATGGCCGGACCGGAAGAGGGGAAGTCGGCCTTAATGATCATTCCCCTCGGAGCTGCTGCCTGGAGAAAGGTCAGACTTTGGCGGCAAGTTTCGGAAAGGTCTATGGGTACATGCTTACCAGGCGATTGTCCAAGATAGGTCAGCATCAGTTTGCTCACTTCAGATGCTTTTCGTGCCGCCTTCATGGCTGAGACAAGGCTTTCGTTCGAATTTACACCCAGCGGCAGGTCATCCATGACCATTTCCAGGTTTCCCATCACTGTAAAGAGCTGGTTGTTGAAATGGTGAGCAATGGCGCCGGCCATACGGCCCAGACTTTCGGCCTTCTGAAGCTGCCGGTTCTGTGCTTCAAGTTGCGCCTTTTCCGCTTCTGCCAATTTGCGCTTTGTAATGTCCTCTAATAACCAGATTGTGCCCTTGGACATATCTTGTGGTTCTATGGCCTTGCCAATGTACCTGACCCAAATGTGAACCCCATCCTTTCTAATTAATTCCTGATCTGTCTCAAATACCAGGCCCTGAGCCAGAAGCGGATAGGCCTCCTGACCAAATTTTTCGTATGCTTCATCAGAAGGGTAAAGTTTTCTGGTCGTCTGAAATTCCATTTCCTCTCTATGATACCGAAACATATCTTCTGTCTTTCGGTTAACCAAAACCTGCTTCCTGTCAATAATTTTTGAGATTCCGACAGGGGCATTTTCCAGTATGATGTTAAGCTCATGCATGATATTGGAGAGAAGGCTGGTCTGCTCTTCCAGTCGCCTGTGAGCTTCTCGTAGCAACTCCTCTGTCCGCTTGCGATCAGTGATGTCAGTTGAAATACCCACCAATCCCCAAATCGTCTTGTTCTCGGGTTCCAAGTAGATTGGTGCCTTAACTTCCAAGTAAATACGTCGTCCGCCCTCTGCCTCTGTAACATCAATTTCTTCAATCGTTTGCTCGCCATGAAACACGCGCGAATCAATTTCCCGTAATCGGTTTACACTGTCTGGTGGAAAAAAACGGGTATCGTCGGAACCAATCAGTTCATCTTCTGTACAACCGAACAACTCCAACGTCGACCGATTGGCATAGACATAACGGGACTGAGTATTCTTCATGTAGATGAAGGTGGAAACATAATCCAATGCGTTTCGAAATCGCTGCGTATCGGATGTTGCGGCCTTGATCTTGAACTCGGTGTTCTTACGTTCGGTAATGTCCAGCGCGAGCCCTTCCAAAATGACATCAGTGTTTATAATATGGTATCCGGTTGAACGATCCTCGAACCAGTGCCAGTTCCCATGGGCATCTTGGATGCGATATTCGATACAAAAAGGCTTGAAGGTTGTGACCTCATGGATGATTTTGTTGACACCGAGCAGATCGTCTGGATGAATCGAATTGTGCCAAAGCATCGGCTGAGCACACAACTGTTCAGGAGAATAGCCAAGAAGTTCAGTCGTACGTGACGAATAGTATACACCACCTTGTTTACTGGAGAACTCATAGACAATGCCTGGAATACTTTCAACCAGCGTTCGATAATGTTTCTCACTTTCGCGAAGTGCCTCCTCGGCCTGCTTGCGCTCGGTGATGTCCTGGAGTGAGCCAAACAGTCTGATAGCGCGTCCGACCTGTCCCTTTTCGGCCACTCCAAATACCTTGCAAACCCGAGTCATGCCATCTTTCCGAATGGCTCGGAGTTCAAGTTCGTATGGAGTTCCCTCTGCTACAGCAGCTTCGACGGCTTTTTGCAGGCGAGCCATGTCATCCGGGTGATAGAAGGCCGGATGTTCAGCCAGGCTTGGTGCCCCTTTCGGCGGGTCGCGTTGGAAGATCCGAAATAACTCATCCGACCAGGTCACCGTATCCGTGGCAATATCCCATTCCCAGCTTCCGACATGAGCAATCCTCTCGGTCCTTGAGAGTATTGCTTTTTCGATCCTTAAGAGATCTTCCGACTGCCGGCGCCTTTCATTTTCTTTGCATAGTTCATCGTTAACCCGCAACAATTGCTCGGTACGCTCTTCCAGAAGCTTCTCAAAACGGCTGCGAAACAACTTGGCAAGGATCTTATCCATTCTCAGGATGCCCAAGTCTATTTCTCTGGCTCCCCGAAACACCGCTGCAATAAGATAAAGACCGGCCAGATACTGCGCCGTTCTACCCAACCAGCCGATGGGATCACCGAAGGACTTCTGGATGAATACACAGAAAAGCCCTATGGTGATGAGAAACAACGCCATTGCATACCAATAGAAAAAACGGCTTCGAGAGTTACTATAGAGTTTCAGGAACAGAAAGCCGGATATCAGAAAAGAAAGGATAGCGGTCCCCAACACGATCTGCCGCAAGAGAGTCGGTCCCTGGCCCTGAACAAAGAATACGGGCAGCTTTTCCTGCACTGCGCAAAAGGTCAGTAGGAACATTAAAATCAATATTCCCGCGTTGACCAGGAATAATTTGGGAACCTTTCCACGAACATCCTGTTCCATTCGAGAGCCGGCAAGGGCTGAGGCTGCTCCGAAAAGATGAAGCAGACCCGCCAGCAGCACCGAACAGTTGTGAAGGGTGATCACACAATTTGGTCCCTTCCAAGGAAGCATGAAGCCGGCAATAAGACTTCCAACAGCAAATGAAAGGACACTGCTCTCCAGTGTCATCAATCTCATGGACCCGCTTGCCAGGTAGCCCTTGGCTGCAAGGTATACGACGAGCATCGGACAGCCAAAAAGAAAGATTGTATTGAGTATCAACAGCAAATCGGGCGGTTCATATACAAACGCGTTGTCAAGTCCAAACATCTTCAGGAATATTGCCAGGAGAAAAATAATCAATATTGGGATAGCACCGACAGCATCAATCCGATACTTGGCATCATGATCTGCGGAACTCATACTTTCCATCTCTCATCTCCTAATCGGAACAGGGAACAAGCAGACTAATTTTTGTTCCTTATATCAGTCAACTGCCTAAATCTCTTCATTCACATTTCTGCCAAGGACACGGGTGATTGTTTCTCTGAGTTCCTGAATCCGAAATGGTTTGCCGAGAAAAGCATTGGGCTGTTCAGGATGTTCTTCTACCAAAACTTGAGCCTCGTCGCAACCGCTTGACAGAATCACCGGGATAAGGCGAAAGTTTGAGCAGAGGTGCCAGAGTATCCCAGCCGTCCATACGAGGCATCGATAAATCGCAAATGACGCAACGAATCTCATCTTGATGAAGCCTGAACACACCCGAGGCCTCAATGCCGTCTCTGGCTTCAAGCACGCTAAACATCTCCTTAACCATGTTGCGTACTTGCTCTTCGTTTTCGATCACCAGCACCATGCCGTTGCCTTCAAACTCCGGGGACAAAGCCGGTTATTCCTGTTTTAGTGGGGCTTCTTTAGTTGAGACCGCCGGCAAAAAGACATGAAAGACACTGCCCTTGCCCAGCTCGCTTTCCACTGTAATTCCCCCTTGATGTGCTCCTACGATCCCCAGCACCACTGACAGACCCATACCCCGGCCGGTGAACTTTGTGGTAAAAAACGGATCGAAGATTTTCTCGATATCTTTGTCCTCGATTCCACAGCCTGTATCCATTATTTCCATGCAGGCATAGATGCTTTTCTGTGGCTGCCAGTCGACTGGGAATCGCTTTGAGGTGGGAATGTCCACCTGAGAAACCGACTTGACTGTTATGCCAATGCTTCCTTGGTTCCGGCCGACGCACTCCCAGGCGTTGGTGGTCAGGATGATCAGGATCTGTTGCATCTGATTCGCATTCGCTCGGATGATCGGACCGAATGAGGGAAAATCAAGCTTAAGGATTATGCCCTCCGGGGTTGCGGCCTGAAGTAGGGCCAAGCTTTGGCGGCAGATTGCAGACAAGTCTATGAGTTCGTGCTCACCGGGAGTTTTTCCAAGATACGTCAGCATCAGACCGCTGACCTCCGCTGCCTTGAGAGTTGCCTGCATGGCAGATTCCAGGTTTGCAATCGGATTTGCGCCCAGCTTCAGGTTAAGCATGGCCAGTTCGAGGTTTCCCATTACTGCCTGAAGTTAATTGTTGAAATGGTGAGCTGTGGCCCCGGCCATGCGGCCAAGACTCTCAGTTTTTTGAAGCATTCGATTCTGGGCTTCTACCTTCTCTTTTTCGGCTTCTATCTGTTTGCGATCGGTGATATCGCGGATACTTTCAATAGCGCCAACAATTTTGCCGTACTGATCATGAAGCGGCGACGCCTTGGCAACAATCCATGCTCCCTTATTGTTATAAAGGGCGTTACAGAACACTTCCACTGTGATTGAATCACTTTCACGTCTTATGTTGGGGTACTGAGCCACAATATCTACATGATTCATAAAGATTAAATCCATCAACTGTGGCCGCGCCTTGCCATAAAACGGGATAGTGTAGGCATAGTCGCCTCTGTCGATCATCTCTGCGGCTGGAATACCCGTCATTTTCTCAATCGCTTTGTTCCAGATGATTACCCGCTTTTCCTTATTTATGGCCAGAGTTGCCTCCGGCAAAAATTCGATAATGTCCGTCAGTTGCCTTCGGCTCGCCAGTAGCTCTTCCTCGGCCTTCTTGCGGCGCCGGATTTCCATAACCAGCACCGCAACGCCAATCAAAGTCACAATCAATACCGCAGAGATCCCAGCCATCATCCATGCCTGTTGGCGCAATTGCTCGCGTGTCTTGAACACGATTTCCTTAACCTGCCAAGGCTTGATAATCTTGTCGTATGTGCCATCTTGACGGATTTCCGCCAGGGCGGAATTGATGTCTGCAAGAAGATTCTTATTCCCCTTTTTCACGGCAATTGCCGAGCTACTTCGGCTGATGGGTTCTTCTATAAACTTAACGCCCCTGAATTTGTTTTCTGCCAACACGAAACTCCCCACCCATCGATCTGCGACTACCGCATCTACGGCTCCCGTTGTTAGCCTCTTGAATCCTTGAACGAAATCCGGGATGATTATCACAATGATCTGAGGGTGTTCTTGCAGTAAAAAGATCGGTAGTCCGCTTTTTTCAACGCCGACCTTCAATTCGTGCAGGTCACGCATAGAAGAGATGCCAAAGCGTTCGGTAGAAGTGAATATTGTAAATTCAGTGGTCAGAAGAGGGTCTGAAAAATCATAGATTTTTTGCCGTTCCGGGTCCGTGTTGATTTGCAACAGAGCATCCGCACGACCTTCCTTAACAAGTTGTTGCGCCTCTGTCCAGTTCATGAGCTGAATTTCCACGGGCCGACGCATATGACGTGCTATGGCATTGGCAAGGTCAATCACGATTCCGGTCGGCTTACCGTGTTCCATGTAGCACATCGGCGGAAGCGACTCATTGCCCAAGAATAAAGCCGGGTGGTGGACATCATCACTGTCATTTGGCTGCGCCTTCACACAATCAGCCATTAAACTGGAGAGCAGCACGTAGACGATCAAGGCTATTGAAGTAACAATAATTGTCCGAATTCTGTTTTTCTTGCTTTGCCACATAGGTTGTCAGTGGTTTAAATTCACATGTATTCTTGCATTATTGTTGAATCCGACAATATTCAAGAATACAACTGATATTGTTGAGTATTGCCATATTGTCAAATGATGTAAATATTATCTGCATATTATCATTTCAGGTTGGGCAATGAAAATAACTTGAACATCGAGTATAATAATCAAATCTTATTCTCATAGATTCACTGATTTTATCCGGCTATGTATAGATAATTCAGTGTTTGCCATTAGTGTCAGGGTGTTACATGAAGTTTTATCGGTTATCCGATATCCAATCAAACCATCAGGCCTTACCGATGTGTGGGGGGAACGAACTGTAACCCGTTATCAGAAGTGCCTAGAATTCGGCTCATTCCCTGTTGGTGGCAGCAGTATTTCTTTGAAGCGCAAACAAGACGACAAAAATTCATATCTATTCATTTCGACAAAAGTTTGTTGTACAGCTATTTACGAAAATGCACGTTTCATGCCATATTGAAAATGTTTAAAGTTATAGCTATTTAAGTGAATTGATTATTAAAAACTCTTACAGTGTTTGTGGCCGTAAATGATGATGCAGCGACATAAAGGTCTCGGTTTTATTCTATATAGGATTAAATGTGAGGACAATGGTTCAAAGCAACTTGATATAATTCGTTAATATGTCATACGACATAAAAGACTGGGTCTGCGACACAAAGGTCGCGGTTGGCAATATCAGTGATATGATAGTCCAACGTCCAAGTCATTGACTTAACGAACCGTTTTTAAGAAGGGTAGAGCTCTTGTTTTGTTTTATGTTTACTCGGAAAGTTTCTATGGCTCATCGCTGTTTTGTATGGGTGATCTACCCGAAATAGAGATTATCCATATTTGAAAAGCCAAGGATTCTTGGATATATTTATGAGTCCGGCCATCTTAAACGATACAAGTGGTATCATTCACTCTTCTGATCCTTCCACCGACGGACACAATATGCAATCTGTACTCCGCAGAGGCCTATAAGGTGCGGTAATTGTCATGGGGGGGGTGAAGATCGTAGGAAAATTGGACAACCTTACCCGTATGGCCGCCGCATAGAAAAAAAAAGGATAAAAAAAGCAGGCTCCTCTCTGTCAAGAGAAGCCTGCTCAGGAGTCCAAGCATGGTTTGCGGAATCACCGGGTCATAGGTTTAACTGGTTTTCGGATGGCATTTTACGCAAGTTGTTGGGGCGTTTGTGGAATTATTCTTTTTGTTGAATTCCGTGTGACATCCCCGACAGTTCTTGTGCATGGCTTCGGCATGAAATTCCATCGTTTCTTTGTCCGTCAGTTTGGGAGCGTCTTTTCCCTTTGGTTTTTCACCGGGCTTCTTGTGGCATTCTGCGCAGCCCTGAACATTGTCGCCGTCTTTCAGATTTGCCAGTGGTTTATGGTCTTTGTCATGATGGCAATCCCCGCAAGTATCCTTGTATTCGGCGACATGTTTTTTATGCGAAAACTCAACGATACCTTTTTCATGTTTGGGATAGATCTTGTTTTCCATTTTGATGACATCCGGCGCTTTGGTTCCCGCGTAGAGGGCGGCTGAAGCAAAAACAGCTGCAATTCCGACCACCACAACGACCCACAATGTTTTCTTCATACGACTTTTTCCTCCTTTCCCTTGTTAACAATTTATTATACCAGCAAATGTTCTTCCGTCGCAATTTACTGCCAGATCTGCGACCAAGAACCCGTAACCGTCTCTCAGGGGGTCTCTTCCGGAGTATCTTCTGGGGCATCTTCCGGAATATCTTCCTGAGGTTTTTTGCGGACAAAAATTCTGGCGCCGAGAATGCCGATCTCGTAAAGTGCCATCATGGGAATGGCCATGAGTGTTTGTGAAACCACATCCGGCGGCGTTAAAATGGCTGCGATGATAAAGATCACGAGTATGGCATATTTTCTGTTTTTGGTTAAAAAGTCAATGGAAATAATGCCCAGTTTTACCAGAAAAACCAGGACCAGCGGAAGCTCGAAAATCAGGCCGAAGACCAGCAGAAACATTGAGGCAAAGCTTAAATACTCCCGCATGGTCAGCAGCGGCCGGATGGTGTCTGTAGCAAAGCTGAGGAAAAACTGAAATCCGATGGGAAAAACCACATAATAGCCGAAAAGGGCGCCGCCGATAAAAAAGAATATGGACAGCACCATGATGGGGGCAAGATGCTGTCTTTCTTTGCTGTAAAGCCCGGGAGCAATGAACATCCAAAATTGGTATAAAATGACGGGGATGGCCAAAATGGTGCCGGACAAAAGCGCCACTTTCATATAAGCAAAAAACGCCTCCGGAAGGCTGGTAAAAATCAGTTTTTCACCCGGCTCCATGACCGCGATCAGCGGGGCGGTCAGCAGATGAAACAGCCATTCCTTAACGCTGTAAGCCAGAGCAAATCCGACGGCGACAGCGATAAAGCAGATGATCAGACGCTTTCGCAGCTCTTCCAGATGGGAAGTGAAAGGGATTTTCTCTTCATCGTTCATGGGAAAGTCCTGTCAACTGGAGGCACGGGGAGGCTCAGGGGTCTTGGGGGCGGCTTCTTCGGAAGAAGGTGAGGGGGGTTTGACATCTGAAGGCCCGGGAGCGGAAGCGGTGGTGCCTGCCGCAGGCTGGGTGTCGTTCATGACATCAAACGATTTTTTAACAGTGTTCAGGCTGTGATCCACATCCAGGGAGTCCTTGAGGTCACTGGTGGCCCGCTTGAATTCATTCAGCGCCTTTCCCAGTGCCTTGGCCACATCGGGCAATTTTTTAGGGCCCAGAACAATGAGGGCAATGACCAGAATCAGGAGCAATTCCTGCATGCCGATGCCAAACATAATCTCCTCCAGTCAAGGGTGTTTCCACCCTCAGACAATCCACGGCTAATAATCGATTCCGCTCAAACGCCCATTTTTCAGACCCTGAAAAGCGTCCGTAAAACAAAACACGAATTCATTACCATTAAATAGCATTCTATCTAATTTATACTTTTTCTGTTACCAAGTGTCAAGGCTAACAAAGAAGAGGTGCTAAAAACCTTTTGACAATCGGCGTCTTCCCGAAGGATCATTTATTTCAGTATCGTCCGATTCCGGCCTTGAAAAAGTGATAGGGATGTATCATCTTTGGCCAATGAAAACTCCAGCAATCGTCGTTCGCGGCGCCAGACAGCACAACCTGAAAAACCTTGACCTGGACATTCCCCTGAACCGGATTACGGTGATCACCGGCGTCAGCGGCTCCGGCAAATCCTCCCTGGCTTTTGACACCCTCTATGCCGAGGGCCAGCGGCGCTATGTGGAAACATTTTCGCCCTATGCCCGGCAGTTCATGGATCGGATGGACCGGCCGCAAGTGGACGCCATTCTGGGAATACCCCCGGCCATTGCCATTGACCGGAAGGACCCTGTCAGAACGTCCCGGTCCACCGTGGGCACCATGACGGAGCTGACCGATTATGTCAAGCTCCTGTACGCCCGCATGGGACAGCTTCACTGCCGGGGGTGCGGCAAACCAGTGCTGCCGGAAACCCCGCTTCATGTCTGGAAGGCGCTACAGGACGTGGCGGAGGGAACGGAAATTCGTATCACATTTCCGGCGACTCTCGAGCCGGACCCGGCACCGGATGCCTTGCTGCCCTGGATTCGCATGGGGTTTGACCGCCATGTGGATGGGGAGCGGACCGGGCAGTTGTCGGAACTGTCGCCGCAGTCAAGCCCTCGGCCCCTGCACATTCTGGTCGACAGGCTTCGGTTTCGGGCAGAGGATCAGCCCCGGATCATGGATTCCCTGGAACAGGCATTTCAATGGGGGGCCGGGCACATCGATCTGTGGACAGGCTCTTTACATCGCCTGTCTTTCAGCCGGGAGCTGGAGTGCGCTTCCTGCGGAATCACTTATTTTCCTCCGGTTCCCAATCTCTTTTCCTTCAACAGTCCGGTCGGGGCCTGCGATACCTGTAGGGGGTTTGGCAGAACCATCGATATTGACTGGGAACTGGTGATTCCGGACCCGTCACGTTCCCTGGAACAAGGTGCCATCAAACCCTGGGGAACGGATTCGGAGCAGAAGGTCGAGTTTGAAGAGCTGATGGCTTTTTGCGGAAAACAGGGAATATCCACCCGCATTCCGTTTGAAGACCTGCCGCCGGACCAGAGAACGGCCATTTTTGAAGGCACGCCGGCATATTACGGGGTGCGCGGTTTTTTCAAATGGCTGGAAACCAAAACCTATAAGCTGCCGGTTCGGGTATTTCTGTCTCGCTATCGCAGTTATGCAATCTGCGGCACTTGCGACGGGACCCGGTTTAAACCCGAGACCCTGCTATACAGGCTGGCCGGCCGAACGATCTCGGATGTCTATGGCCTGAATGTCACCGATGCCGCATCGTTTTTTACAGCCCTGGACATGGACGCCACGGACAACGCCAGCCGAATGATTTATGACGAAGTCCTGTCCCGGCTGAAATTTCTTCAGGATGTGGGGCTGGGGTATCTGACTCTGGATCGACAGTCCAGAACCCTTTCCGGAGGCGAAGTTCAGCGCGTGGCTCTGGCGTCCAGCCTGGGTTCTTCCATGGTTAATGCCCTCTATGTTCTGGATGAGCCCAGCATCGGGCTTCACCCCAGGGACTGCAACCGTTTGGTTGACATCCTGAAACGGCTTCGGGATCTTCCCAACACCATCGTCGTGGTGGAGCATGACCCCGAAATCATCCGCCAGGCCGACCGGATTCTGGACATGGGTCCCAAAGCCGGCGAGAACGGTGGAAGAATCATGTATGATGGCCCCGCGTCCCGGATTGCCGGAACCCTTACCGGTGATTATCTGACGGGAAAAAGACGCATTCCCATCCCCGAACGCGGAAAAATCCGGAATGACCATAAATGGATACGGATTGAAGGGGCGTCTGAAAACAATTTGAAAGACGTGAATGTGGCCATTCCCTTGGGGGTCATGACCTGTATTACCGGCGTGTCCGGATCGGGAAAATCCACACTGGCCAGCGACA
>CAIVVZ010000341.1 GCA_903909505.1 uncultured Desulfobacteraceae bacterium
GTAGACACCAATGAGTACGCCAAAGGGATTAAAATCACTGACAAGGAAATACAATCATTAGCTCTCGAAAGAGATGAATTTCATGGTGAATGGAATTACACAATACGGCCACGATAAATTGATTATGTTAATATGTAACGTGTCCTAAGCTTCAGCAAAGCCGTGGATTACCTTAAAAGCATCAAAGCTGTTTAATCACATTCGTTGCCTGTCAAATTTATCTGGCAGGCAACGCACCTTTTTGTTATCCTGAAGAACCAGTGAATGCCATACCAATCTGGTCAAATAATTTCGGCCTTAGCACCGAAATATATCCCCTACTTTTCTCTGAAACTTTCCGTACAATTTCTTCTGTCTGTATTTCGGAACAAATACAACGTGGTATTTGCAATCCCATCTTACATGCGATAAACTTTCCCAATCATGCATAGGTTCATCCTCCATCTTTCCCATTGGAGCTTTCCCGGAGGATGAACCTATATTATTTCACCCCCGGATCGGTAGAACCTATCCGGGTCCTCCACCCACATTTCGTACAAAGATATTCACAGTACCCGCCCTCTTCTCTTCCACACCCCAACATCTTCTGCACCACATCGTCGTAATACTGTATGTCATACGACGAATGGCATCCTTTAAATTCATCCCAATGATCCCCAAATATCCCTCGGAAAGTGTCTCGGTCGATCCCCTGCATAAGCCATAAGTTCCCTGGTCCTTGCCTTACCTCCCTATATCATACCCATCTGTATTTGTTTTAAAAAAATGCAAATACCTATGCTATCAAGACAAAGATTCCCGATGGTGAAATCCAAAAAACGATCAGCCTGGGAGCAAGTGAATTCCCTGCCGATACCAGTACGCTCTGGAGCTGTATCAAGTATGCCGATGTGGCACTCTATCGGGCAAAAGAGGAAGGACGTAACAGGAGCGTCAGATTTACCAGGGATATATGGAAGGAAGACCAGGTTTGATGCGGACAGGGGTTGCGGTCCTGCGCAACCCCGTTGATTCCCGCAAAAGGTGCGGTGAAAACGAAAACACCCCCTTTCGCCATGTAGGGGAAGTATTTCTCCGCTGTCTATGACTCCTTAAAAATCGCGGCTGCCTTATCGATATCTTCGGGGCAGAACACAAACAGGCACTTGGCATCCGGCGAGGACACCGAACCGTAAACATAGTTGATGTTGATTCCCTCTTCTCCGAATTTGATGGTTATACTGGCCAACTCGCCGGGTTTATTCTCCAGTTCGATGGCGATCACCGGCATCACATCGAATACATATTCGTTCTTGGACAACAAATCAACGGCCTTGTCCGTGTTATTCACCAGCAGACGTATCAATGCATGCTCCGCGGAGTCCTTTCGCATGGAATTGTAGCTGGAAGCAGAGGCAATCCGCTTTAACGACTTTCCCCTTGCCTGAAAAAGCTCCTTCACATAACTGGATGCATCCTGAATGGTCAGGGCATCAATGTTGATTCCGGCATTTGCCAGCAAATAGGATAATTTGCCCAGTTCTCCGGGCACGTTTTGCAAGAATAACGATATTTCAGTTCGAACCATGACGTTTTCCTCCTGTTGAGCTTGCTTGAGTTAATGGAAATCCGTATGAAATGGGAATAGGCGTCTTCATGATTCCAATTGCATGAATTATTGCATACTACGTTATCGCCAACTTATCAATACAGAGCCAGATCTGCCACAAAGATTTTTTATGAAGCGCTTGCACTCCCGCCGTTCATTGACAAAACGGAAAAGGGGGCTTAATTTACTGCGCATGATAAGGTGAATTTTACGGTTCAGCAGCTTTATATGAGCATTAACGGAGGATTATTCCAATGTACGAGACCAAAGAGCAGGTACTTGAAAAAGTGCTTTCCCAGGAAAAACCACACTGCCCACACTGCGGCGTGGAAATGAACATGTGGGAAGTACCGCCGATTCCGGTTGGTGACGGACTGGGGTGGGGAACGCCCTATTTATTTCTGTGTTTTAATGACGATTGCAAGCTCTATAAAGAGGGCTGGGAAAACTTGAAAGAAAACTATTCACATCATGCGTCCTACCGGTGCATGAATTATCCGGGAACCCAGCAGTTCGAGCTGATGCCGGTTTTCAGCCCCATGGGCGGAACCGGACAGATCATCGACAGTCAAGTCCTAGCTCAGGAAGAAGCGCTGAAAGAAAACACCAAAAAAGGATTTTCCATTCTGGCGGATTGTTATGTTGCCAAGGATTCCCCCACGGTTCTGCGAATCATTCTGGACCCCACGGAACCTTCCCGGGTCCGGTTAAAAGCAGCCGAGATGATCGGCGATATTGGAGAATTGGAAGCCGTCGAGCCGCTTAAGAGTCTCAAGGTGGGAAATCAACTCATTCAGGAAAAGCTGGACGCGTCTGTTCAAAAAATCCATGAGCGGTTTTTTACACGGGAATGCCCGTTCTGTGCGGAAATCATCAAAAAAAGAGCCACTGTCTGCAAGCACTGCAACCGGGAAGTTGCCGGCAATTAGACCCGGAATCCGCTGTTTTGTCAGGGTGTCGCGAAAAACCGCGGCCCCCTGACCTACCTGCTTTTTACCGAGTTGTCAGTAGAGGCTCCGTTCCGCTCTTTACCCAGCCTACGAAGCTGCCACGTTTCACGCTTCACAAACGATGCTTCACGCCATAATCAGCGACCGGCCCGTCATCAACTCCGGCTTTTCAATGCCCATGATTTCCAGAATCGTGGGGGCAATATCGCCCAGTACTCCCGGCACAAGACTTGCTTGCTTTCGCGTATCGTCCGCCAAAATCAACGGCACCGGATTCAGGGTATGCGCGGTGTAGGGGTGACCGTTTTCATCCGCCATGGTTTCCGCGTTTCCATGGTCGGCCGTGATCAGTACCGCACCGCCCATGGCCTGAACTTTTTCCACGATTTTGCCAACACATTCATCCACGGTCTCGCAAGCACGGATGGCTGCGTTCAAAAATCCGGTATGGCCGACCATGTCCATGTTGGCAAAATTGAGCACCACCAGATGGTACGCGGTTTCATCCAACCGGGTCAATAGTTGTTCGGTTACGGTTCTGGCGCTCATTTCCGGTTTCAGATCATAGGTGGGAATGTCTCTTGGAGACGGCACCATGCACCGATCCTCCAGCGGGAACGGTTTTTCTTCGCCGCCATTGAAAAAATAGGTGACATGCGCGTATTTTTCCGTCTCTGCAATCCGTAGCTGGCGAAGCCGGCTGCGGCTGATGACTTCCCCCAGAATATCCTTCAGGTTAACCGGCGCAAAGGCAATGGGCAGAGAAAGCGTTTCATCGTACTGCGTCATACAGACATAACCACAGAGCCTCGGCAGAA
>CAIVVZ010000342.1 GCA_903909505.1 uncultured Desulfobacteraceae bacterium
ATGGGACTGACTTTAATGGAAGGTAACGAAGCCATCGGCTGGGGAGCGATGGCTGCCGGTTGTAATTTTTTTGCCGGTTATCCGATTACACCGGCCACAACAATTTATAATACCATGCTCAAGTTGCTGCCACCCAAAGGGGGTGTTTGTCTCCAGGGCGAAGACGAAATCGCATCCATCGGATTCTGCCTGGGGGCCGCGATGTCCGGCATGAAGACCATGACCGCCACATCCGGCCCGGGAATCAGTCTTTACAGCGAGCAGATCTCCTTTGCCATCGGCAGCGAGATCCCCATCGTCATCGTGGATGTTCAGCGCCTGGGGCCCTCCACCGGGTCCGCCACCAAAGGCGCAGACGGGGATATCCAATTCCTGCAATGGGGCAACAGCGGCGGACTTCCCGTGATCGTACTGGCTCCGATGGATGTTAAGGACTGCTATGTGCTGACCATGCAAGCCTTTAATCTGGCCGAACAATACCGTTGCCCGGTTTTTCTGGCCGCCAACAAGGAAGTCTCCATGACCCGCGAGACCATCGATCTGGATGGGCTTGACCTGCCGCAGGTGGTTGCGCGCAGAACGGCTGATGCGGATCAACCCTTTGTGCCGTTTGGTGTGAAGGACGATCAGTTCGTGCCGGATTTTCTTCCCATCGGCGGAAAACGTTTGGTCCGTCAAACCTCCTCGACCCATGGAACGGATGGGTACATTACGACCGATCCGGGTCAAATTGCCCGAATGCAGGAGCGGCTGGACGCCAAACTGGGAAAAACCGTCTCCGCGTTCACTTACTACGATGAATACAGGGTCCCCGGCGCCGACACATTGGTGATTGCTTACGGAGTAACAGCCCGTGCGGCCATGGCGGCTGTGAAAAAAATACAGAAAAGCAACGCGAAGGCATCGCTGCTGATCCTGAAAACCCTGTGGCCCGTCCCTGAACGGCTGATTCGGGAAAAAGCCGCGCCTTATAAGCGGGTAGTCATGGCGGAGATGAATCTCGGACAGTACGTCCGGGAGCTCCAGCGGCTGTTGCCCGATAAAAAAGTCGATTTTCTGGGGCAGATGAACGGAGAGCTGATCAAGCCCGGGCAGATTCAGGAGGTGATTCAAAATGGATAGTCTTTTAAACAGTAGTCGCCCCTCCGTGTTTTGCCCCGGGTGTTCCCATGAGCAGGTTCTTCATGCGCTGGACCAGGCCTTGTCGAGTATGGGGCTTTCCGGGGAAGATGTTGTTGTCGTTAGCGACATCGGCTGTTCCGGCCTGTTCGACACCTTTTTTAACACCCATGCGTTTCACGGTCTTCATGGCCGGGCACTCACTTATGCCACCGGGATCAAAATGGCCCGACCGAATCTCAAGGTGATCGTTACCATGGGCGACGGCGGTCTGGGGATCGGCGGTGCCCATGTACTGAGCACCTGCCGGCGAAACATTGATCTGACACTTCTGGTTCTCAATAATTTTAACTACGGCATGACGGGGGGCCAGTGCTCTTCGACCACTCCCCAGGATGCCCAGGTCGGTTCAGGCTTTTTAAACAAGCTGGAAAAGCCCCTGGATATCTGTCAGGTTGCTGGGGCGGCAGGAGCCAGTTATGTATCCCGCGTATCCACATACGACAAAGGGCTGGTGGAAGGCCTTAAAGGGGCCATTGCGTTTGATGGTTTTTCACTGATCGACATCTGGGGGATATGTCCCGGCCGTTACACCCGCCGCAACAAACTTACCCCCAAGAGCATCGAAGCGGACCTGGCGAAACTTCCGGAATTGGGTGATTACAAGATCCGGAACGCAAGAGCGGAATACGGCCGGGCTTACCGGCAAGAGGCTGCCAAGCTCCAACCCGCAACAGAGCCGGTTCGTATCGAAGCAATCTGCACATCCCCGGAGCCGGGTCGCCGGGAAGTGGTCGTACTGGGAAGCGCCGGTCAACGCATAATTACTGCTGGAGAACTGCTGTGCCTGGCAGGGGCTTCGGCAGGATGTCGCGCAGCCCAGAAAAGCGATTACCCGATTACCGTCATGAGGGGTCACTCGGTCAGTGAAATCATACTTTCCGATACCGAGATCGAATATACGGGAATCGAAAACCCTTCGGTTGTCATTGCGCTGGCCCCGGAAGGCGTCAATCGCCGAAAGAAAATGCTGGCCGATCTTTCTCCGGAAGCTCTGGTCATCAAAGCGGCAGGCATTGAACTGCCGAATAGTCCGGCATCCGTCATCGAAGTCGGCTTTAAAGCCGAGAAAATCAAGTCCCAGGATTGGGCTCTGGTAGCACTGGCTGTTCTGGCAAAGCAGAATAAGGTGTTGACCCTGGACATGCTAAAAGCTGCGTTAAAGCTGCGGTTTCGGAAAGCGGAGTATGAGACGGCAATTGCCATGGTTGAAAAGGCAGCCGCTTTACCGTGAAGATGATTCCCCCCTTTGGAAAAGAGGGGCAGGGGGGATTTTATTGTAATAGTTGATCCCAGCCTTGATAAAGATATTGACACTGGCGGCGGTGGTGAATACAAATACCAGATGTCAGGATTCCGGATTTCTTATTGCGGGAGTGACCGATCGGTCATGGGTGTTTAAAATAATTTGCGATCATTTCAGACTTGATACAAAAGTGAGGACATAACGCGTGGACATTATCGTATTGCTTAAACAGGTGCCGTCAACCGAATCCATTGTTCAGATTGCCGATGACGGCCGCTCCGTCAAAACCGATGATGTAAACTGGGTGATCAATCCCTATGATGAGTTCGCCGTCGAGGAAGCGCTCCGCATCCGCGATAAACAGGGGGGAACGGTGACCCTGGTATCCGTGGGGACCGCCAAGGCTGTGGAGGCGATTCGGACGGCGCTTGCAATGGGCGCGGACAAGGGCATTCTGGTGAATGATCCGGCGACAGGAGCCTGTGACGGACTGGGAATTGCCCGGATTCTGTCAACGGTGATTCAAACTCTTCCCTATGATCTGATCATCGCGGGCCAGCGGGCTGTTGATGATGAAAACTTCCTGGTCGGCGCGGCTGTTGCCGAATTTCTCAATATTCCCTTTATGTCTCTGGTAATCAAACAGGAAATCGCTGAAGGCAAAATTAAGTGTCACCGAACCATCGAAGGGGGAACGGCGCTTATCGAATCTCCGCTGCCCGCGCTTTTTACGACCCAGCGCGGGCTTAATGAACCCCGTTATGCATCGCTTCCCGGTGTGATGAAAGCCAAAAAGAAACCGCTGGAAATCAAAACACTGGCGGATCTGGGTCTGGAAGCTCCAGCCCCGCTGCTTCAGGTGGTGGCGATGAAACTGCCGGAAAAACGAAAAGCCGCAAAAATCATTGATGCGGCTACGCCTCAGGCAAAAGCTGCGGAATTGGTCAGAATCCTGCATGAAGAGGCCAAGGTGATATAATAGAAATTTGCTACCAATGTCTTCAACCGTCGCCCGTCAGGCGTTCGCATTCACGCGGACGGGCTTTGAGGTTTTTTTATACCGATCCGCGTAACATGCCGTGATAAATTGACATAAAGAGATATTAAATTGGGAATATAAGATGTTGGCAGGCATTAGACGATCTTTCCAATGGCATGTTATGCGGACAGAAAACCAAAATCCCCGATGTTATGCGGATCAATCTAATTATTGTTAGCCATCCATGGAGGATTATGAGCACTGCCAAAATATCGGAACCAATCTCTGGTGACAAAGCATACCAGGTGCGTGCCCGCGCCGCACTACCATTGCTCGTCCGTCAAGCACAGGCTGGCGTTCCGGTGTTTTATTCCGACCTCGCTGAAGAGTTGGGGATGACTAACCCGCGCAACCTCAACTATGTGCTTGGAAGCATCGGGCAATCGTTGGAACGTCTCTCAACGGCCTGGAAGACGAAGGTTCCACCTATTCAATGTCTTGTCGTCAACAAAAGCACTGGAATGCCTGGAGAGGGTGTCGGGTGGTTCCTCGTAAAGAAAGAAGATTTTGCGGCTCTACCGCTTCGTCAAAAACGAGCAATTGTTGAGGCAGAACTTCAAAATGTTTTCTCTTATCCCAAATGGGAAGAAGTCCTCAAGGCTTTTGAACTTGAACCAACAACGTCTGACTTTTCTCCCATTGTTACAAAATTACGAAGGAGATAATCATGTCGCAAGATATACTTGCCGTTGCGGAATATGTGGACGGCGTTTTCCGGAAAGTGTCTTTTGAAGCCCTGAGCCAGGGCAGAAGAATGGCGGATACCCTGGGGGGAAAACTGATTGCCGTTGTACTGGGAGACGGCGTTCAGGACACTGCCGGACAACTGGCCGCTTATGGCGCGGATAAAATTCTGGTTGCCGAACATTCAGATCTGAAACATTATCTGACGGAAACATACACCCATGTGACGGCGGAAATTATTCAAAAAGAAGCCCCTGCCTTTGTTCTGATGGGTGCAACCACACAGGGCAAGGATTTGTCCGCCGCACTTTCGGCCCGCCTTGGTGCGCCGCTGGCAACGGATTGCATCTCCCTCCGGTTTGAAAACCAGAAGCTGACGATTACCCGGCCCATGTACGGCGGCAAGGTTCTGGCGGATGTCGTGATTGAGAGCAGTCCCGGTATGATCACCCTTCGGCCCAATGCCTTTGCGTCTGCCCCTGCATCCGGAGCCGGACAGATTGAATCCTGGCCGGTCGTTCTGGAAAAACCCCGGACATCCTGCCTGGGAAGGCAGATGGAGGCTGCCGGCAGAATCGAATTGACCGAAGCCGATGTTGTGGTTTCCGGCGGCAGGGGAATGGGCGGAAATGATTTTTCGATCCTGGAAACGCTGGCATCTGAAATGGGGGGCGCTGTCGGCGCATCCCGATCAGCGGTGGATGAAGGATGGCGACCCGTATCGGATCAGGTCGGGCAGACCGGAAAAGTCGTCTCACCTAATGTCTATATCGCCTGCGGCATATCCGGCGCAATTCAGCACTTTGCAGGCATGCAGACCTCAAAGGTCATCGTGGCCATCAACAAGGACCCGGAAGCCCCGATCTTTTCCAAAGCCGACTACGGCATTGTCGGAAATCTCTTTGAACTCGTACCGATGATCACGGAAGAAGTCAAAAAGCTCAAAGGCAATTGATCGGGACTTTTTACGAAGCCGTCAATCTTTTATGAAAGAGGTTCGTAGATGAACAGTGAACATGAATCGATGGAAGTGGATGTCCTTTTTGTCGGCGCTGGGCCGGCATGCCTTGCCGGGGCGATTCGACTGATGCAGGTGGCCGGGGAAAAAGGATTGAACCTTGAGGTCGCGGTGATTGAAAAAGGTGCCGAGGTCGGCGCTCACAGCCTGAGCGGCGCCATCCTGAACCCGATTGCGCTCAAGGAACTCATACCGGATTTTTCAACCCGCGGTTGTCCCATTGAAACGACCGTCCGAGACGATGAAATCTACTTTCTGTCGACAGAAAAGGCCTATCGCATTCCGTTTGTCCCCAGCTATCTGGAAAATCAGGGATATTACATCATCAGCCTTTCCCGGTACTGCCGATGGCTTGCGGAGATTGCAGAAAGTCTCGGGGTCAATATCTTACCGGGATTTGCCGGGAAAGAAGTGCTATACGATGCCAGTGGCTCATCCATTATCGGTGTCCGAACCGGGGACAAGGGAATCAGCAAGGATGGCCTGCCCAAGAGCAATTATGAGCCCGGGGTGGACATTCTGGCCAAGGTCACGGTGTTTGGGGAAGGGGCGCGCGGCAGCCTGATGAAAGAAATAACCGGCAGGCTGGGCATTTCAGGATCGATGCCGGATGTGTTCGAAACCGGAATCAGGGAAATCATCGAATTGCCGGAAAAGAACTATTTTGCTTCGAGCTATGGGAATGATCTGCATTTCCTGGGCTATCCCCTGGGGATAAACACACCGGGTGGCGGATTCATCTATGAAATGAAGGACAATCAGGTTGCCATCGGCTATCTTACCGCCTTGTCATATTCGGACCCGCTTCTGGATCCCTATGATGCGTTCATCCGCTTTAAGCTGCATCCGTTTGTATCCGGCATTATTCAGGGCGGAAAAGTTATTGAGCAGGGCGCAAGAACCGTATCCATCGGCGGCTACCATACCATGCCGAAACTTTGCGTGGGCGGCGGCCTTTTTGTCGGGGCCGCGGCCGCCATGCACAATGCGCCAGCGCTAAAGGGCATTCATACCGCCATGAAATCCGGAATGCTGGCGGCTGAAGCCATTGGCCATGCCATTGAAAAAGGGGATTATTCGGTCAGGACACTGAACCGTTATTGCGAGCTTTTTGAAAAAAGCTGGTTGCGTGAAGAACTGGTGGAGGGCAGAAATTTTTCCGCGGCCCTGAGTAAAAAAGCGCCGGTTAAATTTTTCCACCTGGCTGCGCAATATCTGAATGAAGGCCTGGGATTGCGGGACAGGCTTCCGCTTGAGGAAGACTGCAAGACATTGAAGCCGGCAAAGCCCGGGGCGGTGCCTTTGCCGATCGATGCGAAACGTTTTGACGGGGTCCTGGTCGTTGACAAATTGACCGGTGTCTATCTGTCCAAAACCCTGCACCGGGAGGATCAGCCCTCTCATCTCGTGGTTCATGATCCGGAGCTTTGCGTGACGCAATGTTATGAAACGTATCAAAGCCCTTGTACCCGATTCTGTCCGGGGAATGTTTATGAAATCCGGGTGGATGAAAAAACGGCCCGGAAAGAGCTGAAGTTGACCCCCTCGAACTGCCTTCACTGCAAGACCTGTGACGTCAAGGACCCATTCCGGAACATCACCTGGACCTGTCCAGAAGGCGGGGATGGGCCCGGATACCGGCGGGGCTGATCGGGTTTTGTACGTCGTTTGAAATTAACCCTAATCGTAGAACCAACAGGCAATAAAACCAATGATACAAGATCCCATTTCCCTGGCTTTTTCCGCACCGTTCTGTCTGGATCTGTCTCGCATTAGATTTGACGACATGGTATCTTTTATCGTGGGTGTTTTGATGGCCGTAACGGTCCATGCGGAGGCCCAAGCTTTTGCCGCAACTTTTCTGGGAGATGCTCAGACGGACAATCCCAGGCGCTTTCATTTCAACCCGCTGCTGCACCTGGATATTTTAGGAGTCATCTGTTTTCTGGCGGCGGGTTTTGGCTGGCCCCGATCGATTCCGATGAGAACCGAGCGGTTTTCCAGGCCCCGCCTCTATACGCTGCTGGCTTACCTTGCCGGCCCGCTTGGCAATTTTTTTCTGGCCAGCATTGCCGGAAGCGTTATCTGGCTATTCAAGCATTATGGCGTGGAAGACCGGGTATTCGGTATGGTGATGGCCGTGAATCTGACCATGGCAGTCTATCATCTCCTGCCGATTCCGCCGCTGGCGGGCTCCGCCATACTGCCTGCCCTGTTTCCGGCGCTGCTGAAGACGTGGCCTTCACGAATTGGTTCCCAGGTCGGATCTGTCGTTCTGATTCTGTATTTTGGATTTGAACGGGTCAGTGGTCGCCACTTTATCGGCGACATCCTGTCCCATCTGGCCAGCAGCCTTCACCGGATATTTATATCCTGACAGGTTTTATAACATCTTGTCTTTGATCAACAGTGTTGAAGGGTCCAGGTAAAGATTCGTCTGTCCGGCAGTCGGATTGCCGCCTTTCAGCGCTTTAACCAGAACATCCTTTCCCTCGGGCTGAAGCTGTATGGCCACATTGAAGAGTTCAGATATGCCGTCGATCTGGAGTGGCAGACCATCCGATCCGGATTCCTCTTGGTGGTGAGTCCGAACCGCCAACCATACCGGAAGGCGATAATCGGTTGCAAGTGTTTTTAGGTCCGTCAGGATCTGGTTTACGGGTTTATCGAAGGGCAGGCCGTCCAGAATGATCATCTGGGGAAAAAAGATGCCTTGGGCCGTTAAGTCGGTCAGCCGCTCCTTGAGCCTGGGAACGCTGAAACCATCAACCTGAAACGTCATGATGAACCGATGCATCAGAATGGTTTCCCAGAGTTCATTCATCTCATGCAGTTCGTAGGATTGGGTAATATTTCTAAATACTTCTTCATACCACAGGGATACTTTGTACACCGGTTCATTCAAGCTGATGTGCAGCACGTTTTTATCTCTGAGCAGGGCGTTTAAGGCGATCTGTACCATCAGCGCGGTTTTTCCAACGCCGGCGCAGGCCAGTACCGCGCCAAAGCCGCCGGATGGCAGTATATCATCGGTATCATGACCCAGAAGTCTCAGAGGATTTCTCAGAATAAGATCCTTTCTCAGCATGGCAACATTCCTTTCTTTAAGATAAATGACTTTTGCAGAATGGGGAATGAAAACCGCATTCTGCCGGAGACCAGAAGCACCCCTTCGGTTATGCGACATGTTTTTTAGTTTCGGATGCCTTTTTGATCAGTTCTTCGGAAACAGACTGAGGGACCTGCTTATAGGTTGAAAACTCCATCGTAAACTGAGCCTTGCCCTGGGTGGAGGATCTTAACACCGTTGAAAATCCAAACATTTCCGCAAGCGGCACCTGCGCTTCGATCGAACACATCACGCCTTCATCCTGAGCCCCGACGATCATTCCCCGGCGCTGGTTCAAAAGCCCCATTGCCGAGCCCTGAAATTCGGTCGGCGTTTCAACGACCACTTTCATGATCGGCTCGTGAATCACGGATTTGGCCTTGGCATAGCCTTCCAGAAAAGCACCTCTGGCAGCCGACTGAAACGCCATGTCGGATGAATCCACGGCATGGGACGCGCCATCGTTGATAACGACTTTAACACCGGTAACCGGATACCCCAGCTTGGGGCCTTTGGGCAGGCAGAGTCGGAATCCTTTTTCGCATGCCGCGATATACTGGGTGGGGATGGAACCGCCACGGACTTCATCTTCAAACACAAAATGTTCTTCAATAGGTTCCATATATCCGGCCACCCGGCCATATTGTCCGGACCCGCCGGTCTGCTTTTTATGCGTGTAGTTAAACTCCGCCCTGCGGGTAATGGTTTCCCGATACGCCACCTGCGGCATGCCGGTGCTGACTTCAGCCTGATATTCCCGCTTCATGCGCTCGACATAGACTTCCAGATGAAGCTCTCCCATGCCTTCGATGACCGTTTCATTGGTTTCGTCGTTGTAGTGAGATTTGAATGTGGGGTCTTCCTTGGTAAACCGGTTCAGTGCCTTGGACATGTTAATCTGGGATTTGTTGTCTTTGGGCACAATGGCAAGGGAGATAACCGGGGCGGGCACGAACATGGAGGTCAGGGTCAGGCTGAGGCCCGGCGCGACAAACGTGTCGCCGGATGCGCAGTCGATGCCGAACAAGGCGCCGATGTGTCCGGCGGGTATGGCTTCGATATCCTCCATCTGATCCGCATGCATCCGAGCGACTCGCCCGACTTTCACTTTCCGGCCATTTCGGACATTGACAATGGTGGAGCCTTTAGCAATAATTCCCTGATACACCCGGATATAGGTGAGCTGGCCGTACTGCCCGTCTTCCAGTTTGAAAGCAAAGGCGACGACCGGTTTCTCCGGATCTGTCGTAAGGGCGACAACGGCTTCGCTGTTGTCCATATCCAGAGCGTCGTTCTCCACATCCGACGGGCAGGGAAGCAGTCGCGTCACTCCGTCCAGAAGGGGTTGAATTCCTTTGTTTCGATAGGCAGACCCCATGAAGACCGGCGTGACTTTTCGCTCCAATGTGGCTTTCCGCAGAGCGGCTAAAATAAGGTCCGACGGGATTTCGCGCTCTTCCAGGATGGCCTCGGTCAGCTCGTCGGAAACCACGGAAACCGCATCCAGCATCTGTTCGCGGTATTCTTTGGCCTCATTCACCAGATGGGCCGGGATTTCCTCCGTACGGATGATCTCTCCGTTATCTCCGTCAAAATAAAGGGCTTTCATGGCAACCAGATCCACCAGCCCTTTAAGGTCGGCTTCCAGCCCGATGGGAAGCTGGACCGCAACCGGATTATGTCCCAGTTTTTCCCGCAGTTGCTGAATCACCCGCGTGGGGTTTGCGCCGCTGCGATCGCATTTGTTAATGAAGGCAGCGCAGGGAACCTTGTAGCGCTTCATCTGCTGATCAACCGTAATGGACTGGGACTGAACCCCGCCAACCGCGCACAGCACCAGAATGGCGCCATCCAGAACGCGCAGGGACCGTTCCACTTCTATGGTGAAATCCACGTGTCCCGGCGTGTCGATGATATTGATCTGGTGGTTGTCCCACTCGCAGAAAGTCGCGGCAG
This sequence comes from uncultured Desulfobacteraceae bacterium, assembly GCA_903909505.1. Taxonomy (GTDB): domain Bacteria; phylum Desulfobacterota; class Desulfobacteria; order Desulfobacterales; family Desulfatirhabdiaceae; genus RAAP-1. The sequence goes on from CAIVVZ010000342.1 coordinate 10,232, forward strand.
AGGCAATGGTGATGCCGCGTTCTCTTTCCAGATCCATTGAATCCATGGTTGCGCCAACCCCGTCTTTTCCCTTGACGTCATGGATGGTATGGATTCGATTGGTGTAGTAAAGGATTCTTTCGGTCAGGGTGGTTTTGCCGGAATCGATGTGAGCGCTGATGCCGATGTTTCTGACTTTTTGGATATTTCTTTCCATGGAGTTATTCCTTAATAAAAAAGACACGGGGTATGAAAAAAAAACCCTCATTTGGAAAAGGCATCCAGATGGGGGTTTGAATACTTTTTATATTGAATCAAAGTAGAATAAACTATCATTGATTTATTGTCAATAAAATATTGGGTTCGAATCCGCGATCAAAAAAATAGAGGAAGACATCGCCGCCAGGATAACGATGCCGACCAAATATTTCAGGGTTGTCATTTGCATGGGAATCATCTATCTTTTAATATTTTAACGTCCATGACCTCGCAAACCATGCCAGCACAATGCAGCATGACGACGCATAAACGGAAATTATAATATCATGACTTATCAGTGCATTCAAGACATCTTGCCGCTGGTTGAGATGCCGAGTCAGTATATCGGCTCGGAAGTCAATGCCATCAAAAAAGACCCGAAAACAGTAGAGCTTTTCATTGCCCTGGCGTTTCCGGATTTGTATGCCATCGGCACGTCCCATTTCGGGCTTCAAATTCTCTATCAATTGCTGAACCGTGAAAAAACCATTGCGGCGGAAAGGGTGTATGCGCCGGACACGGATATGGAATCCCGGCTGCGAAATGCCCGCCTGCCCTTGACATCGTTGGAATCCGCAAGGCCGCTGGTGCAATTTGACATCATCGGGTTCAGTCTGCTCTATGAACTGAACTATACCAACATTCTGACCATCCTGGATCTGTCCGGAATCCCGTTCTTTGCAAAGGACAGGGACCTGTCATTTCCGCTGATTATCGCCGGGGGCCCATGCACCTGCAATCCCGAGCCTGTGGCCGATTTATTTGACGCCATGGTCATTGGAGATGGTGAAAACGTTATTCTTGAAATGGCCGACTGCTGGAGAGCGTGGAAGCAGGGTGGCGGAAACGATAAAACCCTGCTATTGAAATCCTGGCGGCATATCGAAGGGGTGTATGTTCCGTCATTTTTCGAGCCGACATACACCGCTGAAGGGTTTCAGACTCTCATTCCCCGATATCCGGACTATCCGCGGGTGCTTCGGGCTATTATCCCCAGCCTGAACGATGCGCCATTTCCGGAAAAGCCGGTTGTGCCTTATGGCCGGCCGGTTCACGATCGGCTGCGGCTGGAAGTCTCCAGAGGCTGCACGCGGGGATGCCGATTCTGTCAGGCCGGGATGATCTATCGGCCGGTTCGGGAGCGTTCGGTCCATACCTTGATGCAGCAGGCGGAAAATGCGCTTGCCGCAACCGGTTACGATGAGCTTTCGCTCCTGTCTCTGAGTACCAGCGATTATGGTTGCATGCCGGAGCTGATGGCCCGCCTGATTGCCAGGTGCGCGCCGGAACACATTGCCGTATCGCTGCCCTCGTTTCGGGCCGGAACCCTGACGCCGGAGCTGATGACCCAGATCAAACAGATCCGGAAAACCGGCTTTACCATTGCACCCGAAGCCGGAAGTCAGCGGCTTCGAAATGTGATCAATAAAAACATCACCCAGGAGGATATTGTCTCAACGGTTCACGATGCATTTTCCCTGGGATGGCAGGTCATCAAGTTGTATTTCATGATCGGGCTTCCCACGGAAACCGATGAAGACTTAAGCGCCATGGTGGATCTGGTGCTCGATCTTCGAAAGCTGAAACTTCATAAAACCAGGGGAATGAAAGGCCATAAGAATCAGATCAATGTCAGCGTGAACACTTTTATCCCCAAGCCCCACACCCCATTTCAATGGGCGCCGCAACTCTCTGTTGAAGAATCCCAAAAAAAAATTCACTGGCTGAAGGAAAAGCTGAACTTTTCGGATGTCCAGTTCAAATGGCAGCATCCTCGAGTCGGCCTTCTGGAGGGGTTGTGGGCAAGGGGAGACCGCCGGCTGGCCAAGCTTCTGGTCGCTGCCTGGCAAAATGGTTGCCGCCTGGATGGGTGGAGCGATCATTTTGACGCTTCCAAATGGGAAAAAGCACTTGAAGAAACGGGCATTGACATGGCTTTTTTCACGACCCGGACCCGGGATCTTTCAGAGCCGCTTCCCTGGGATCATATTCACGCGCGGGTTACCAAACCCTTTCTGATTTCCGAATGGGAAAAAGCCACGCGGCAGGAATCCACCCCGGATTGCCGGTCGGGAGATTGCCAGTCCTGCGGGGTCTGTGATTTTCAGACCATTGAACCCAGAGTATTTTCTGCATCGGAAATCCAGGGTTCGGAAACGCAAGTCGATTCACCCGTTCCCACGCTCACCGATGCGATACGTTATCGCATTTCTTATGCCAAAACCGGACCGGCACGGGTCTTCGGGCATCTCGAACTGGCCAACATCATGTTCCGCGCATTCCGCAGGGCGAAAATTCCGGTTGAGTTCTCCTCTGGATTCCATCCCAAACCCAAAATATCCTTTGACGACCCCCTTCCGCTAGGCATGGAAAGCCTTCATGAAACCTGTGTGGTATCCGCAAAGCCGGTACTTTCAACCCGCCAGATGATGGAAAGGCTCAATCAGACCCTTCCCGAAGGTTTGATCATTACCCGATGGGAAATCTCCCCTTCAAAAAAAGAGGCGGTTGCCCGCGGAAGCATCCGCTATCAGATTCAATTGAAAACAGGGGGTTTTGAAAAAAGCCGGCTCGAAGCATTTCTGGCAAGTGAGGCGTTTGTAAAAAACCGTGTCAACAGAAAAGGGGCAATGGCTCAGGTAGATTATAAAGAGCATGTCGAACATCTGGAGCGTGATGAAGACGATTGCCTGATTCTGACGATTCGTTCCGGGAAGCAGCAGACCTTGAGGCCGTCAGAGATTCTGGTTGCAATTTTTGATCTTCCGGAAGACGCCATTAAAATGGCCCGCATTGTCAAACTGGCGCCGGCCTGATGATAGCAGGCAATTGAAGACCGAGGTATATTGATAACCGAGAGTTTGGGCTGAAGTTCGCAGTGCCTTTAACCATCAATTCTTTCAGTCTTCAGCTTTTTACCCCAGGTGAATAAGCTCTGGGCGAAGATCCGTGCCCATGATATAAAGTTTCATGAGCGAAGGCGGCGCGTTGCGGCGGGGATGGGTTGGGCTGCCGGGATTCAGAAACCTAACTCCATTTTGCAGTTCATCGGAAGGCTGGTGGGTATGGCCGTGAATTACCGCACGCATTCCCGATGCCAAAGGATCCATATCCAGCCTGCTGACATCGTGCAGCACATACAGAAGGCACTGACCGATTTCGATGACTTCGGTTTCGCAAAGATGCGACGCCCAGTTGCCCCTGTCCATGTTCCCCCGGACCGCGACAACAGGCGCGATCCGGTTCAATTCGTTCAGAACTGCCGGGGTATCAATGTCGCCGGCATGGATGATCAGATCAACGTCCATTAAAATATTTAAGACTTCCGGGACCAGAACGCCATGCGTATCTGAAATGACGCCTGCTGTCAGGCTGTCCGTATTTCCTTTACTGTCCTTACTCGGAATCCGTTTTATCGGGGCAGTCATACAGTCTCCACTGAGTTTTTTTCTACGGAGTCATTTCGTTCATGAGCAGTTTCATGTCCTCCCAGACTTCCCGCTTTTTATCGGGATTTCGAAGAAGATATGAAGGGTGAAATGTTGGCAGTAGCCGGATGCCGTTGTAGTCATAAAATTGGCCCCTTAGCCTGGATATCGGTTGCGTTGTCTTTAAGAGGGTCTGGGCGGCAAAAGATCCCAGCGCGCAAATGAACTCCGGCTGAATCGACGCTATCTGGCGGTTTAGAAATGGAGAGCAGGCAAGGATTTCATCGGGTTCCGGATTGCGGTTTCCGGGTGGGCGGCATTTGATGACGTTGCAGATATAGACTTGTTCCCGTGTCAGGTTGATGGCCTGAATGATCCGGGACAAAAGCTGTCCGGCCTTGCCCACAAAGGGCATTCCCTGCTGGTCTTCGTCAAACCCCGGCGCTTCTCCCACAAATACGAGTCTTGCCGAGGGGCTGCCTTCGCCAAAAACAATGCGGGTTCGATGCTGAGCCAGTTTACACCGCTTGCAGTCGCCAATATCGGTTTGAATGAATTCAAGGGGGTCCGCGGACGCTGTAGCGGACAAATCAACGGATTCGCACGGGTCAGCCGTTGTCAGTTCGGGCGCTTCAGGAAACGTTGCCGGCGGCGGGTGGCAGGTATCCGTCGTCTGCAACCTGTCGTCTGTTCTCCGTTTCCAGGAGTTTAACACCGATAGACTATGTTCTGAACAATCAAACCCGCGACTTCCTTTTTCTGCCAGATCGTGAAGTGTATGAAGGGTTTCATCAATGATGGATGCTAAAAAATGCTTTTGGGTCATGATTTTCCGTGCGGTGATCTATTGGCCGTTTGAACGTTGTTGCATTACATCTTTTGATACAGGCATTCCGCCACCCGGTCCAGAATAATGCCGGCTACCGTTTCCTTTGGCATCAGTGCGAGGGATTCACTGGCCCCGTTGCTGTAAAACAGGGTGACCTTATTGGTTTCCGAGCCAAAACCCGAGTCTTTTTCTCCAACCAGGTTTCCGACGATGATATCCAGGTGCTTTTCCAAAAGTTTTTGCCTTGCATAGGTTGGAAGTGCCTGCGTTTCAGCGGCAAACCCCACCAGGACCTGATCATTTTTCCGTTTTCCCAATTCTTTTAGAATATCCTGGGTTTTTTCAAGCGTCAAGGTGAGTTCGTCCGACCCTTTTTTGATTTTGTGATCCGACTGGACCTTGGGCCGGTAGTCGGAAACGGCAGCGGTCTTGATGACGGCATCCGCCTGATCAAAGACCGAAAAAACCGCATCCGCCATTTCCTGCGCCGAAACCACCCGAATAACATGAACATGACAAGGATCGGGCAGCTCTGATGGTCCTGAGACCAGGGTAACCGTCGCACCGCGCTGGGCGGCTGCCTTTGCAATGGCAAATCCCATTTTCCCGGAAGACGGATTGCTGATGAAACGGACCGGATCAACATGCTCTCTGGTCGGGCCGGCGGTGATCAGGAGGTGTTTGCCACAAAGATCCTTTTCCGTCAGGGAAGTGATCAGCGCATCGAGAATCTCTACGGGTTCCGCAAGTCTTCCGGGTCCCGTGGTTCCGCAGGCCATCAGGCCGGACCCAGGCTCGATAATTTGATATCCCCTGTTTTTGAGGGTGTTGAGATTGTGCTGAACGGCATCATTCTGGTACATGTTGGAATTCATGGAAGGACAGATGATCCGGGTGGCTGTCACGGCCAACATGAACGTGCTTAAAGCGTCATCTGCAATACCGCAGGCCAGTTTCCCGATGATATTGGCGGTTGCCGGCGCAATAACGACGGCATCGGCTGTTTGCGCCCATTCGATATGTTTAATGGACGTATTCCCGCCTTTTTCAAACAGGCTCTGGCATACCGGCTGGCCGGACAGGGCTTCAAACGTCATGGGCCCGACAAAATGCCCGGCATTCTCCGTCAGGATCACCCGGACCGAAGCCCCGCATTTGGTGATGAGCCTGAGCAGATCGACGCTTTTATAAGCGGCGATGCCGCCGCACACGCCCAGAACGACAGACTTGTCTGTTAACGATGACAACATGGCAATTGTCCTTGCGCTATTTCAGCAATCCGATATCGGTATTCCCCACTGTGGGTGCAACCCATATTTCCGCATAGGCATAATAAGGTCCTTCGGTAATATTGATCGCAGACCACCGGGTTTCCTTTCGAAAAAGCATGAGGGTTTTGGGAGATTTAAAATAGCTGATCAGTTTCCAGTTGTCCTTAGCCATGTTGTTTTGGAAAAAGGAAATGAGCGAATCGGTGTCCACGTGGCCTTTGACTGACAGGACCCCAACTGCCAGCCCGGAGGTTACATAAACAAAAGAGGCATCGGAAACGGGTTCCATTTCGTTTGGAATCAGCACATCCCCGAATTCACGATATGCGGAGGTTGAACCCTGGTCTTTCTGAATTGCTGCCTGGGATGTTTCCCCTGTTGAGGTATTGGAATCGGTAGTGGCGCAACTCGTCATAAAGATTGCGATAGCACCAAATAAGATAAAAGTCATGAACCGTTGCTTTGTCATGTGATAGCAGCCTCCTATGCTGGTAAAAATTTAAGATGATGCTTAAAAAAGGAGCATTACTTGATGCCCAGCGTCATGGACAATGGACACGCCTGGTAACAAAATGCCTTATAATTTCATTTACAATTGTCTGATGATAAAAGTCAATTCAAAATTCCCAATAAAAATAGCAGCATTTAAGAGACCGGACAAAAATAAAAAAAATAATTTAAAAAAACATGACGGCGATGAAAAAAAGCTTTTGACATGACAAATGTTCTCGACTAATAGCAGCAGTATGAAAATTGAGGGCAGTTGTTGTTCA
>CAIVVZ010000343.1 GCA_903909505.1 uncultured Desulfobacteraceae bacterium
AAACGAAATTTTCCGGTTTTCAGGGAGGCCAGTATGGGAATGGGTCAGGACATGGACGGCGTTCAAACGCTGTATTCCGACGAGGTTCAAAGCTTTATCCGGGAACATTCAGAAGGCGATTACATGCTCCTGGATGTGCGTCAGCCCGGAGAATATGCGCAGGCCCATCTACCAGGAGCCAAATTGATACCGCTCCCCCAACTGGCCGATTCGCTGGAAGAACTGAATGCCGCCAAACCCATCATTGTCTACTGCGCGGTGGGCGGCCGCAGCCGCATGGCCACCCAGCTTCCACGAACCTGGGATTCAGGGATGTATTTCATCTTCAGGGCGGCATTCAGGCATGGGAGAACCGGACCGCAACCGGACCCAGAGAGTTTCACCTGGATTTCATCAAAGGGGATGAATCTCCCGAGGAAATCATCCTGCTGGCCTATCGCATGGAGGAAGGCCTTAAAAAATTTCACGAAGCCATCCGGGCCAAAACAGACGCCCCTGCCCTCTCCGCTCTTCTGAACGGCCTCATCAAGGCCGAGGAAAGCCACGAAAAGACCCTGCTGGAGCTTTACGAATCACTGGCTCGCACCCGGGAAGCCCCGCCGGATCAGATCGGTGAATTTTCAGACTCATTTAAGTCCCGCCTGATGGAAGGCGGCATTGATATGCATGCTTTCATGGAGCAGAACCAGCCGTTTTTGAACGATGTTACCGGGTATCTCGACCTGGCCATGATGATCGAGACGCAGGCACTCGATCTCTATCTGCGCATGGCCGCCGATAGCCAAAACGAACTGACCCGAAAAATCCTGCACCGGATCGGAAACGAAGAAAAGACGCATCTGGAATTGCTGGGAACGTACCTGAATGACAACAACTCTATTTCTCGATGAACCACTGAAGGTCCAAAACATAACAGCCGACACAGTCAACCGGCGCAGGGTCATGGGAATACCGTGCCGGGCGAATGTCACAAAGGATCTCGAGTTACAAAACCATCGTTAAGTGACGGATAGCGGAAAGTATCAAGAAGGATCTTTTAATGCCAAGGTTTCATAGCGAATCATCATGGAGTGATCACCGATCACCTGTTAAGAATCTTTTTCGAATGATCGGATGGACGATGACGGTTCTAATCCTGCTGGCCATTACCGTATGGGAAACTTTGGCCGTTTACTATTCTAACCTGCCTGAAGGGCTTAGGCTGCCTGGAGCCATCGTGATCGCGCTGGTATCTTTCGGTACACTCCTGGTGGTTCACCCAGCAGGCAGATCAATCCTGATTTTTTCGTGCGTATTTTCAATTATCCTTCTCTGGTTCCTGTCCATCCCGCCTTCTAATGACCGAGACTGGTTGCCGGATATGGCGCTGCTTCCTTGGGCCGAGAGAGACGGCGACCGGGTTACGGTGCACAACATCCGCAATTTCGACTACCACAGCGAGACCGACTATACCCCCGCCTATTACGACAAGCGCTTTGACCTGAGTAAGCTGGAATCCGTGGATGTAATAGCCGTTTACTGGATGGGGCCTGCCATCGCGCATGTATTCCTGAGCTTCGGTTTTTCCGGCGGCGATCATCTGGCCATTTCCATCGAGGCGCGCAAGAAAAAGGGGGAAGGGTATTCAACGGTCAAGGGGTTCTTCCGTCAATATGAACTCTACTATGTGGTGGCCGATGAGCGAGATGTCATACGGCTGCGCACCAACTATCGCCGTGATCCGCCGGAGGATGCTTATATCTACCGAACGCACGGCCCTATCGAGAACGGACGACGGCTGTTCCTGTCTTATATGGACCAGATCAATGCGCTGAAGACCTGCCCCGAGTTTTACAACAGTTTGACCACAAACTGCTCTACCAACATCTGGCTGAACACCCGCGTTAATCCGGATCATTTGCCATTTAGCTGGAAGATTCTGCTGAGCGGCTATATCCCGGAATACCTCTATGAAATGAAGGTGCTGGACAACAGCTTGCCTTTGCCAGAGATCAAAAAGCGCGCGCATATCAATGCCCGGGCGCAGGCTGCGGATGCCGCGGCGGATTTTTCGCAGCGCATCCGGGAAGGTCGGTAAATGAAAACCATACATTGCGGAACAGTCATAGCCGTGTCCGGGCTGGTCCTGGCCGCCTTCCTTCTTGCCGCAGCGATACCGGCAGAGGCCGACGAGTCCGTCCGCGCGACGGGTGGTGCCAAACGGCCGAAAATCTGTCTCGTACTGTCCGGCGGGGGCGCGCGGGGTGCGGCTCACGTTGGCGTGCTTAAGGTTCTGGAGGAGTACCGCGTGCCCATCGACTGCATCGCAGGTAACAGCATGGGAGCGCTGGTTGGTGCCGCCTACGCAACGGGAACAAGCGTCGCGGAAATGGATAAAATCATCGCGGGAATCTCAACCGAGCTCCTGTTTAAAGAGCAGCCGCCGCGCCAGGAGCTGTCCATGCGACGCAAACAGGATGACTACAACATTTTTTTCGGCCCCGAAATCGGATACAATGACGGCAAATTGGGCCTTCCTAAAGGCGCCGTGTCCGGTGTGCAGCTCGAGACGGTACTGCGCGAACTCTCCAAGGCCAAGGGCTTCCACTATTTCGATGATCTGCCCATTCCGTTCCGCGCCGTGGCGACGGATCTTGTGACCGGCAAAGTCGTGGTTTTCAGCGAGGGCGAACTGGCCAACGTAATGCGCGCCAGCATGTCAGTCCCTGTTGCGGTTGCTCCGGTGGAGATCTCCGGTAAATTGCTGGTTGACGGCATGCTGACCCAGAATCTGCCGGTGGAAACCGGACTTGCGATGGGCGCCGACATCATTATCGCGGTAAATGTCGGAACGCCGCTGTTGAAGCGTGAAGAGTTGAACTCGGTCCTGGGCGTGTCCGGGCAAATGCTCAGCATTCTGACCGAGCAAAATGTCCAGACCTCGCTGGCGTTGCTGAAACCCACCGACATCCTGATCTCGCCGGAGCTGGGAGATTTCTCTACCGGCGACTTTGACAACTTGCCACAGATCAGCCCTCTTGGCGAGGCAGCCGCGCGCAAAGTGGCCGAACGGCTCGCGCAGCTCTCCATCCCGGCGGAGGAATATGCTGCGTTGCGCCATCGCCAAATGGTTGCATCGGCGCCGGACCTGCGACCGGTTGAGGAGATCCGATTCGAGAATCTGGAGCGCGTCAACCCAATAGCGGCGCAGGCGGTGATGGAAACTCAGACCGGTGAACCGATCGATCAGCAGATACTCGACCGCGACATGCGTCGCATCTACGGCACCGATAATTTTGAACACGTGAATTACCGCTTCCTGGAGGAACCCGGCAAGCGTGTGCTCGCCGTGGACGCGGTAGAAAAATCCTGGGGTCCGAATTACCTGCGTTTCGGGTTGGGGCTGAGCAGCGATCTGCAGGGCGATGCATACTTCAACCTTCTTGCCAGTCATCGCAGAACCTGGCTGAACTCGCTCGGCGGGGAGTGGCGTAACGACTTACAGATCGGCCGCACCAGCAGTTTCATGAGCGAGTTCTACCAGCCGCTCGATGACCGGGGCTTGTTCTTCATAGCACCGCACGCCTCGTACGAGCGGCGCGCGACAGACCTCTACCAGGGCAGTCATCGCATCGCGAGTTATGACGTGACTTCCATCCTCGGCGGAATTGACCTCGGCAGCCAGTTCACACGGTATGGCGAGTTGCGGGTCGGCATGGTGGGGGGCGTGCTCTCCCCGGAACTCGACACCGGACCGCAAAGCCTGTCGCCGGGGGTGGACCATATCACGCAAGGAGCGTTCAGGACACGGCTGTTTCTCGATCAGCTCGACAGTGCACATTTTCCGCGTTCGGGCTGGAGCGGGGGACTGAATGTGTTCAATGCGAACAGCTTGATCGGTGCCGACCGGGACTACACCAAGTGGGATGTCGACGGGACCATCATCCGTTCATTCGGTCCGCATACGTTCAACTTCAGTGCGAAAGCCGGCGGCAGAATCGGCGCTGATCCGTTGCCGCGTTATGACCAGTTCCAGTGGGGTGGTTTCCTGCAGCAATCGGGCTACGCCACAGGTCAGTTGGCTGGAGAAGATTTGAAATTCGCCCGGGTCATGTATTATCACAGAATTTTTCAAGGAAGCCTCCTTGAAGGGGTTTACGGTGGTCTTTCGCTCGAAGTCGGCCAAGTCGGCGCTCCGCTTGTTCCGGGCAGTCCGGAAGGGGTGCTCGAATCCGGATGCATCTTTTTCGGCGCCGACAGCCCGATCGGGCCCGTGTATATTGGCTACGGGCGCTCGATGGACAACAACAGCAGTGTATATTTATACCTCGGAAAACCTTTTTAACGTGACCGTTTCGTGAGTGGGGGCGGCAAGCGCCGGCTGTTATTGCCTCCAAGCCGAAAAACAACATGAGATTATTTAGGGTGAGTTGAAGATCCGGATCGCTTTGAATTTTGCTATTTTTGAAACCAGACAGCATGGCTCATCGCAATTCGGGGATGATCCAGAATATGAAACCCGGCCTGAACGGCGGCGGCTGAGATGCGCTGAAAAAGCGCCGGAGAAACATGGCCTTTGGGTTCAGCCAGAAGATACTTCCCCCCGCGCTTTACCAGAGAATAAATTTCAGTAACGAAATTTTCAATATGCGGGGTTTCGTGCACCATCCAGAACGTCAGCGCCAGATCAATCCTGCCGGCATGATGAGTCAGCCCGATGTTATTCGGAGTTGCGCAATGGGGTTGAATCCGAGGCCCAACGCCTGTTTTTAATGCCCGCTTCTGAAGGATATCCAGCATTTTCTGCTGAATATCCACGGAAATAACCTTGCCCGTATCTCCGACCCTCCGGGCCATACCGATGGAAAAAAATCCCATGCCGCAACCGACATCCATTGCCGTCATGCCATTTTTCAGATAAGGGCTGAAAATCTTCTCCGGATCATGAATCAGCCTTCGAAACGGATTGTCGAATGTATAGGCCAGCCACCAGGGGCAGACATGAGGTTCCGTGAGCAACAGTTTTTGAGATAATGTCATCGCGTCGTCCGATTATAGAGATCATCAAATAATGGGTTCAATAACGGTTGTGGACTTCAAGCCGATATCTTTTTTGAAATCAAAAATCCATAGGTTTCATCCCTTTGCACAGGATTAAAGGCGTATAGGTAAAACGCCGCGGGTCAACTATAAATTTATTGAAATCATTCATAAAAACCTCGCATCCCCCAGGATAATCATCGAAAATGTCCTTGAAACGGTTTGCGTTAACTTCGATCTTTTTCATCCAGTTATAAACGTCACTGGCCTTTATCGAACCAAAAAACAAGTGGTGCGCCATAAGATCGACCTGAATATTTTTAAATCCATGGTCATATAAATATGAATACAGTTTTCGACCGGCATAGATGTCGAAGTTGAATTCTTCTTCCAGCCTGTTCATGAATCTTGGCAGAAGATTTTCAATCATCGGGGGCAGTTCATAATGACTGAGGCAATTGTAGTCGAGATCAAGCAAACAGAGCACGCCTCCCGGTTTCAGCACGCTACTGATATTTTTAACAATATCTCTGCTTTCAGACCGGAAATACTCCAGGACAAAACGAACCCAGATCAGGTCGAATTCACCGATACCCGTTAATGGCTCCTTAAAATTGCAGACGGAAAAATCAATTCCAGGTAATTGGCCATAATGATTTTTTGCATAAGAGATGCGATCTGTTGAAAAATCAATTCCGGCAGCGCTTCCTCCCGGCTGCACCATTTCATGAAGAATAGAGGTGGTTTTCCCAGAGCCACATCCGACATCAAGCACCCTCAGTCCAGACTTGACACCACACCACTGGGCCTGTTGCCGAACCGCTTCCGGGTCCGTCTTGATCTCAAGTCGAAATGCTTCCTCAGTATTTTCCATTAAATAAACATCAGAGGTTTTCAGTAATTGTCGATGGGCTTCCATTTCTTCTTCTATCAAAACCAGTCACCTCCTACCAGGCTTATTAATGAATTTAGATCGAAACACTTCGAGATTATCAGGCACTCTGAGATTCAAAAACAGGTAATCAGCATATCCACAATATCTTGTGGTTTATTTTTATTGACACACAAGCGCCATATTTATATCATTCAACAAATAATACATTATCACAGATTCAAAGAGATTCAAAGAGACAGGAGATGTATTCGCTTGGATGTTGAAACCAATGAGAATTGCTGTGAGAAAAATCAATTCACCCCCCCACGTTTTTTTCAGCATGTTGACCTGTTCAAGACTTTTGAGGCTGCAAAAGCGATCGATCAGATAAAACTGATCAACATGATCAATCATCTTCATTTCAAAGGCAGCCCGCTGTTTATTCTCTTGAAGCATCCGGTCTATCAAAACAGTCTGCTCGTAAAAGCACATCCCGAACCTTGTCTCGGAAGTCAATTGACCTGCCGATGGGACGAATCCTACTTTCAATACAAATTGAAATCACATCAGCCCCTTTGTCTGGTCATCATCTACAATCCATTCATGATCATAGCCCCCTTTAACCTGTTACACAGCTATCAATGTCATTGACTTAAGCCCTATTAATATAAGTTTATCTTGAATTTTCAGAGAGTTGTGCTATTATGCTTCTATTAATTGCTATCAACAACTTATTTTCATACGGAGGCAAAATATGTCTGATTTTATCGAAAAAAGTTCAAATGTTGGCACGGAACCTGCCTTGCGAGATTTGTGCCAATCTAATTGATTTTCTTAAGAAAATCATCTTCTCTGAAAATTTTCTTTCTTCAAATAAAAAATCCTCTAAAAACTTCACCCGTAATCGTGTCCTGCCTTTTCATAACATCATTTTCTTCTTGAT
>CAIVVZ010000344.1 GCA_903909505.1 uncultured Desulfobacteraceae bacterium
CCAAAGGCTGGGCATCCCCATTCCGGATCGGGGGTATGCGCCTTCTTTTTTTCCAAACGCGACCACTTGTGAGATGCTGGCCTCCGACATCGATGATACGGATAAGGAACAGCAGAAACAGCATATTGTAAAAATTGCCAGTGAGTTTCTCAGTATCGCCGGCAATTTTGATCAACTGGGTTTTTATGAACCCTATGATATTCAGGAAATTCGGGCCATTGTTCCCGAAAAAGTCAATGAAGTCGAAATCCGCCGCTTTGAGATGCTGGTCCACAATCTTCAGTCTTCATTTGATACGTACGTGATTCATGGGGGCTATCGGCTTGGAAAGCGAAAACTGACGGATCTGCGTGGACATTTTTCAGTTGTTTTTCATCTGCTTCAGATGACGGGACGGCTCCTTCATCTTTATGAGCGGCATCTTCATGAAGCCGGATATAAAAATACCTATAAGAAGGTTCAGGATCGGCTCGCATCCCTGGTGGATCCGGAAACGCTGCTGGACCGGACCATCAATTACGGCCTCTATTTTGCCTGTCATTTCCTGAACACCGGGAAAAAGCTGGCGCGGGAAATCCTGAACGAGAATATTGAACGGGCCTCCATTAAAGTCGGTATTCCGGTGGCCTTGGGGTTTCACAGCCGGCCAAGTCTTCTGGTGGCCAAAATTGTTCAGTATTACGGCGGACAGGTCGAGCTTTGCGTCGGAGCGGACCGGTTCGATGCCAGCAGCGTCCTGGATATTCAATGGGCCGGCGGGAAAATTCACAAGGAAAACGTTACGGAAGTGATCTTTGAAGGCGACACCCGGGCCCTGGCCGACATTGAAATTCTGGCAGGTGTGAATTACGGGGAAGATACGATGGGAAAAGGGGTTCCGCTGCCAAAAGAACTGAAGTATCTGAGATAAATAAGACCGAATCGATGTCCGTCTCAGCCATTATCGTTGCCGGAGGAAAAGGGATTCGAATGGGCGGTGCCGTCCGCAAGCAGTACATGCTTCTGGCGGGTAAACCCATTGTCTACCATACGCTGGAAGTCTTCGATGCCTGTTCCTGCATCGAAGAGATTTATCTGGTGGTTCCACCCGACGACCTGGCTACCGGCTCTGAAAAATGGATTTCTTCCCTGACCTTGCATAAAAAAATTCATCTTGTCGCCGGAGGCATCGAACGGCAGGATTCGGTTTATCGCGGGATTCAGGCGGTCTCGGGCCGGCAATGTGAAATCGTGGTGATTCATGACGCGGTTCGCCCCTTTGTCAGCTCCATAATGATCGAGGCCTGCGTCGACAATGCCCGTGTTTCTGGCGCCTGCATCGTTGGCATGCCCGCGATGGACACGGCAAAACTGGTGAGTTCGGGTCAGATTGAACGGACCCTGGATCGAAATACCATCTGGATGGCGCAGACCCCGCAGGCCTTTGATTTAAACCTGATCCGTACGGCCCATGAAAAAGCCAGGTTGGATCGCTTCATGGGAACCGATGATGCCATGCTGGTTGAGCGGTTGGGACGAAAGGTCCGGATCATTCCGGGTTCCCGGCTGAACATGAAAATTACAACGCCCGAGGATCTGGCCCTGGCAGAGGGGATAATTAACCTGAACTCGTAAAATGCCTTGTTAACGGCCGAAAAGATGATCCGATTTATATCCGGATAATGGAGGTTTTGTCATGACTGATTCGAATCCTCAGCCCAGCACCCAACAACAGGCTGAATTTATCAAACAGCTCAAAATAACTTTTGAAAAAATGCCCCATGACATCGAGCTCTTGTTGTTTACGCAGAAAGGCAAGGAGGATGTATTTGCCGAAGGCACCCGTCAGATCGTGCGGGCGTTTCGTGAGCTGACGCCGCGAATCCGGCTGCGTGAATACGGTCTCGATCATAAAATGGCGACAAAATACCAGATCGAACATTCGCCAACGCTTTTGATCGCTCCCGACAGATACGGTATTCGCTGGCTGGGCGCGCCCCTGGGCGAGGAGGCCAGAACATTTCTGGAGACCATTTTGATGGTGGGCTCCGGCATGAGCGGTTTAAGTGATCAGTCCAAAAAAGTCATCGCAAAAATCGATTCGCCCCGTCAGATCAAGGTGTTTGTCAGCCCGAGTTGCCCTTATTGTCCGCAGCAGGCGGTCAATGCCGTAAAGGCCGTGATCGAAAAATCGGATCTGATATCGCTTGAAATCATCGATATTCAGAGCCAGCCGGAAATCGCCCATCAGTATTCAGCGCACAGCGTTCCGCAGGCCTTTGCCAATGACGTGCTGATCGGGATGGGCGCGCAGTCCGAGGAAGTCTTTGCCCTGTCCTTGAGCCGGCTGGAACCCCAGACCCTTTTCATTCCGGACAGCGATGCGGAGCTGGTTGAAACCGATCTGCTGATAGTCGGCGGCGGGCCTGCCGGGCTGACGGCCGGGATCTATGCGGTGCGAAGCGGCCTGAAAACAGTCATTGTCGAGCGGAATGTCCTGGGCGGGCAGGTGGCCACCACGCCGGTTGTCGAAAATTATCCGGGATTTACCCAGGTCGGCGGAAAAACGCTGGTGGACATTCTAGTGACCCACGCCCTGGAGTATGTTCAGATTTTCCCGGGAGAAGAAGTCATTGAAGTGATTCCCGGAAAACCGTTTATCGTTACCACCGGCAGGCGCAGATTCCATGCCAAGACCATTCTTCTGGCAACGGGCGCCAATCACAAGCATCTGAATGTTCCCGGCGAATCGCGGTTTTCCGGAAGAGGGGTCAGCTATTGCAGCACCTGTGACGGCCCCCTGTTCAAGGGAAGAAAAGTCGTCATTGTGGGCGGGGGCAACAGCGCGGTGACCGAGGCGCTTTATCTGCATCACATGGGCGTGGGGGTTACCCTGATTCACCGCAAGGACAGTCTGCGCGCCCAGGAATTTCTGGTTCGGCAACTGACTTTCAGTGAAATCCCCATTCTCTGGAATACCGAAATTACGGAAATAACCGGCCAGGAAAGGGTCGAATCCATCACGCTGAAAAATAACCTGACCGGGGAAACCTCTTTTCTTGCCATCGATGGCGTATTTCTTTCCATCGGATACGAACCGGCCGTCGAATTGGCCCGGAAAGCCGGGGTTGCCCTGACGCCGGACGGCTACATTCAAAAAGACGGCAAACACCGCACCAGTGTTCCCGGGATTTATTCCGCCGGCGATGTCGAAGGCGGATACAAGCAGATTGTCACGGCCGCGGGTCAGGGCTCCGAAGCTGCCATGGCCATTTTTGAGGATGTCATCAATCCGTACTGGCAGAAATCCTGATGCCTTCGTACTGGCGTTCCGCCTGCCCAATATCTGCGTTGAGCTGCATCCTCCGTCGTTGCGGCGTACTGGTCGTACGCCTCACTCCTCAGGACTTGCTCGCCTTGATCTTTGACAGGTGGAACGCCGGTACTTTGCCATCCCATTCTTGACATTTTATGAGTTCAATAATCTTAAATGACGGTTTTTTATGACTCTCCCCGGTTTTTGCCATGCGGCGATACGGGACTCAGCGTGGAATTCTCGGATGGGATCGACCGTTTGGTGAACGACCGGGTCCAGCGCCTGTTCCGGCATCTTCGGGCAAAGTCCTTTCCGGGAATCGTGGACTTGAATCCAACCTACCGATCGCTGTTCATCCAGTACCGTCCCTGGGAGTGTTCGTTCGAGAACCTGGTACTGCTTGTGGAAAAAGCGCTGGAGGCTCCCGATGAAAGCCATGTTCAGCAGGCTGTTCCGGTCCGGGTTCCCGTCTGCTATGGCGGCATTTATGGTCCGGACATGGATGAAGTCGCCGCCTTTCATGGCATGAGCCCGGACCAGGTTATCCTGCTTCACACCGGACCGGAATATTATGTATACATGATTGGTTTTACGCCCGGATTTCCCTATCTCGGCGGACTCGATGAGCGGCTCTTTACGCCCCGGAAGAAAGAGCC
>CAIVVZ010000345.1 GCA_903909505.1 uncultured Desulfobacteraceae bacterium
ATGCGGCCAAGGCCCATCTTCTGGCCGAAGAGGCCCTGATCCGGCAGCCGGAACTTTCGGGGAATGTGTATTTCATCAGTCAGGGAGAGCCGGTTTGTCTCTGGAAAATGATTGATGATATTATTCAGGCAGGCGGGCTTTCTCCGGTAAAGGGCTCGATATCTCCGCAGGCGGCCTATCGAATCGGGGCAGTTCTGGAATGGATTTATAAGACATTTGCATTAAAGGGAGAGCCTCGGATGACCCGGTTTGTCGCCAGAGAGCTTTCAACCTCCCACTGGTTTGATATCCGCGCTGCCCGGAGGGATCTGGGGTATGTTCCGGAAGTGTCCACGGAAGAAGGACTGCGCCGGCTCGCAGCATATCTGAAATCTCAATAACCCCATCTAACCGCCTCAACTTCCGGGGGGCCATATTAATCCGGCAGCATGTCGTAGAAATAGAGCATGGTGTCGGATCGGGTGATGATCCCGATAATGGTCCCGTTTTCAACGACCGGAAGCCTTCCCACATCGTGCTTGACCATAAGGCGGGCTGCCTGCATCGGGCTTTTGCCTGGCTCGATCGTGAGTACATTTGTGCTCATGAAGGCTTTAACCGGTGATTTCAGCCGGCTTGTCCCCTTGATTTTTCGAAAATCCCTTCGGGAAATCATGCCGACCAGTTTTCCGTCATCCACGATCGGAATGCCGGTGCAGCCTTTATCCCGAAGGATATGCGCGGCCTGATCCATGGTGGTGTCGGATGGCAGGGTCACCACCGGAAAGGACATCAGATCGCTGATCTGGACCGAGACCTGCTGGTTGCCTTGAATCAGCTCCAGAATCATGGCTTCAACCGCTTCGGGATTGACGGATTTCAGCATGGCGGAGCCTGCTCCGGGGTGACCGCCGCCGCCCATGCTGTTCATGATCATGCCCATGTTCAGCCCGTCCACGTTGCTTCGGCCAATGACAATACAGCGTTCCCGCTCCCTGTCCGAAAATATGCCAAAGGCGGCATCAACGTTCAGGATTTCCCGGTACATCCGCACCACAACCGCCAGGCTGTCCACGTGTCCCTGAATATCGAGCTTGTTGACGCTGACGCTGTAGCCGTTGAACCGCAGCCTCTCCGCGTTTTGAAGCATTTCAAAGAGAATATTCTTCTGCCGTTCCCCGTATGCGGGCCGCAGAAACGATCCCAGAACGTTCAAGTCCGCTTTCTGTTCCAGGAGAAATCCGGCGGCAAACGCATCTTCAGCCCGGCTGGAGGGGAACATGAGATTTCCGGTATCCTCGTAGATGCCGGTTAAAAACAGCGTGGCCTGAATCGGGGTCAGACGGATTTGTCGTTTTCGGAATTCCCGAATCATCAATGTGATGTTGGCACCCATTTCTTCGTGGCATTTCCAGGTCGGCCGAATGTCGCCTTCAATGGCATGGTGATCCCAAAGGATGATTTCAAGGTCTTCTTTCTGGCTGATTTTGTTGAACCGATCGATCCGGCTCCAATTATTGACATCAACGATGATGATGCTCTTTATGTCATCGATAACGATGTCATCGGATTCGCGAAGATTTAAAATGTCCTTGTGCATGGAAATAAAGGATTTGACATTGGGGTTGATGGCTTTGGGAATAACCGGAATTGATTCCGGAAAGAGGAGGGTTGCGGCTATCATGGAGGCCAGTGCATCAAAATCGGTATTTTTATGGGTGGTTACAATCTGCATATCCATTTCCTTGAAAAATAAGAAGTCAGGAAAATCACCAATTAAGCGGACCGTGGCTTTTCCGGTTTTCCGTTCTTCCCGATTGCATTACCAGACATTTCAGATGGCGTCGAAGTCACTGCAGGATCCGAATTCGCCAGCGGTGCGGGTTCCGAATATTCCAGTCGTAGGGGTTCATTGTTGCCCGCCGCCAGTTGAAGCCTGAATTTTTCAACTTCTGTCTGGCTGTCTATGGTTTTTTGGGCCAGAAGATAGCGCAAATAGATGATCCATAACATGATTCCCAGAATGATAAGGGCAACAGCCAGAAAAAACCATTTGTAGCGCATGACGGTATCCATTCCCACCTGGCCGATATACAGGATGAGGTTGGGTACGACCCAATAGGTAAACATGGCCAGAAGCACCAGAAATCCGATAGCGAAAATGTTCAAGCGGCTGATGCCTGCCATCAGGGTTTCCAGCCGGTTTTGGGCGATGGGCACGGGAGCTCCGGTGGGAACACTGCCGCTAATCCTGTCACCATAAATCAGAGCGGCAAAAGCGCGGGTGATAAAACCAAAGAGCAAAATGGCGCCAACCGGAATACCGATGGCTGCCGCAAACCAGGCCCGAAAGGGAAATGGCTCATCTTTGGAGACCCAGTTCACCTGATACTGATCCAGCGGTCCGAATGTTTTTTCAAAATAATATTTATTGAAACTGCTCAGGTTATTGCCTTCCGACACATGAATGATGTTGCCCCGCTGATCCTTGATTTCAAGCCAGGATTTTCTGCCGGAGTTGATGGCGGCAACGGCAAATATTTCGAGCTCAATCAAAAAAATGCCCACGGCAATGAGAATGAACAGGGTCTTGTTTTCTCTGAACAAAGATGCCATAGTATGGCTTGTTGTCATGGTGCTGTCCTATATTGGTAACGATTCAACGGTCAATGACCACTGAAGAAATTCATTTTGTGGTCTCAATGTATCACAGGCCGGGGAACGTGTTCAAGCTGTAAAGGAAAGGTGATTATGAAAGAAATCCGAAATCAGGCCAGAAAACGGATGGAGGGATTTTGCAGGGTCTGTCCGGTCTGTGACGGCAGGGTTTGTGCCGGCGAGGTGCCGGGCATGGGAGGCATCGGAACCGGTAATGCGTTCCGGGACAATATTCTGGCGCTTTCGGAATGCAAGTTTCAGATGCGGGTGATCCATGATGCGGTGGAACCCGATACCCGGATCGAGATTCTGGGGATTCCCCTGGAGATACCGGTTCTTGCCGCCCCCATCGGCGGGGTTTCCTTTAATATGGGCGGAAAGATCTCTGAAGAGGCCTATATCGGGGGAAAGCTGGAAGGGTGCCGGGAAAAAGGAATCATCGGTTGTACGGGTGACGGTGCACCGGATTTCATCCATGAAGCCGGATTTCAGGCCATTCGGGCTTTGCAGGGGCATGGCATTCCCTTTATCAAACCCTGGGAAGACAAAGAGCTGTTCGGGAAACTGGAAGGTGCCGCAGCCGCCGGAGCAGCCGTGGTTGGGATGGATATCGATGCCGCCGGCCTGATCACCCTGAAGCTGATGGGAAGGCCGGTCTCACCCAAGACACCGGAAAAACTTAAGGAAATCATCTCCAGAACACCAATGAAATTTATATTAAAAGGCATCATGACTCCGGACCAGGCCAGAATTGCCGTGGATGTGGGGGCAAGTGCCATCGTGGTATCGAATCACGGCGGCAGGGTTCTGGATCACACCCCGGGCGTGGCCCGCATCCTTTCGGGAGTTGCTTCGGTGGTAAAGGGGCAGATCGTGGTTCTGGCCGACGGCGGCGTGCGGACCGGCGGAGATGTGCTAAAGATGCTGGCACTTGGCGCCGACGCCGTTATGATCGGCCGGCCGTTTTCCGTTGCGGTCATGGGCGGATTGAAGGAAGGGGTCATGCGCTTCATTGACCAGATCCGCTCGGAGCTGATCCAGGCCATGATCCTTACGGGCTCTAAAAGTGTCGGTGCCGTGGAACCCTCAATTTTATGGATGAAATCATGAAAAAAATCATCATTTCTGTTTTCGGTCCGGACCGGCCCGGAATACTGGCCGCGGTGTCCCGGATACTGTTTGAGCAAGACTGTAATATCGAAAATGTCACCCAGACCATTCTGCAATCTGAATTTTCGGGCAGCTTCATTGCCGAAATGCCGGCAGCCCTGACCTCCGATGCGCTGTGCTGTTTTTTGTCCGAAGCCCTGACGCCGATGCGGCTTCAGGTCAATGTCAAGCACCTGGAAATCAGTCCGCCGGCGCTTGGCGGGAAACCCGCCGAGCCGTTTGTGATTACCACCCGGGGGCCGGACCGCAAAGGGCTTGTGGCCAATGTGACCCGGATCATCGCCGGTTACGGGGTCAATGTCACCAACCTTCAGGCGGCATTCAAGGGCGGCGAAAACCCCAACGACAACATTATGATCTATGAGGTGGATGTTCCGGTGGATATCGACTCTCACGCTTTTCACCGGGATCTTCGGGACAAGGCGGCAGAGCTGGGCCTTGTCATCAGCATTCAGCATCGAAAAATTTTTGAGGCCATTAACCGGGTGTGAGGACGAGGAAAAAATGTTAAGTACGAGCGAAATTGTATCAACCCTGGAAATGCTTCAGAACGAACATCTTGATGTTCGAACCGTTACCCTGGGAATTAATCTTCTGGAATGTGCCAGCCATGATATCAACCGGTTCAAGGATAACATCTTTGCCAGAATCACCGGACTGGCTCAAAACCTGGTTCAGGTTTGTAACCAGGTCGGGGACAAATACGGCATTCCGGTGGTGAACAAGCGAATATCCGTCAGCCCCGTTGCCGTGCTGGGCGCCATGTTTTCTTCCGAGGAAATGGTGGAGATCGCCAAAACACTGAATGAGGCCGCTATTTCGGTAAATGTCGATTTCATCGGCGGATTTACGGCTTTGGTTCAAAAAGGGGTTGCCAGAGGGGATCGTGCCCTGATTGAGGCCATTCCCCAGGCGCTTGCAGAGACAGATCGGGTGTGTTCATCGGTGAACGTGGCATCCACACGCGCTGGCATCAACATGGATGCGGTGCTGATGATGGGAAGAATCATCAAGGAAGCCGCCCGCAGAACCGCCGACCAGGACGGCCTGGCATGCGCCAAGCTATGCGTGTTTGCCAACATACCCGAAGATATTCCGTTCATGGCCGGTGCCTACCTGGGCATCGGCGAGTCCGATGCGGTCATTAATGTCGGAGTCAGTGGTCCCGGCGTGGTCAAAAAAGCCATCGACCGTGCCCTGGCATCCGATGCCAGGCCCGATCTGGGACAGATTTCGGAAATCATCAAGCGTACCGCTTACAAGGTGACCCGTGTCGGCGAGCTCATCGGTCGGGAAGTGGCGCAAGTTCTGGGCATCCGCTTCGGTGTTGTGGATCTCAGCCTTGCCCCGACACCCAATATCGGAGACAGCGTCGGTGAGATTTTTCAAAGCCTGGGGCTGAAAAGCATCGGTGTTCCCGGATCCACCGCCGCCCTTGCCATGTTAAACGATGCCGTCAAAAAAGGCGGGGCCTTTGCCAGCTCTCATGTGGGGGGGCTGAGCGGAGCCTTTATTCCGGTCAGCGAAGATCTGAATATCGGCGAGGCGGCAAGAGCCGGATTCCTATCCATTGAAAAGCTCGAGGCCATGACCAGTGTCTGTTCCGTGGGGCTCGACATGGTGGCCATTCCCGGCGACACGTCAGCGGAAACCATTGCCGCGATCATCGCGGATGAAATGGCCATTGGCGTGATCAACAAAAAAACAACGGCAACCCGGCTGATTCCGGTTCCCGGGAAAAAGGCCGGAGACAGCGCTTTTTTTGGAGGCCTTCTGGGTCAGTCCGTCATCATGGCGGTCAACAACGGCGGTGGCGATAACCGGTTTATTCGCCTGGGAGGGTTGATTCCAGCACCGCTCCAGAGCATGAATAATTGATACGAGGAGATGCAAATGATCAATCCGGAAAGACTGGCGGAGACATTCAGCCGCCTGGTCCAAATTGACAGCGTATCCAGAAATGAAGCGGCGATTTGCAGTGAACTTCAGAATATTCTCGAGGCCATGGGAGCGGAAACCTTTGTGGATAATGCCGGAAGCTCTGTCGGCAGCAACTCGGGGAATCTGATTGCGCGGTTCAGGGGCAGCGTGGATGTTCCGGCCCTGATGCTGAATGCGCACATGGATACGGTCGAACCTGGAAATGGCGTGAAACCCGTCTATCAGGACGGTGTGTTTACCAGCGACGGCACGACCATTCTGGGAGCGGATGACAAAAGCGCCGTTGCCATTTTACTGGAGGTGCTCACGGTGCTTCAGGAAGAACGCCTCCCGCATGGCCCGCTGGAGGTGGTTCTGACGATTTGTGAGGAAGTCGGGCTTCAGGGCGCTAAAAATCTGGATCTTAGCCGGTTAACCGCAAAATTCGGCTATGCGCTGGATGCAACCGATACCTCCGGAATCGTCACCCGCGCGCCAGGCGCCAATCACCTGAGATTTGTGGTATATGGGAAAGATGCTCACGCCGGCGCGGCTCCGGAAAAAGGTATCAATGCCATCGCCATTGCCAGTAAGGCCATTGCCGGCCTGACGCTCGGCCGTATCGATCAGGAAACCACCTGCAATATCGGAGTGATTCAGGGAGGTGTGGCGACCAACATCATTCCCAGCCTGGTGATGGTAAACGGCGAGGTCAGAAGCCATGATCCCCAAAAGCTGGCGGATTTGACCCGAACCATTGTATCTGCCTTTGAAACCGCTGTTCAGGATTATATCCCCCAGTCCGCCGAAGCCGGCAGACCCCGGCTGGAAGTTGAGATTGTGCCGGACTTCACCCGCACCCACATTCCCGAGGATCACCCGGTGGTGACCCTTGCCATGAAGGCCGCCCGGAATCTGGGACGCACGCTGATTCCCAAAATCACCGGCGGCGGCGCGGATGCCAATGTCTTTTTTTCAAAAGGAATCATGACCGGTGTTTTGGGAACCGGCATGAGGGATATGCATACGGTGCGGGAGTGGATTCGTCTGAGCGATATGATTCTGACAACGGAACTCGTACTTGAAATTATCCGGATTCATGCCCTTTAACGGTCAGAACCACCCCTTTGCCGGAAAACCTTCAGGAAAGGGGTGTTATATCGATATTCCGCAGGCAGGTCCCCATGGGTGTTCCAGTCATCAACTCAATGCTCACCCCGATGATCGGAATGGAATGAATTTTATCCAGAAATCCAATTAAAACGACCGGAACCATTTTGTCAATGCCGATTTCAGCGATCCAGCCTCTATCTTATTATTGTTAGCGGATGACGCAACGGCCTCGGATTTACGAGGCTGCTGATCCCACCATTCCACGGAATCAAAACGAAATGGCAGCATCTTTTCCAGCGCGGGGATGAGATGCTGTTCGATAATTCGGCGCTCTCTGCCCTTTAAGGCTTTGAAATAGATGTTGATCTCTTCAAAATACCATGCCGGCGATTTGGACAGCGCATCCATCGGGCATCGAAAGATGGTTTCAAATTCTTCCTTGAAATGCGTCCGCAGGGTGTTTTCATTGATGCTGGAGAAATTGCGGGTGAGAACATCCTGAATTCGGGAGTCTGCTTCGGTGTCCATGATAAAGGTCAGGGTCAAATAACCACTCCAGTCCGGCCTGGAATAAGAGGATATTTTAAGCACGCCTTCCTTGCCGGGTTGATTATCATGGTCAATGGAAAATCCCGTAAAGGCGATCACCTTCTCATCGGTTTTCAGCGAGCGAGTGATTTTACTCAAATCATAGATGGTCTCCATAAGAGCGCTCCGTATTCAAAAGGTTTTTTGAGGGTGGTAATCCGTTCCTTTCTATACGATGTAAAAAAACCCGAAAGCAAGATAAAAACCGAAAATATCTCCGTCGTCGCGAATGCCTCAATACTTTATCAGAACAAGAAACTTGAATTTCAGCATTTCGATTGGAGCCACGCTCGTCAACGATGACGATACGATTGAATGCCTTTTCAAAAGAGTGGATACCTTGTTGTACAAAGGCAAAACAGCCGGGCGAAATCGTCTGACTATTGAAGAGGGGATCTTGCTATGATCACACCGGAAGTGCAACCCGCCGATTTGCCATAAATTTCTTGCAACAGAATCAGGAACAGCGTAAGAGATAAGTATGCCCAAAATGCGCCTCAGGAGTCTGCGCATGGAAGTAAATCTTTTTGATCCCCAAGCTCTCAATCGAATCAATATCTGGATAGCGATTCGATTGTTGAATGCTTTCTTTTTTCTCAAAAACGTTCCGCGTGTGGAGTAGTATTTCAGGCAGAATTCCGCGCAATGGCTGTAAACGAAAAACCATGTCCTGAAAGCCGTGGTTGTCTTACCAGTCATCCAGTACAGGCTCCTTCTGAAATATATTAAGGACGAGGTCGAGCTTCAGTCACCTTTGGGATTTCACGGAATCTGACGGTTTCCGGGCCCGGACCAACAGCCTTTGGTTTTCAGCACGTTTACCTGATTCATAAAGGGGGAATGATTCATGAAAAAAAGGATATTTCGATCATTTTTTGCCGTGTTCACACTTGCCGCGTTCGGTACCTTCACATCCTTTCAATTCGGCTGTAAGCCTGCAGGAGAACGGGCCGGGCCGCCTGAAAAGATTATTATCGCGTATTCCACTGCAATGAATGCGGTTCTCATGTATATCGCCCTTGGAAAGGGGTACTTGGCCCAAGAGGGCCTGGATGTCACGCCCCAGCCCCATGCTTTCGGGAAATTGGCGCTCGAAGCCCTTATCGAAGGAAAGGCGGATTTGGCGACCGCTGCGGATACGCCTTTCATGTTTGCCGTTATGAACGGCCGAAAAATTACTGCGCTTACCGCAATCCAGACTTCAAACCTGAACGAAGCCATTGTTGCCGGAAAAGACCGGGGGATTGCGGTGCCGGCTGATCTCAAGGGGAAAAATATCGGTGTCTCGCTGGGGACGACGAGTGATTTCTTTGCGGATTCATTTCTGCTGATACACGGCATCGACAGGGAACAGGTCACGTTTGTCGACATGAAACCGGATGAAATGTCCGAAGCCATCCGCAACGGAAAGGTTGATGCGGTCTCCACCTGGAACCCCACTTCAAGTCAACTGCTAAAGGAGTTTGGGAACAACGGTATCATATTTTACGGTGAGACGTTTTATACAGAGGTTTTCTGTGTTGCATCGGATCAGG
The DNA here is from genome assembly GCA_903909505.1 of uncultured Desulfobacteraceae bacterium. GTDB lineage: Bacteria > Desulfobacterota > Desulfobacteria > Desulfobacterales > Desulfatirhabdiaceae > RAAP-1. The sequence continues at coordinate 8,964 of CAIVVZ010000345.1, forward strand.
ACTATGTCAGAAATCATCCAGAAGCAGTCCGGAAAGTCCTGCGTGCACTGATCCGGGCTGAAACGTTCGTAAAGCAGCAGCCAGATGACGCCAGGCGGCTTGTGGCCGATTTCATTCAGATGGACAAAGCCGCTCTGGATGAAATCTGGGATATTTTCACCTTTCGGGTGACCCTGGATCAGGCCTTGCTTGTGGATCTCGAAGATCAGACGCGATGGGTTATTAAGAATGGATTGACTGCGCGTAAGGATATGCCCGATTATCTCGATTTCATTTATGTTGACGGCCTTCGCTCGGTCAAACCGGATGCCGTCAGGATTATCAGGTAAGGAGTAAATAGATGAAAATCCGGACCCGGCTGAAATTGACCACCTGGATATCCCTTGGCGCAATCGTTGTCATGTTCGGTTCATTTGTCTGGTCGCTCCGGGTGATTTCCCGCGCGGATCAGGCAATGGGACTGAGTGATGAGATGCAGAAAATCGTTTTTGAGCGGGTTTTGTTGCGGGACGAATTCCTTCTGCATGCCGAACAGCGGCCGAGAGCGCAGTGGATGGCAAAGTCCGAGACCTTCCGGAAACTGCTGGACCAGGCGGATCATGATTTCTCGCGTCCAAAGGATAAAATTCTGCTACAGGAAGCACGGAAGAACTTTGATGCAACAATTTCCATCTTCTCGGAGATAATGAAGAAATCTTCACGAGCAGAGCCTGAAGGGGGAAAAGCGGTCGTTTTTAACGAGGCCGAGACGCGGCTGATTATGCATGGATTTATGAAGGCCTATGTCTTGAAAGACTGCATCGACAGGCTGTATGAATCGGCTCATCAAACATCGACCGATGCACGCAACAGAGGCGTGCTCATTACGGTCTTATTTGTCATCTGCGGCGTGCTTGCGATCGTCATCAATACCGTGGCCATCAACAAAATGATGACCGGACGCATTGCGGCGCTCTCCCATGGGGTTGGAATCATCGGTGCAGGCAACCTGGATCACCGGATTGCAGTAAAGGGCGATGATGAGCTTTCGGACCTGGCCCGGTCCGGTAATGAGATGGCCGGCAGGTTGAAAGCCTCCCATACCTCGATCGATAACCTGAAAAAGGAAATAGTGGCGCGCGAACAGGCGGAAGATAAAATTATGAAACTGAATGAAGAGCTGGAGCGGCGCGTTATCGAGCGCACGGCCCAGCTTGAAGCGGTCAACCGGGAACTGGAGATGTTTTCCTATTCCGTGTCCCATGATCTGCGGGCTCCGCTCAGGCATCTGATCGGTTTTGTGGAACTTTTGAACAAGCGGGTGCCGGAATCCTTTGATGAAAAGATTCGCCATTATCTGGCCGTCATCTCGGACTCGGCAACTCAGATGAGCAAGCTGGTGGATGATCTGCTCTCGTTTTCAAGGATGGGGCGCGCCGAGATGACGGTTGTCCGGGTCAGCCTTGACAAGCTGACCCAGGCAGTGCTGAAAATGCTCCAGACAGAGACCGGCGGGAATGACATTGTATGGAAGATCGGACCGCTTCCCGAGGTGACGGGAGATCCCGCCATGCTTCAGCTCGTCATGATGAACCTGATCTCCAATGCCATCAAATTCACCCGCAAAAAAATCAGGGCGGAGATCGGCATCGCCTGCACTCCCGGGAATGCGGGAGAGCATATTTTTTCCGTCAGGGATAACGGCGCAGGCTTTGATATGAAGTACCATGACAAGCTGTTCAATCTGTTTCAGCGGCTTCATCGCACCGAGGAATTCGAGGGGACCGGTGTCGGTCTGGCCAATGTCCGCAGGATCATTCAAAGACACGGCGGCCGGACCTGGGCGGAAGGGGTGGTTGGAACCGGGGCTGTTTTTTATTTCTCGCTGCCGGCAACGACCCGGGTTGATGGAAGAAGTTGAGAAAATAAGAAAACGAGAAGTTAAGAAGAACCGCTATCCCTCAGCTCTTTTTAACGTCTGTTTTTCCGAGTAAAGTGATAAGGGGAGGAATATATGATTGAACTGAAACGGATTCTGCTGGTGGAGGACAGTCCCAACGATGCGGAGTTGACCCTGGAGGCTATGGCCGAAATCAACCTGGCCAACGAGATCAAGTGGCTCAAGGATGGAGAGGAAGCCCTCGATTATCTGCATCGACGAGGCGTTTATTCCGGGCGGGAGCCGGTCAACCCGATCCTGATTCTGCTTGATCTCAAACTGCCCAAGGTGGATGGCAGGCAGGTGCTCCAGGAGATCAGAAACGATCCCCTGCTACGGGCAATTCCAGTGGTGGTCATGACTTCATCCCGTGAGGAAAGTGATCTGGCATGCTGTTACGCGAACGGGGTCAACGCTTATGTGGTCAAGCCGGTCAATTTTGCGGAATTCATGGAGGCGGTAAAGGCGCTGGGTATTTTCTGGGCCGCCATCAACGAGCCGCCGCCGGTCCGAATTTGATGGTAGGCGGATACCCCGTCGATGTCGAGTCATGGGGAAGGAATCGGCCATAGATTCGCTGAAATGCGGAGCCACGGATTATGTGTTGAAGAGCCGACTTTATCCCGCAAGGAAAGTGACAACTTTGCAAGCTGTTTACCGTTTAAGGAGGCTGACATGGGTGACCCGCTGCGAATTTTGAATCTTGAAGACAGTTTGAACGATGCCGAGCTGATTCGTGAAAAACTTCTGGAACAGTGGCCCGACTGCCTTGTCGAGAGGGTCGAAACGGAACCGGATTTTATCCATGCTCTGGAACGGGGTGATACTGATCTGGTCCTGGCCGATTATGTACTCCCGGCCTTTGACGGTATGTCCGCACTGGCCGTTGTCAGTGAGCGTTTCTCCGATATTCCGTTTATCTTCGTATCCGGAACCTTGGGGGAGGAGACGGCCATTGATACGCTGAAGAGCGGGGCCACGGATTATGTGCTGAAGCACCGGCTCTCCCGGCTGGTACCGGCGGTAAAAAGGGCATTGGTGGAAGTTGGGGAGCGTATCGCCCGCAGGAAGATGGAAAATCAGATTTTGGTTGCCGCGCGCCAATGGACCGTGTCCTTCGACGCCATGGCATACGGTGTGTCCATTCACAGTGTGGATCGGACGATCCTCAATGTGAACCGGGCGATCTGCAGGCTCTTGGGAAAAACTGCGGAAGAAGTGATCGGAAAGAAGTGCTTTCAGGTTTTCCACGGCAAGGACATCCCCATTGCCGGATGCCCGCTGGAAAATCCTGGGCAATCCAGCCGGCGGGAATACATCGAGATATTTGAACCCGCTCTGGATAAGTGGCTGGCCGTATCCACGTCCCCGGTTCTCGATGAGGACGGCGCCGTGGCCACGATTGTTCATACGATCCATGACATCACCCCGAAAAAAAAGGCGGAGGAAGAAAGACTGCTGCTCGAAGACCAGCTTCGACACGCGCAGAAGATGGAAGCGATCGGAACGTTGGCAGGTGGGATCGCCCACGATTTCAATAATATCCTCAACGTGATCATGGGGTATGGATCGATCGTGCTGGACGGGCTGGGCATGGACAGCCCTCTCAGGGAACAGATGAATGAGGTGATTGCCGCTGCAGAAAGGGCCGCGCAACTGACCAACAGACTGCTTCTCTTCAGCAGAAAGCAAGTTGCGGAGGTTAAGCCCGTTAAAGTCAATGAAATTATTGTTGGCATTCAGAAGATGCTGTTGCGGATAATCGGCGAGGATATTGGTCTTACCATGAATGTTTCAGATAAGTGCTTAACGGTGATGGCGGACAGTGCCCAGATCGAGCAGGTATTGATGAATCTTGTAACAAACGCCCGGGATGCCATGCCAAAGGGCGGAAACCTGACTATCGGGGCCGGAATCGAGGAGATCGACGATGCGTTTATTTCCGCGTATGGATATGGACAGCCTGGAATGTTTGCACGGATCACGGTTTCCGATACAGGGTGCGGAATGGACGCTGAAATTCAGAAAAAAATATTCGAACCTTTTTTTACATCAAAAGAAATTGGAAAAGGAACCGGGCTGGGTCTCGCCATTTCCTATGGCATCGTCAAACAGCATGGTGGATACCTCAATGTCTTCAGCCAGGCGGGGAAAGGC
>CAIVVZ010000346.1 GCA_903909505.1 uncultured Desulfobacteraceae bacterium
ATGAAAAGATAATTTGAACAGTCAGCTTGGAAATCCCGCACTATCGAACAATATGGATTGCGGCTTTTGCCATGAAAAACATTTCGCCCACTGCTGAAAGTTCATCGAATGCGTGAAAGTGCGATATTTTTAAATGTTATCAACTGCCAGGATAGTAAAAAGATTAAGAGCCGTGTGATTCTAAAGTAGCTGCATGAAAAAAGAAAAGTTCCGGATATAGTCCGCGGAGTCTTTTTTCCTAAAACATATTGACAAAAAAAATAGTTTGCAGTACGATATTCTCGTAACCGGTTCCGGTAACGGTTGCGAAACTGGATTTGGATGTGACAACATGACGAATATCTTGGAACTAGCGAAGATGGCAGGCGTTTCAAAAACTACAGTTTCAAGGGTGTTAAATAATAAACCTGACGTAAAGCCTGAGACCCGGGAAAAAATAAAAGAATTAATTCGCCGGTATGAATTCCAGCCCAACGCTGCAGCCACAGCGATTTCAAAAAAGAACAGTATAAACACGATAGGCTTGATCATCCCTTATGACGCCAACTACATATTCGGCAATCCATTCAACACGGAAATTATGCGTGGGGTTTCATCGGAAACCAACGCAGCGGGCTATCATTTAATGCTCTGCCACTATCATAAAGAAGAATACGTGTCGGTATTCAAACAAAAGAGAGTGGTAGGGTTTATTTTGATTAGCCCAGGAAAAGACCATAGAAATATGATCGGCAGAATAAGGGAAATTGGCGCCCCTTTTGTGTCCACTTCCCGTGTTCCCAATGTACCGGATATAAATTTCGTTGAGATTAATAATGTTCACGGCGCAGAATTGGCCGTAGAGCATCTCATTCAATTGGGGCATCGCCGAATCGGTGTTATCAAGGGCCCAAACCACCTAGCCAGTACCGTGGATCGATTTGACGGTTATTGCGCAACGTTGGCGAGACATGGTATTCCGTTCGAAAACAGTTTTGTAGATGAAGGTAATAGTTCAATTCAGAACGGTTTTGATGCGATGAGCAGGCTCATTACGCGGAATTCAGATATGACGGCTGTTTTTGTGGCAAGCGATCTCATGGCGATCGGCGCGATCGGTGCTCTGACCCAAGCGGGAAAAAATGTACCCAGAGACTTTTCGGTTGTCGGATATGATAATATTCCGCTGGCGGAATCGCTTAATCCGGCATTGACAACGATAGACCAACACGCCAGCACAAAGGGGGCCTATGCAGCTAAAAAGCTTATTGACATTATAGAGGGGAGGGAGGTTGAGACCAGACCAGTCATTGAGGTCGAGATCAAAGTTCGGGAATCCACCGGAAAGTGCCAAAATAAATAGAAGGGGGAACAATTATGAAGAAAGGTCTCGTGTTCATTCTTGCAATGATCACACTGGCGGCGGTATTAGTGATGGCAGGTTGCGGCGGCAGTAGTCCGGCAACTGCTCCAGCCAAGGACGCCACGGCTGCAGGCGGAGACAAGACATGGGAAGAAGCAAAGACGGTAAAAATTGGCGTTGCCCTTTATCTTACAGGCCCCGGAGCACAAATGGGCATCGACTCCAGACGCGGGATCGATCTTGCGCTGAAGGAAATCGACGGCAAGATCAACGGGAAGCCGGTAGAGCTCATCATGTATGACGAAAAGGGAGTGCCCGCTGAGGCGATGAAGGCAGTTACCCGCCTGATTACCCAAGATAAGGTAAACGCGATTTATGGACCTCAGTTGAGCAACTCCATCTTTGCAGTCGGCCCCACGGTGGAACAGGCGAAAATACCTTTGATGGGAGCCGCCGTAGGCGCCTCATGGACCAGACAGGGATGGACATACGTCTTCCGTCCGGTTGTCAACACCTATTATCTTGGACTGGAATCCCTAAAACTTTTCAAGAAACTGAATGTGAAGAAAGTTGCCATATTCCACATCAACGATGAATTCGGTATCGGTTTCAAGAAAGACATGGTCGAAATGTTGGAGAAAGCCGGCGGTTACGAAATCGTCGCTGTCGAAACGCATAAACCAGGCGACCAGGATTTTACAGGCCAAAGCGCCAAGATAGTCCAGTCTGGTGCTGATACAGTGTTTTTGGCTGTGCTGTCCAATGACGCGGGACCCATTGTAAAACAATTGCGCAAAGCCGGATTTACCAAGCCTCTGATCGGTGACACTTCGTTTTCGGCCAAACCGGTGCGGGAGATTGCCGGAGACGCAGCAAACGATGTATATTTCGTAGCTCCTTATGTATTGCCGGATACCAAGGAGGACATCAAGAACTTTAAGGATCCCCAGATCCAAAAATTCCTGGAAGCATATTTCGCGGAATACAAAGAAGCGCCGATGAGTGAAAACACCTACCGCGCCTATGACGGAATGAAGATATTGATCAAGGCGATTACAAACGCGAAATCATTGGACGGCACGAAAATACGTGACTCGATCGAAAATATCGATGATTACGTAGGGCTTGGCGGGAAGTTCAACTTCAAGGGAGCCAAGGGTGATGGCATAAAAACTGCCAACCTCTTCGTCATTAAGAATGGCAAAGTTTTGCAGATAGACTAGTCAAGGCAAAAGCAAGGGCTGACTGAAGGGGTCCCGGACGTGTCGGTGAGGCAATTAGACAGGAAAGGACTCTTTCAGCGGCCTCTTGAATTTTTCAGGTACTGGGGGATGTGGAACGATATGTTTATTCAATTGCTGATCGGTGCCATTATGCTCGGCGGAATTTATGGACTGTTGGGGCTTGGATATGGACTTATCTATAAAACGTCGGGGCTTATGTCGTTTGCCCAGGGCGAAATCTTAATGATTGGGGCTTTTTTGGGTTATACCTTTTTTAAGCTGTTTCATCTCCCATTTGTTGTGGCTCTACTGGCGACAATGTTTATCATGTTCCTGTTCGGTTTCTTGTTCGAAAAGACGATTATCCGGACAATCTTGGGACGTGGTGGAACCGCAATCCATGTGGTTTTGGCAACAATTGGCATATCGATCGCACTGCAAAACGTGGCGGCGATTATTTGGACAAGTGAAATCCAGCAGTTTCCGCCCATCTTTAACGTGGAATATCTTGAATTTGGCATGGTAAAAGTGGCCCCAGAGTCAATTTCGGGGATAGTTGTCGCTTTGGGGTGCATGGTATTGCTGCATCTATTCATGAACAACACCAAATTGGGTACGGCCATGCGGGCCGCCGCTCAAGATAGCAGCGCCGCCAATGTTTGCGGGATCAATGTCTCCTTTGCCAAAGGCCTGAGTTGGGCCATATCGTCTGCTTTGGCCGCTGTGAGCGGCATCATCATCGGTCCCGTATACGGGGTGTACATGCTGATGGGAGCCCTGATCGGCCTGAAAGGATTTGCGGCCGCCGTCATCGGCGGATACGGCAATATGTACGGTGCCATCTTGGGTGGACTCATCATCGGTGTAATCGAAACGATGGCGGCAGGATACCTTTCTTCCACCTATAAGGATTTCATCGCGTTTTCCGTGTTCATCGTGTTCTTGGTATTGAAACCGACTGGTATTTTTAACGAGAAGATTATCGAGTCGTAATCGGCGAATCGATTGTTTTAGGGAGGGTGCAACATTTTGGCCCGACACAAAAATCTGTTCATCGCAATGGCATTCGTTGTCTTTTTAGCGGGTCTGCCTGTGATGTTGGGGAACAATGCCTATTTAATGCTCGTGCTTTGTTTATCCGGCATATTTGTCATCGCCTCCTCCGGGCTGGACCTTCTGTTTGGCTATTCCGGCCAGATTTCTATCGGACACGCAGCGTTTTACGCAGTTGGCGCATATACATCAGCGATTTTGACCACAAAACTCGGAGTCAGTGTCTGGTTCGGAATCCTCATGGGCGGGGTGCTCGCCACGGTGTTCGCGGCTCTGATCGCCATTCCGATTTCCAAGCTGGTGCACATGTTCCTAGCACTGGTAACAATTGGTATCGGCGAACTGACCCATCAGGCGATCATCAACCTGCCGGAGCTAACAGGCGGCTTTACAGGAGTCAAGTTGATCCCTATGCCTCGCATTGGTTCGTATGTCTTTGATGGTATCAGCTACTACTACATCATTCTGGCGTTTGTCATTCTTTCTCTGATTGTAAAGAAACACATTGTTGATTCCCGAATCGGACGCGCCTTCATCGCCATTCGGGAGAGCACTGACGCCGCCAATGCCGTGGGAATCAACGTGACGTATTACAAAACCGTGGCTTTTGCCTCCAGTGCCATGTTTACTGGAATCGCCGGCGCTTTATACGCACATTACGTAGGATTTATCAGTCCGGAGTCGTTTACGTTGGATCAATCGGTCTTGTTTCTCACGGCCGTTCTCTGTGGAGGGATGGGGACTTTTGTCGGCCCTATCATCGGGTCCGTGGTAATTATCTTTATCAATGAAACCTTCCAGGCATTGGGATCTTATCAGATGCTGGTGTATGGGATCTTCATCGTGGTGGCGGTCATTTATGTGCCGGCCGGACTTGTGGGCGCGGTCAGAATGTTCCGGGGGAATCTGTTCAAGGTGGTGAAACGCTTTGCTGATAAGCCTTGAAAGTGTGACGATGAAATTTGGCGGCTTGACTGCTGTGGATCAAGTGACACTGCAGATCAAAGAAAACGACATTTGCGGCCTGATTGGTCCGAATGGCGCAGGAAAAACGACTTTGTTCAACGTAATTGCAGGTCATTATAAACCTTTTTGCGGCGCTATCCTGTTTCAGAATCGCAGGATTGACGGCCTGCACCCTTATCAGATCAATAATTACGGAATTGCCCGGACCTATCAGAACATTAACCTGTTTCGCAGCATGACCGTGCTGGAAAACATCATGGTGGGGAAGCATCCACGTTTATCGGCGGGCATAGTTGGCAGCATATTCCGAACACCAACCCAAAGGCGGGAGGAAAAAGAGCTCCGGGAAAAAGCCATGGACATTTTAAAAATGGTCGGGTTGGAGAATAAAGCGGAAGAAACTTCGAAAAATTTATCCTACGGCGAGCAGCGGCGTCTGGAAATCTGTCGCGGCATAGCCAGTGACCCGAAACTGCTCCTGCTTGATGAGCCGGCTGCTGGCATGAACACTAAGGAAAAGGTCGATCTGATCGAATTTATTCGCAAAATCAGGAGTTTCGGCATCACCATCCTAGTTGTGGAGCATGACATGAAACTGGTCATGGGGTTGACCGAATACCTCTTTGTGCTGAATTTCGGCAAATTGATTGCGCAGGGGGAGCCGGGCGATATCCAATCAAATCCCGAAGTAATCAAGGCATATCTGGGAGATGATATCTGATGCCAAACATATTGGAAGTCAATGACTTACGATACTCTTACGGGAAAATTTGTGCGCTCAAAGGCATCACGCTGCATATCGGTGAAGGAGAAATCGTTGCGTTGATTGGCGCTAACGGTGCAGGTAAGACGACGATTCTCCGTTGCCTCTCCGGTTTGTTGGGAGATTACGAGAGTGGCTCGGTGGTCTTTATGGGGAAAACCCTGAACGGGATGAAGCCTCATGAAGTTTCCCAAAGCGGTATGACACAAGTGTTGGAAGGCCGACACATTTTTCCTCACCTGACCGTAAAGGAAAACCTGATGATGGGAGCTTACCTGCGTAACGACAACAATGGAATCAAAAACGATATCGAAGACATGTACCGCCGGTTTCCGCGTTTGCAGGAGAGGGAAAAACAACTGGGGGGAACCCTGAGCGGCGGCGAGCAGCAGATGCTTGCCATTGCCCGTGCCCTGATGTCCAGGCCCAAACTTATCTTAATGGATGAACCGTCTCTTGGTCTTGCGCCGCTGATTGTGCGTGAGGTTTTCCGGATTATTCGTGAAATCAACAAGGAAGGGATGCCGATTCTGCTGGTTGAACAGAACTCTAAGGCTGCATTGAGTATAGCCGACCGAGGGTATGTTCTCGAGACCGGGGAAATCATAATGTGCGAGAAATGTGAAGATCTGTTGAACAACGAGCGGGTGCAGAAAAGCTATTTGGGCGGATAGAATCCGATGGATAAATGGACTGGATTGTCACTCTGTAATTAAGAAAGAAGGAATTGCAGTGTCAACAGGCCTAACTCCCAAACAAAGAATTCTTCGGACCATAAAACGGCAGGAAATCGACCGGCTGCCCACACAGATTGATTTTTCCGGAGCCTGCCAGGACAAAATGTCCAAGCATTGGAATCTGAATGGTGATCGAGAGATGGCGCCGTTTCTTGGCAATCACATCATTTATGCGTATCTGAACGATGCCGTCGGCAATATAAAGGCTCGTAAAGTGGGGCAGGGCGATATTTCCTACGATGACTGGGGAACGGGGTTCGAAAACGTATCGGAAGGACCGTCGCCAGTGAGCTATCCCCTAGTCGACATGTCCCGGTGGCCGTCCTACAAATTTCCTGATCCGAACGAGCGGGGGTTGCTCGACCGGGCCAAAGAAGTTGTCGCTGACTTCGGGGATGAGTATCTAGTGACTTCCTATCAAATTTTCTCATTATTTGAAAGGGCCTGGCTAGTTCGCGGGTTCGAGAATTTCATGATGGATATGGTGGTTGCGCCGGATTTTGCTGAAACTTTGTTGGACAAAATCACCGATTATTCGGTGAGAATTGCTGAAAGATACGTTAACGCCGGCGTGGCTTGCGGTCGAATTGCAGATGATTATGGCGGAAAGACCGGCATGCTTTTCTCGCCGGAAATGTGGCGGGCATTGATGAAACCACGGCTCAAAAGAATTTTTCAGGTATATCAGGATGCTGGAATCCCGGTATTGTTTCACTGTTGCGGCCACATTACTCCGATTGTTGGTGAACTGGCGGAACTGGGTGTCAGTGTACTGCATCCGGTTCAGCCTGACGCGATGGATATTAACGAGCTTAAAACGAAGTATGGGAAGAAACTGGTATTTTACGGTGGCATCTCGACGTCAGGGTCTCTGCCGTTTGGAACTGCGGCAGAGGTTCGTGAGGACGTCCGCCATGCGGTGGATATTCTTGGCAAGGATGGCGGTTACATCGTAGCTCCGGCACAAGGAATCACTAGCGATGTTTCCGCTGAGAACATTGAAGCGCTGCGGCAGGCGA
>CAIVVZ010000347.1 GCA_903909505.1 uncultured Desulfobacteraceae bacterium
CGAAAACGGGTTGATTCTGGAAGCCAATCTCACTGCATCATGCCTGCTGGGAATGCCCCACCGCAGCGCGCTGGTCAGGCAGCCAATAACCCGCTTCATTCTAAAAGAAGACCAGGACATCTACTATTTGCACCGCAAACAGTTGCTTGAAACAGAGGAACCACAGAATTGTGATCTGCGTTTGCGAAAAATAGATGGAACGGCATTTTGGGCGCACATGGCGGCCACTGCCGTGAAGGACCCAATGACACCATCGACTGTACCAGATGCCATTGACGCGCCACGCAAAGCGTGTCGGGTGACGTTAACCGATATCAGTGAACGCAAACTAGCTGAGCTTGATCTTGTTCATCAAAAGGAAGAAAGCCAGCATAGAGTCCAGGAAATGGAAATAATCACTGCAATTTCGACCAGTATGCGCCAGGCAGAAACACGAACCGAACTGGTAAAGATTGTTTTGCAGAAACTGATGACATTAATTAATGCACAGCAAGCAACCCTTGCCTTATTTGATGGAAATAGGTTGATCTTCGATCAAGCATTTGGTGTCAGCCAGTATTGGTATGGGATCAATATGGCGGCTAACAACGGCTTTTTGGGTCAGGTTATTCAAACCGGGCAACCTGTGTTCATAAATCACTTTAATCTGGAACTCAAGAATGCCCTTCCGGATTGGATTTATACGTTTTTCAAATCTCCAACATCCCTGATCATTTATCCTTTGAAGAGTGGCACATCTTCCATCGGTCTCATTTACCTGGGGTTTGAACAGGCTGAGACATTTGAGCCAGGTCAGTGCAACCTGGTGGCGGCTGTGGCTGAAATCGCCGGAAATGCCCTCAACCGGATGAACGCAACCGAGGAACTGAAAACAATGATTACCCGCCGAGAAAAGGAATTGGATAGTATTTACCAGGTCACATCTGCAGCCAGCAAAACCCTGGATTCACAACAGGCGCTTCAGCAAGCGCTAATTCTTACCCTCGAAGCGGTCAAAGCCACCTGGGGAACCATTTTTTTATTGGATGAAAGCGATGATCATCCAGAATTGGTTGTTTTTCAAGGGGTTGGACAGGATCATTCCAGGATGCTTCTTGATACCTCATTTGATAAATTCTTAGCTTCTGTGGTCCATAATAAGAAAGCTGTTATCATTCCGGAATTTGTGTCAAATTCCGGATCCCTGCAAACACAAATGCCTGAGAAAAAGCTTACTTTCATTGGATCATCCATGCGTGTTCAAGATCGTGTGATCGGTATCCTGGTGATTGCCCGGGAAAATGGAGCAAAGGCCATTCAAGAAGACATGATCTTGCTTTCTTTTATCGCCGATCACCTGGCACTGGTTGTAGAATTTACCCGGTTATACAAACGGGCAGAATACGCCGCAGTTTTGGAGGAACGGTCCCGGTTGGCACGCGAACTGCATGATTCTGTGACCCAGGGTCTTTTCAGTGCAAACCTGCATATCGCCGGAGCGCAAAAATTTGCCGAACTGGGTAATTTTTCCAAGCTAAATTCTTCTCTAAACCAGATCGGGGAACTTACCCAGCAAGCATTAATTGACTTGCGTCTGATGGTTTATGAATTAAGGTCTTCCGAGGTTCTTCTACAGGGGCTGGTCAGTGCTTTGGAAAATCGATTTGATTTGGTTGAGCGGAGATCAAATAAAGAGGTGGAAATCGATTTAACCTGGCTGTCCCCCCTGCCGGAACGAATTGAGGAAAACTTGTATCGAATTACCATAGAAGCCCTCAACAATTCGTTGAAACATGCCAAAGCTTCGAAAGTGAGGGTGGAATTTAACAGGATGATGGATAACCGCCTGCTGCTGGCTATTCAGGATAATGGGATGGGATTTGTGGTTGAAAAAGCGCTTTTATCCGGAGGGTTTGGTTTGACCACCATGCGCCAAAGGACCGATCGGATTGGAGGATCATTTCAAGTGATATCGGAACCAGGGAATGGAACGCGAATTGAGGTATGCATCCCCATACCAGATGAGCCTGATCCGAAAGTGGAAGGACGATATGAGCAATAATTTCCGCTTATTAATCGCAGATAATCACGAGATAATTTTGGAAGGATTAGTGAAGGAAAATTACATTAGTTCTATTGTTATATAGTGCCCACGGTTACAAATTTCGCTTTTTTTCTTAAGCAGAAAACCGCAATTTGTCCTCTGGACGCCTTCGGTGTGACCGTGAAGGGTATAGAATGATTCTGAGAGCGTGAAATCTGTGGCTCTTTCCATTTTTGTCTCTTTATCTGCTGCTGGTTGTCACCTCCCTGCCTGGAAAGTTCATTTTGGGTTACACAAGTAAGAAACGAATTCCGTAACTCTGCTTGCGAAAAAGAAAGATCCACAATGCGTATTACGATTCTGGCTATTGGCTCACGTGGTGATATACAACCCCTGCTTGCATTGGCGGTAGGATTGCAGAAAACAGGTCGGCACAGGATCCGCTTTGCTGCACCTGATAATTTCGAGCCGCTCGTTAGAGAGTACCGGCTGGATTTTTATCCACTTGGCATCGATACGCTTCATTTGATGATGACAACCAGTCTGGAATCGGGCCGCAATTTCCTTCTCTGGTCCTTGCAGGCGCTCCGCGCGATAAGGCCTATGCTTACGCTTCTGATGGAACGGACGTGGTTGTCGTGCAAGGATGCAGAAACGATCATCTTTTCATACATCGGCATTGGTGCTTACCATGTTGCAGAGAAGGTAGGTGTGCCCTGTTACATGGCAACATCCGTTCCTGGGCTGGCTCCAACACGTGCATACCCCAATCCCGATGGCATTTTCCCACCGATCTCCCTGGGTGGGGGTTATAACTTATTAACCTACTTTTTGTCGAAGCAGATTTTGCAAGCGCTTACCGGCTCATTCATCAATCGCTGGCGGCGAGAAAAGCTTGATCTGTCACCCATCCCTTTTGGAAAATTTCCCTATGGCCAATTGCACGGACGCCCCGTACCCGTTCTGGGTGGGTACAGTCCCCTGGTGTTTCCCAAGCCATCGGATTGGGGTGAACATATCCACGTCACCGGTTATTGGTTTCTCGATCCCAAATTGGATTGGCAACCACCTGCCCCGTTGGTTGAATTTTTAGAGTCCGGCCAACTGCCAGTATATGTCGGCTTCGGCAGCATGGCGAATCGCAGCCCCCGGCAAACAACCCGGCTTGTCAGTGATGCGCTCGAACAATCGGGACAGCGCGGCCTTCTCGTCACAGGCTGGGGCGGATTGGAAAAGGAGAGCCTGTCTGCCAATTTATATACATTGGAGGCTGTTCATCACGCCTGGTTATTTCCCCGCGTATCAGCCGTCGTGCACCATGGCGGATCAGGAACGACAGGGGCTGGTTTTCGCGCCGGCATACCATCTGTGCTTGTGCCGCACATTGGCGATCAACCGTTCTGGGCTCAGCGAGTGGCAGAATTAGGTGTCGGTCCTCTACCGATACCCCGCCGTCAATTGACAGCCCCGCGGTTAGCAGAAGCTATCTCTCTTGCTGTCACGGACACAGGCATCCTGATACGTGCTAAATCATTGGGCGAGCACATTCGCGCCGAAGATGGCATCGGCAAAGCTATTGAAATTCTCGAAGGATGCACAACCCATGATAGGATGGATGCCTGATTCTCAGTTAGGGGTAACAGGTGTATTCGGGCGAAAACGGCAAGCAGAACCGTTTCTGCCAGGATTATTCCAGAAAATTTAACTGTGAGATTAAATCATTGTTTTTTGGAGAAAACACTATTTTCAGACACTTTTGCACGGATTTTGATCATAATGGGGTAGCGAGCGCATATGGGACAAAACGGCCAGCAGAAACGTATAAACACCTTGCCTTTTAACTTTAATTGAGTTCGAAACAACTTTATTTTCCCGAATTTTATGTTGGATGGGATTATTTTCCAGCAAACATACTTAATCCCAATGGATAATGAGGTACTTATCCAGATTCCTGTAGAGTTCGGTATTCAGAATCC
>CAIVVZ010000348.1 GCA_903909505.1 uncultured Desulfobacteraceae bacterium
CATCCCGCCGACGGCGATGGCGGCGTAGAATAGCCCCACGCCCACAACAAGCGATCCGGGAAGGATAAGGACATGGGAATACCGCAGTGTGACCGTGAATAGAGTCACGCCGTATACCACTCCGGACAGCCACTTGAGAATCATATCCGGAGTGGCCAGGCTCGAAAGCGTATTCAAGGAAACCGGTATACCGCACATAACGGCCATGCCACCTACAATGAATAACCAGCCAATCCCCGCGACGAAACCGCCCACAACAGGAAAAGGCATAAAACGAAGCAAGTTGGCGAGGCGGAACCTTCCTATGCAAATGAAGGCTGCACCGGTCAAAAACGCCGAGAGAGCGAGCACCGCAGCTACAGTCATAAACTTGGCATCCATGGAGGCATTCTCCCCCAGGGTTGCCGCGATTGTCAGGGCCATGGTTGAAAGGACGGCAGCCGGAGCGTCCTGCGGCATAGAGACTGTTGCTCTGAATCTGCTGGTAAGGGCGGCGAACAGGCAGATCAGGAACCCACCGCAGAGTGTCAGCCCTGCGCCGCGGGTTGCCAAGCTGGAGAGGCTTCCCGAATAGATCATTGCGGCGAATAAGAGCTCAAAGATGACAAACAGGATGGCTGCTATGACGCCCGTGCTCAAGGCAGGAAAAATCCTCCGGGATGTTGCATCCGCCAATAACTCGGAAACCAATGATTTGCTCATGATCATATTCTCTCCTGTCAACATATCGTTTATAGTCGCGGGAGCCGGTATAAATGATGTCCCTCAACAGACGTCCCCCCCACCCCCCTTCTATAGCCGTTGAGAATCTTTGACAAACTTGAGCAAGAACCCCATTTGTAACATCTGTGGGTAATGTACCAAACATGCCATGGGATGTAATGGCGCTTTGCCCTCGCCATCGGTGTTCCGCAAAGTTCCTCTTTCTGCCATCGAAAAAGCTGTTATGGCGCCAGAAAACACTCAATTATTCGGTTAATGGCCAGCTAAGTGAATATATTACCATGGCCCGACTCTGCGACTCCGGCCTTTTATGGCTGCCGCTTCCCGGGTTTTCTCTGAAGACGGTTTCAGCCTTTCATGGCCCGATCCCGAACCTCGAAATTATTTATTCGGTTTCTTGATTTTTAGTCGCGTGCCAGTCAGATCGTAGATTCCAATCAGAACACCATCATCATGTAGCGGATCGCCGTCCATCTCATAAATTCTCAGTTCGATGTGACCATTCAGTTTGGCATTTTGCTCATCGACAATCAAATCATAATCATTTCGTGCAAGACCCGGAGTCGGCGTGAAGGTGAAATCGATCGTTTGGCCAATTACATGGTTGCCGTGTTTCTTCCAGGCACCCTGTTGTTCGCTGAACATCAAATCCTGCCTGATTTGAGCGGAATCCACGACCGACATGGTCCGATCTGAATGGAAAGTCAACACGGATCGTGATGCGAATTTACCGTCCAAGGTAATGGTTGTAAGATAAGAGCCATAGAATTCGCCGCCATCGGCCACCGCCATGACAGGTGTTATCATCCACGCGCATATCATCACGAACAATATTGTTTGCTTCAAAGTGTTTTTCATGTTTCTCATTCTTGATGGTCTCCTGTGGTTTTTGATGTGATGACGACTATCGTCACGTACGCTTCAGTCTGTAAGTAATGTGCTAAACATGCCCCAGGATTTAATGTGGCTTTGCCTTCGCCATCAATGTTCCGCTTTGAAAGTGGCTACTCGCCTCGAAACCGGGGCAGACGTTTTTCATGAAAGGCCAGAATGCCCTCACAGTAATCTTTGCTGTCATATACACAGCGTCGAATCGCTCCGATTTTCTCGAATGTCTCGGCATCAATGGGATGCCCTTTGGAAAGCAGGCGAAATTCCTGTTTGAGTGCGCGAATGGCGAGGGGCGAATTCTTTACTATTTTTCCGGCAAGCGCTCTCGTGAACGATTCCAACTCTTCGACCGCCACAAGATGATTCAAGATACCGAGGTTCAGCGCTTCAGAAGCCGTCATGGGCGCCGCCGTGAAAAACATTTCCTTGGCTTTGTTCAATCCGATGACGTTAATGAAGTGAATCATGCCGGACGGATTGTAGGGAATGCCGATCTTGGCGGGTGTCATCGCAAAGGAAGCCGTCTCGCAACCAACCAGCATGTCGCATGAAAGAGCCAGATCACAGCCGCCGCCCCACACACCGCCCTCAATCATGGCAATAATCGGGTCCGGGTAGTCCTGGACGCGACGTAGCAGTTGCTCAAAAGGACTGTTGTAAGGGAGAGGATCGCGACCGGGTTTAGGAAGTTCGCTCACATCATGACCTGCGCTCCAGACCTTTATCCCCGCCCTTGCGCGTAGAATAATAACTCGGACTCCCGACTGCTCGAAATTGTCAAGTGCGGCGAAAAAATCCTGTATCAAGGCATGACTTAGGCAATTTCTTTTTTCCGGATTGTTCAGCGTGATGATGCCTATTTCCTGATCGAGTTCACTCAATACCAGAGACATGACGACCTCCATTTGTTAATATGGTTACCTGATGATAAATCAAAATCAATCGGAACGATTTGGGATACGGTTCCACCTTTCGCCGTTGAAATGACTTTTCTTTCATTTCAATATCCACTGGTGGACAATAGCCGCCCCCAGCCACACGCCGAAACTTGCGATAAGGACAATGGGAAGTGGAAGGTGCTTTTTAAAACAGACGAAAGCCACGAGAAAGAAAAGGATGCTCGGCAAAATCCCCCACAGTGCCCCCTTGGCAAAGTCCTGCATGGTTTGCGGATCACCTTTGTTCTCCAAATATACCCACACCAGAACAAGCGCACCGGTCAGCGGCATAACGCCAATAAGGCCTGCAGCGGATGGCTGTCTCTTCCCGATCGACGTGGCAGCGACTATCACAATCAGGCTGATAATGATTTTGATCAGAATCTGCATCTTTTCTTTCTGCACAACGCGACAAGCACCTGTTTATCCGGTGCATTTTTGGGTCAAAATTAGATGCGGTGTCCCCGGAATTTCCCCGAAACCTTAAAACCTTACAGCATCCCTATTCCCCCTCGAAATGTTTGGATTCGGCATGATTATCTCCCTTGGCATTTATCATGGTAATAGACGAAATGGGTTACCATGGCTCGACCCCGAGCCACACCATTATTTAGCGGCCATGATGGCTTCGATTTCAGTCTTGGGAAACTGGGTTTGGATCAAACCTTACGGGTTACGCCTCGATTTTAACCGTATCTATTTTTTGTTCCATTCACACCCCTCTTCAGTGGATGCCTCCAAGTCTTCTTCGAATTTAAATACCTTTCCATCTTTTTTCCGAATGTATCGAAATTCGTATATTCGTGCACCTTGGCTGACAACAACATATTTTCCACCGGTACCGTCTGAAGTAATTTCTTCCCATTGGGCTTCAGATACCGACGGTCTTCCGCC
>CAIVVZ010000349.1 GCA_903909505.1 uncultured Desulfobacteraceae bacterium
AATTGTCAACTCCTTCGTTGGGTATCAAAGTAATACTCCGAAGAAGTCGCCTGTGAATATTGCTGGGTTTCGTCGCCCTGGCGATATCCGGGGGCAACGAATTTACAGAAGCCATGTTGCACGAACCACCGACAGCACCAGCGCCTTCTCCGGCGGATTGAGGTAAAGGCCGACGATATCGACAAGTTTGGCCTCGAAGTTCGGATCGTTGGACAGCTTAAAGGTCCGAACCAGATGCGGCTTGAGCCCGTGCGCCTTCCAGATTTTCTGGACGCTGCTGACCGCAATTTCCGACCGCCTTTGCCATCGCGCGCTCCAGTGCGTCGCATCGGCCGGCCGTTCGGTTGTCGTCTTCGTCACCACCTGTCGGACCACCACTGCCGACAATGGCTTTTTGCCCGGCGGGCGGGTCTTGTCCCGCAGCAAGCCGTCAACGCCGACTTCGCTGAACCACCCCTGCCAGCGCCAGACCGTCGGTTTCGATTGGCCCGTGCGCCTCATGATCTCCATCGTACCAACGCCATCCGCCGTCAGCAGGACGATCTCGGCACGCCAGGCATGCTTCTTCGGGGTGTTTCGGTTCGCGACCCGTTTGTTCAGCCGAACCCGATCCTCAGGCGAAAGCTGAACCGTAACGCCGGTTCTCATGCCCCCAGAATCGCACGAACGAGTCCCTCAGGGAATCGTTCGTTGCGGTTAGAACACGAGCGCAATTAATCATGGGCCATGGTTATGGCAATTATTTATTATAAAATATAGATACATTATTACAGATAAAGTTTCTGATAGTATCCGAAAATAGTATTTTCTGGGAAAATTCTGTTGCGATCCATATTAAATCCGTTGCTTTCAGCGTTTTGTTTGTTCAAATTAATCATTTGATTACTTAAATGAATTCCATAGGTTTCTGATGAAATAAGTGATGGAATATCAGAAAATTCTTTGAAAAAGATATATTGCCACTTGTTATGTGGAATCGGAAAAATAGCATCCGGAGCGTGGATAAATCGTTGCAAGGGTTGAAATTGTGGCTTTCTTAGTGTTCTTGTAAGAAGATCGGAGCCAATTATCCCCCAACTTAAATGATCATCAATTAATGACGACTCTAAATCCATATTGATAATAATATTTGAATATGGCGGAACTTTTATTACGGTATTTGCAACTTCATTATTATTCATGTAACAAAAAAAATAATCATCACTAATATTAAATGGTTTTACGCAGATTATATCGGTATCTACCCACCACCCTCCTCGACTCATGAGAAGTTTGTAGCGAAATTTATCAGAAAGAAAACAATAAGTTCCAAATCTATCCCTATGGGCATGTTCCACATCAAGAATTATTCTGGCATCTTTTATTATTGTTCCGGCTGGAACGGGGCCAATATCGTCATAAACATAAAGATGATACTCATGACCATTTGCCAGAAACGATCGTATCGACAGTATTTCTTGACCACTCAGACGGCTGCCGATCCACAAGCTTTGAATGATGCTCACATCTGCCTCATAAAGTGAGTATAAATAAACACATATACGTTTCTAATCGTAAATGACGACGAAATCAAAATCAAGCATTAACAGGGTACGAAAAATGGGTTTGTCCCTGGCCTTCCCTTCGGGTGAACTGACCTTACCCCTGAGCGGCGCCTCCCATAGCCGTGTAAACTCGGTTACGGCCAGGAGGCGAGATAACGAAAGCAACGCGGGCGCGCGACACGCTTGAGTTTAAGGAAGAGGCGGTCCGTCTGGCGACGGGCGGGGATTGGCCGGCAATGGTCGCTCGTAACCTTTGGGTGTCTTATCAGGCGCTTGCGCAATTGTGTGAAGGGGGGCGGCGAAGGGGCCGCGCAACTTTTTTCTGTAAAATTTCACCAGGCGGCTTTCTTCGCCGACAGTGTGTTCACCCCTTAGGTTGAGGTATATCTGACCAGACATCCACTCTTCGTCGCACTCGGCCAGCAGGGCGGACACGAGGCGTAGGCAAGAAGCCGTGTTCGGAAAGATGGA
>CAIVVZ010000350.1 GCA_903909505.1 uncultured Desulfobacteraceae bacterium
AGGAAAAGGAGTTTGAACTGCTTTTTGAAAAGGCCAGGCAGCGGGTCCAGCAGGAAGAAGAGTCAACAGGCCGGCGAATCGTGATCGCTGAACAACTGCAGACGCTCAAAAGTCAGTTGGAAATTTTCCATCAGAACAGCGCGCGAGTCAGCAAAGCAGGCGATGCGGCATCGGACAAATGGAAGTCACGGTGTCAGGCGATTGGGCTGCCGGAAGATATTTCTCCCAATTCCGGGCTGGCTCTTCTTCGGGAACGAACGGAAATCCTTGCAAAATTCGATACCTGGAAAAAATTAACCAGCAAGTCGCAAAAAACAACCCAGGCGGTCCGGCAATACGAACAGGCTGTGAACGATCGCTGTAACGCGCTTGGAATCAAGGGCGATACGACCGAAGCCCAGGTATCCAGGCTGTGGGATGCACTTACCAAGGGCCGGGAAGCCCAAACCCGTTACAACCAGCTTGCGGGGCAGATCAATGAGGCAAAAGGCGACCTGACGGACATTCAAGAGTCCTCGGTCCAAGCGGTTCAGGCGCTGGAAGCGCTGACCCGCCTGGCAAAGCTTGAAACTGTTGAAGCATTGGAACCGTTGCTCGCGAATCTGGAGTTGCGGGACCAGGCCCAGTGTCAGATCGCCACCTTCCGCGACACACTAAGTGGCCTGGCTCGTAACCAAACTGTGGATGAATTCCTCGCCTGCGTCAGGGTGGAAAATATTGAGGCGCTTCCCCAGAGAAAGGGCATGCTCCAGCGCCGGAAAATTGATATGGAAACAGCGCTCCAGGCGGTCCGCGATACTTTGTCCGAACTTAAAGGTCAGAAGCAGGTGCTTGAAGCTGCCGGGGACGCAGCCGCGAACTATCGTCAGCAGGCCGAGTCTATTGCTGAGCGATTGAAGCAGGGTGCCTCCCGGTTTGTGCGCTTGCGTCTGGCTGTATATTTCCTGCAAATCCAGATCGAGCGGTTCCGGAAGGAAAACCAGGGCCCCTTGCTGGAAAAATCGGGCCGGGTCTTTCAGCGCATCACCCGGGGCGCGTTCGCAGGCCTTGGCGCGGAATTCAATGCGGACGATGTCCCTGTCCTGGTGGGGCTGCGCCCGGATCAGTCCTCGGTTCCGATTTCGGGGATGAGCGACGGCTCCAGGGATCAACTTTACCTGGCCCTTCGTCTGGCTGCGCTCGATCGTTATCTCGAACAGCATGAGCCGATGCCCCTTATCCTGGATGATTTATTGATCACCTTCGATGATGAACGGGCCTCCGCCATTCTTCCGCAACTGGCTGCATTGGCCCGGCGTACCCAAATCTTTCTCTTTACCCACCATGATCACCTGGTCGAGCTCTGTCGCCGGAGCTTGGGTGTAGACACTTTCCATCTCCACCGGCTGAACACCGACGTCAGTGAAAAAGGGAATTAACACCGTAACCTTTAAAGGGCGGGGCGCCTGAGCCTTACAGCATTTCGATAAATGCCTCGCAGCGGGTTTTGAACTGGCCTTCGGATAAATTCCGGTCTTCGATTTCATAAAGCATGCTCGGAATTCCTTCCTGATCCAGCATTTCTTTTATATAGGGATAGTCGAAGCCGTGGGGATCGCAGAATTTAAGGAACAGAAAAAGGACCCCGTCCGCCCGGGTTTCCTTGACTTTCTGAATCAGGTGATGGCCCCGGCTGAACAGCCCATGATGTTTGGCAGGGCAAACGATGCGATCCGAATATCGCCTGGCGATATTTTCCACCATATCGCCTTGCATCGGGATATTTCCCTGGAAAAACCGGTCGCCGGTGCAGACGTCTTCTCCAACAACAGCGGCTCCGGCTGTTTCAAGGATGGAATAGATATCCGGTACGTTGCAGACCCCTCCTGAAAGAACGATGCGTTTTCCCTGAAAAGAACCGGCTGCGGTTTGCTCTTTTAAACAGCGAACGATGCCGGATAAGATTTTACAGAACGCCTCCCGGTCCATCCACATGGATGCTTGAACAATGGCGTGAAAATCGCTTCCGGCAATCACTCCCGGGTGGGCTTGTCTCAGCATATACAGGGCATTCAGATGGGATCGGATTTCATTATAGAGATCCACCGCCTCCCCAAGTATCTTTCCGGTGACACTTCTCCCAAGCCAGTTTTCAAGGTCTGTTATCAGTTTCTTGAATGTCGCTATCAGATAGTCCGATGCGCTGTCACTATCCAGTTTTACGGGGAGAACAATATCGGCATGAAAGCAATTTTTAACGTTGATGCGCCAGATGTCGGACAGCCGCTGGATGGAATCGCAGGTATGCGGAAAAACCATGCCGTCCAGAAAATCGAGCCGGCCGGTGAGGGCGTCTTCCAGAGACCCCCTCACTAGGCTGCAGCAATAGGCTTGCAGATGCGCATCCGCCCGTTCAATGGCGTTTTTTGTTCCCATCAGCCTGAACGGCAATGCGCCAAAAGCCCAGATGATTTCTTCCGGGGCATAAGAGCACATATAGCCGACGACTTTCCCGGAATGATTTTTTTTCCATTCCGAGGCATAGGCCAATGGATCCAGTTTGAGTGAATCGATAAGTTCTGAAAGTTGCATAAGTGTCATCCTTGATTTATTGCGCTTGACAATCCGCTGCTTTCGTAACATCTAATATCAAACAAATCAACTGCCGATCTTCAGCGACCGGATTTCATTGAATCCCTTGGCCGATGCTATGGCCCCTTCGCGAAGTCATCAGCGCAATGCAGCGGAACGAAGATGGTTGCGATATTTGGAGGGCTGAGCCGATTGGAGCTGGCGCAGACGGTGTGGGAACATCTGAAATGGCGTACAGTCACTGTTTTTCACGGTAATTTCTTTGACAACAGATGTGAAAACCTGTAATAAGCTGCAAATTGATTGATAAAATAGGCTGGATATAAGGATCTCGTAACATTAACTTTTTAAAAATATTGATATATAATTAGGTATCGTTATAATAATCACGCCGAACGACAAAAACAGACGTCAGTAATCAGCATAAAGATATCCCAGCAGAATCGCTCGGGTCAGGGGGCCAGCTCACAGGCCATTTTAATGTCACTGTTCAATACCGCCAAGTTTCTTAGGAAAGAAAAATGCACCCGATTGCTTTCCGCGCGAAAGGTATCTATCCGCCACATCATGCTATAGCCGTCCATTTAAGGGTTTCATGAAGAACGGACGTGCGTGGTTTGGGTTGCCCGGAAAGAAATGGGGAGGGCTACTCATTCTTATCGCGGTTTGCGGCATTTTGACAGTATTCTTCATGCTCAATCCCAACCATCCGTTACAGAACCAACCTTCCTTTTCCGCTTCCACTCTGGCCAATAATGACATCACCTGTTTAGGCAGACTCCTACCCGGCGGTCGAATCCTCCAGGTAGCCGCCCCATCCCGCGCCGTAGTCAAGGAACTCCTCGTTCGACGCGGCCAATGGGTTGAGCAGGGGGAGATCCTGGCTCGACTGCGTGACCACGCCCGGGAAACGGCCGTTCTCCACCAAGCGGAGAAGGAGGTTGCTGTGGCCGTGAGCGCGCTTGATCTTGTTCGAGCCGGAGAAAAAACGGCTACCATCAAGGCTCAGCAATCGGCGATTGCCCGCCGGGAGGCGATCCTCCATCAAGAGGAAGCTCAGCATGAACGGAGCCGGCAACTTTATGAAAAGCGGTTCATCACAGACAAGGATTTTGATGAGGCGCTGACCCGCCGGGACACGGCGCGCGAATCGCTGCTCTTCGAACGTCATAATCTCGAGAGGTTGCGGGAGATCCGGAAGGAGGACCTGGCTCTTGCCGCCAACAAAGTAGAGGCGGCCGAGGCCGCCCGGAGAGTGGCCCTGGAAAATGTGGAACTGAATGTCATCCGCGCTCCGGTTTCGGGCCGTGTGTTGGAGGTCCATGCTTTTCCGGGAGAAGCAGTCCCGGACCTGGGTCTCCTCGAACTGGGCAGCGGCACGGAGATGTTGGTCGAGGCGGAAGTTTATGTCAGCGATATCGGTCGTGTCCGAATGGAAGCGCCGGCGGTTGTTTCCGGTGATGCCTTCCCGGGAAGTCTCAAGGGTGAGGTCGTCGAGATAGCCTCAATGGTCACCCGCGGCGCTGTTCTGCCTTCCGACCCGCTGGCCTTTTCCGATCAGCGTGTCGTCAAGGCATGGATTCGGCTGGATCATCCGCAAGCGGTCGCCAACCTCGGCAACCACCAGGTTTCCGTTGCGATAAAACCATGAGATTGCTCTCTCACATATTCAACACGGTTGCCCCTTTGGGCATCCCCCTGGCGTGGCGTCAGTTGACCCGCGACCGGAGGCGTTTTTCTACTGCTATTGCCGGCGTAACCTTTGGGCTTGTCCTGATGCTCTATCAACTGGGTATTTATACGGCGGCAAAACGCATGGCTGTGTTCCCACTCAATGCCCTGAAGGGCGAACTCTTCATTACCAGTCGAAATTATGGATATTTTTATGCAAACCGGCCTTTATCCAAAAGCATTCTGTACCAGTCTCAGGCTTTTCCCGAAGTGGTCTCCGTCGCTCCCTTGACTGTGGATTTTGTGCAGTGGAAAAATACGGTGGACGGGGTGGACAGATTTATCGGCATCCTTGCCGTCAACCCGTCCCAGAATCCTTTTATCCATCCTGAGTTGACGAACCAGATCCACTTGTTGACAAACAGCGAAA
>CAIVVZ010000351.1 GCA_903909505.1 uncultured Desulfobacteraceae bacterium
CGGATCATGTTTATTGTCCGTAAGGGTTTGAAATTATGCATGTTCCATATCAATAAATCACAAAAATAGCAAGAGATATTTACGTCTATTATATGTTTTTTCAGATAGTTAGATTCTTAGACTTTTTACGAGACCATCATAGTTTAATTGCCCTCAAAAACATAACGCCCGCGTAACCGGAAGGCGCAACAGTTTGCGACGGTCTGCTGTTGACACGGTTGATGTTCGATAATAGGGTGATGACATCGATTCTATTGTTAGCCGGTAAGCCGCCAAGGGCCGGATTCAACAACTCGCTCTATTTCTCCCGTCGATTCAAGAACTCGGAGGGCTGCAACAACCCAGTATTGTTGATTTGATGAAGTAGCGTTTTTTTGTGGCCCCCAATCTAGGCCACACCCTCGAAAAATTTCAGCCTGCTTCAATCCAGAACCGTTTTCTCTACACTCAGATCTGGATTGCATGAAGTCGAGAATTAGCCTGCTCACCACAGCCTTCACAGATTCGCCACGCTCCTTGAAACTACTCATTTATTCCTCCTTGACAACACTGAAAGCAGTCTTGCTTCATTTCGTACAACATTAACATCTGCGGCTTGCCCGTAGGATACTAATGTTGGGTCCTTATCTCTTAAATGCATCTTTTCGAGATCAAAAGTGTTGGTTTAAGACATATTCAAGCAACAATTATCACTGTTTTTCTTTACATTTCAGACAGTTGTTGCGGTCCGACCCCATTCCAACATTCCAAACCCATTCCATCCATTCCATAGTCGAGCCGACCGCCGTCGGCTTCAATCAGTATTCTGCCGCTTTTGGCTGGGAAGGATTGACTATTTATCAAGATATCTCTTTGCTCAGAATATATCCTCTTACTAAAGGATGCAATAAGTACTTATCGTCGTTTTTTGTTAGTAAACTTTCCTTCGTTAGATTTACTAACCCTTCCTCAACTAACTGCACATTATCTGCCAAACCTGCCTTGTGAGCAATTTCTGGTAGTGTCGCCAAATTTGTCAAATGCGCCATAGTCATCAATAATTTATTATAAGGATACTTATTGCGGTATTTATTAATTACTGGCTTAATGATAAATTCAAATAGGCTATTGTCACTTTTCTTAAATTTTCTAAGCACAGTCTCCATCGAATAATCTTTGAGAAGTGAAGTTGCCAATCGAACTGCTAACGGTAATCCGCCTGTTAATTGATAGAGTTTCTCGGCAATTTCATCGCTTAGATTAGTATTTGTAGATGCTAATTCTTGACTTATCAGAGTACGATATTCATCAAAAGTGAGTGCGTCTAATTTAATAGAAAAAGGCAAATCTATTTTGCGCCGAGATGAAATAATAATTTTGGTTTGAGATGGCAAACTCAACAAAAAATTTACTAACTCGTTTTGTTCACTTTCACTTGTTTCGTCTAATCCATCCACTAACAATAGTGTTCTTTTCTGAAAAAATGATGCTCTAGCAAAGGCTTCTTTTTCAGAGTCAGAGAGTTTGTTCTGGTGAAAATCTAAAGTATAGATTGCTGTTGAAATAATTGTGTCTAAAATGCCATCACTTTTCTTATAGTCGTTTGATAACGAAAACTGCCGCGCAGGTATATATAAAATAAAATCAAATGACTTGCTATTAACACATTCTTGCCCAACTTTAATCAATAATGATGTTTTTCCAATCCCACCTATTCCAAAAACCCCCCCTATTGTTATTGGGTTAGTTGGGCTTAAAAAATCACGTAACATTGAAATCTCTTTTGCCCTGCCAGTAAAAAATTGCGAAGATTGAGCAGGCAGGTTGTGTATGATGCTAATATGAATCGGTCTTTCCCGCTTCAATGATCGATTATACAAAAGACCTGCGAGAATCGCTGCTAAAAAACTAGTAAAAGCGAGAATTATTTCTTTCATTTGTTGATGCCTTAATTTTTAGGCCTTGAATTTCGAATAAAACTGTCTGCAAAAATGCTTGAAAAAATAAAAGTCACACATCCCAAAAATAAACATACAAATCCCCTGAAATCGAGTGAAAAATAAGTCAAATACAATTGCTGTTTGTCAAGAGAGACAATTAACAAGCAACATATCCACATAATTACTAAAATGAAAACAAAAAGAATTAATGCGGGTAAATCGTCTTTTTGAGAGTCTTCAATAATGAGCGCAATGAATATGCTAACCCCCAACAGAGCCATGTCTGCGCCTGCATGTATGATGTCAATATTTAGGACTAAACGCATAAATATGTCAAAGAAGAAAATTACTGCTGGCAAGATAACAATTTTCACAAGCTCAGAATTGTTTCTGAGCTTGTGAATAACACTGTCTGCCATATCTAGTGGATGAAACTTCATAATTTATAAATTGATTATAGTTTATGACGAAGCAGCACAACGGTTGAACTGTGCAGCCCGGCCGCTTTTTGGCCGGGTCAGCACCAGTGAGTTGTTATGCCCCTGTATCAATTCGCAGTACTTCTTTTTCATGTCGATATGTTCGCTCAATTAGATTGTTGGTGTAGATAAGGATGTCTCGTCCTGTATCTTCGCCGAGCCTTCGTGCGCCAATGTGGGCAAAATAATCCTCGCCAAGCTTACCAGAAAACTCGAACGTGTATGTATGTTCGTAATGGTCTGATAATCTTGGGCGGATATCGCCTACTCGTTGCAAGTGCTTAAAGAGAGCTTCAATGACACGAAACCGAGCCACGGCACCATTATTACCTTTCGCACGGGATTCATAAGCGGCCTTCGTAGCACCTTCGAGAAAAATTTTAACCACGGTAAGACATGTATAAGGTTGCCCTTTAGCCTGTTCTACGTAGGTCAACCGTATGACTATTACATCATCGTTAATCGACCAGTCCATTCCATGGTCAATGTGATAATCAGGTTCTTTGAATCTGGCGAGGTTGGGATTTGCAACTTTCGCGACCCCCTCCAGGACAACCGAAAGCCCCTCATCAAAAGAGGTACGAAAATCAGCGTAGAGCTTTCCTCTTGCGAAAAGCGGTATTTCGCAGTCTTGAAGAAGAACCGGAAGGACAAATACCCGTTTCTCTTCGAGCTCCTTAATGAATCCGCCGTTTATCTCTTTCCTGCACCACTCGGATTCAACCGAAGCCTTGGAGAGAACAACGAGCAAAGCGCTTGATTCATCAATGGCCTCCTGAACCTTTTCAAGGATGGAGTCCCCGATACTTAGCTCCCAACGATCAAGCCAAACATTAACGTGATGTTGAATTAGTTGATGTGCGAGAGCGTCAACAAACTTCTTATCGTTATGTGAATAACTGATGAATATTGGCATTGTTGCTTTCTATGAGGCATAACAAGAGGTTATCTTGTTTCTATATATCATCTGGTTTTTTGCATGTTATACGGAAAGACAATGTGTTTCTTTTGCTTCCTTGTTTAATTGTCTGATATCCGCCACCAATCCGGCACAGTTTGAAAAGTTTTGGCGTTCAACAAAATCAGTTTTTTGGTTCAAGTCGTTTGTGCTTCTCCTTGTGGGCGTAAAAGACACGGACAATCTCAACACCTTCCGTTCTGCCGATTCGAGCATGGATACGTTCAGCATTGCCTTGCTGTTGTTTCCTTATTGTTTGGATTCATTTGCAATATCACCTCCGGCAAACTTTGCCAATAGAAAGCATGGGGGATTGCCTGTCCGTCAACTTTGCCCCCGGTAGACACCACAGAGTGTTTCGTTTCGAACCACTCTTCTAATATCCTGAAATTTAAATCTATTTAACATCATTTGTTTAGTTTTGATCAATGAATGAATCGAATTCTGTTTCTTAATGTAACATATCCATTATATAAAATACCAGTCTTAAATTGATATTATCCTTATTAACAAATAGTTAAACAAAAATTCACGTATCGGCACAACCGTTGCAGAAGCAATAAAACAAGGATTCATCAACGTTTTATCCAAATTGGAGAATCATGGCCCACTATTTTAATCCGAGGCAAGCTTTTTCGTTAAAGCAAGCTTCAATGAACGGGGGAGGTTATCACATGAAAAGAAAACAAAGTCTGTTTCTTTGCTGGGTTCCAGTGCTGTTTTGTTTGTTCCTGATCGGCCCGGTTGCTGCCCTGGCGGCTGAGCCCATCGTCATCGGCGTGCCCACGTCCACCGGATTTCTGGAAGGCAAGGAGGCGCTTAAAGCCGTGGAACTGGCTGTGAAGGAAATCAACAGCGCGGGGGGCGTGACCGTCGGTTCTGAAAAAAGACCGTTTAAAGTCGAATCCATCGACATCCGCGATGCGGCGCCGGGGGTGCCGGTACCGGAGGCACTGTTGGGAATCGAAAAACTTATCCTTGAAAAGAAACCGGCCGCCCTGCTGGTGGGCCCTTTCCGTTCCGAAGCGCTGATGGCCGGAATGGACATCATTGCCAAATACAAAGTGCCGCTTTTGGGCGCCATTGCCATGACGCCGGCTTCGGAAGAAAAGGTGAAGCAGGACCCGGAAAAGTATAAATACATCTTCCGCCTGGCCCTGAATGCCAAATACCTGGTGAAATACCTTGCCGGCACCATGGGCTTTATCAATGCGGAATACGGTTTCACCAAGGTTTATATCATGAACCAGGATGTGGACTGGGCGCGCAAGACCGCTGAAATCATCAGTCAGACATATTTCGAGAAAGCCGGATGGACCATCGTGGGAAATGAGAGCTTTCCCACCGGAACCGCGGATTTTTCATCCACCCTGATGAAGGTCAAGGCCTCCGGCGCACAGGTAATTCTGCCGATCTTTGACATGCCCCAAAGCGGCATTCTGGTGAAACAATGGAATGCCATGAAGGTGCCGTGCCTGATGGCCGGTTTCATTTCGCCCCTGGCCGGACCCGGAGCCTGGAAAACCTTTGACGGAAAAATCGCCGGGGCCATCAACTGCATTTTCGAAATGGGCAGCGCCATCGGCTCTCCCAAAGTACCCAAATCCGTGGCGTTTCAAGAAGCGTATGCCAAACAGTTTGGATCTCCGATCGAGGCGGGACACGGACCGGGACCGGCTTATGATTCGGTCTATATCCTGGCCGATGCCATTGCGCGCGCAGGCAGCATTGATGCGGACGCCATTGTGGCGGAACTGGTCAAAACCGACCGGCAGGGAGTACTCGGCCGGGTGAAATTCGATGCGGGGCATCAGGTGATTTACGACATGAACCCGGAAGAATCCGCGGTTGCCGCCATCTTTCAGTGGACCGCCGAAGGAAAGCGCCAGATCGTGTTTCCCACGAGCCTGGCTGAGGGGAAAATTCAACTGCCGGCGGGATTGAACTCAGCCAAATAACCGGAGAAATGACGATGCTGACCGGAACCATCATTTACGCCATCATCAACAGCGCGATTCTTGCGCTCACCGCCATCGGCTTCAATCTGACTTTCGGGATCAGCGGCGTGGCCAATTTTGCCTACGGCGCCTTTTACGTGATGGCAGCCTACGGGGTCTGGATGCTCATCCACATGGCCCACCTGCCCTATCCCCTGGCCGTGCTGATTTCCATCAGCCTGACCACCCTTGCGGGCGCCCTGATGTATCGCTTTGTGATCATCCGCATCAAGGGCCAGACGCTTTCCGAGGTCATTGCCACCTTCGGCATCGGCCTGGCCGTGCTGGAGCTGTTCCGGTATTTCGGTTTTGTCGGGTTTGAATACACGCTGCCCGTCTTCGTCGATGAAAGCTTCATGATCGGGGATGCTTACGTGGATGCCCAGCGCCTGCTGATCGTGGCCTTCGCCGTGGCGCTGATCATTGTTTTGTGGCTGTTCACCCATTACACCCACCTGGGGCTGGCTTTCCGGGGAATTGCGCAGGATGAGCGCACTTCGCTGACTTTCGGCATGGACCCGGACCGCATCGCCAGGATGGCGGTTGCTTTAGGAGCGGGGCTTGCCGCCATTGCCGCCACGGTGATTGTTCCCCTGGGCAGCATCTCGCCGGAGGAAGGCTATGATGTACTGATCAAGGCCCTGGCCGTATGCATCATCGGCGGCCTTGGCAGCAGCGGGGGCGTTATCATCGCAAGCATTGTGATCGGTTTTGCGGAGCGCTTTACCGATTCCTATATCGGCTCGCACTGGACCATGATCGTCAGCCTGGCGGCGCTTCTCCTGGTTCTGGTCATCAAACCGTCCGGTATTTTCGGCAAACAGAAAGAACTGGAAGAAAGGATTTAAGACTGTGAAAACGCGCAAAGAGCGGATTGACCGGGGCATCAAGGCAAGGTCTCAGGATATTTTTGCCCTCTGTTCCTGGCGGGAAATGCTGTATCTGGCCGGGCCCCGCGTGCTGCCGGTCGTCGTATGCCTGGCCCTTCCCCTTGTCCTGAGTGTTTACTGGCAAAAAGTCCTGATGTCCGTGGCCGTATTCGCCTTGCTGGCCATCTCATGGGATATCCTGTCCCAAAGCGGCATGATTTCCCTGGGTCAGGCCCTGTTCTTTGGGACCGGCGCATATTGCAGCGGGATCATGAATCATTACTGGGGATTTTCCCCGCTGATCACCCTGCCGCTGGCAGCAGTCTTTGGCGGGCTGATCAGCACCGTGCTGCTGCTGCCGGTTTTAAGGCTCCGGGGGGTGTATTTTTCCATGGTGACCCTGATTATCCCCCTGATGCTGGTACGGGTGATCGAGGCCACGAAAATATTCGGCGGCACCGAAGGCTTGAGCGGCATGGACCCGCTGCCGTCCGCCGGGTTTGAGGTGTATCTCATCATTATTGTCTTTCTGGCGGTGCTCTTTGGATTCCGGCGCCTCATGGACTCGGACTACGGCCTGGTGCTAAAGGGCATCAGCGACAATGACCGCTCGGTGATCAATGCCGGCATCAATATCTACTGGTTCAAGGCCCAGGCTCTTTTTATCGCCGCCAGCATCGGCGCGTTCGCCGGCGCTTTCATGACCCATGTGTACATGTTTGTGGGCATGCCGGTCTTTGCGCTGGACTACTCCATCCTTCCCATTGCCGCCGCCGTGGTGGGGGGTCCGGGAACCCTGGCCGGGGCGGCGGTGGGCGCATTCATTCTGGTGCCGCTCTCTGAATTGCTGCGGGGCATCGGCGGTCTTCGGATCGTGTTTTACGGGGTGTTTCTGGTGGTATGCATTGTCGCACTTCCGGAAGGCATTTTTCATTATATGGAGCGAAAATATCATCAGTTCGAACGCTGGGTCGAGGTGGAAAAATGAGCACAGAGCCGCTTCTTGAAACCGTCCGTCTCTCCAAGGCATTCGGCGGGGTCCAGGCCCTGCTGAATGTGTCTTTCTCCATCATGCCGGGGGAACTTCTGGGCGTGATCGGCCCCAATGGCTCGGGCAAGACCACCCTGGTGAATCTGATCACCCGGTTTGTCAAACCCACTTCCGGAAAAGTCCTGTACAAGGGCAGCCCCATCCACCACCTGCCCCCGCACAAGATCGTCCGGCTCGGCATTGCCCGAACCTTTCAGATGGTCCGCCCGTTTTATCAACTGCCGGCCTTCAAGAACATGATCATTCCGCTCTATTCGCCCCGGGCCAAGGGACTGGTGGGAGGCCGCTTCGGGGACCGGGACGCCATGGCCCTGGACCTTCTGGAGGAGGTGGGTTTTGAGCGGGATTCATTTGTCGCCTACAAACCCGCCGGCGCCCTTCCCCAGGGGTATCTGA
>CAIVVZ010000352.1 GCA_903909505.1 uncultured Desulfobacteraceae bacterium
GGCATTGCGCCGGAAATCCGGGACAGGATATTTGATCCGTTTTTTACCACCAAGCCCAAGGAAACCGGGACAGGGTTGGGGCTTTCCATCAGCTATGGCATCATCAGGGACCATGGCGGGGAATTGAGCATGGAAAGCGATTCGGGCTGCGGCACCCGATTTTATATGGACCTTTCCGTGGATGATGGTTGGACGCTTTCCGAAGAAGGATTGGCTCTTGCGGCAGGCAATGGGGCGGTATATCATCAATAAGAACAAAACCCAAACCACAGGAGTATCGTCATGCGTCATTTGGCAGTTGCGCTGTTCCGGTTTATCAGCCTTGTTTTGCTGATCGCGATCATCTCCGCAGGACCGATTTGTGCCCTGGCCGGCGAAACAATCCGCATTAACGGTTCCGGCACCGGACTGGAAATGATGAAGCCGCTTATCCAAGCCTATGTCAAATCGGCTCCGGAGGTCTTATTCGAAATGGAAAAACCGCTGGGAAGCTCCGGGGCCATTAAAGCCCTTATTGCCGGCGTTTTGGATATTGCCGTTAGCAGCAAACCCCTCAAGCCCGAGGAATCGGCGCAGGGCGCCAAACTCAGTTATTTCGGCAAAACGCCGCTGGCTATCGTGACGGGGAGCAATGTTCCCGTATCGAATATCTCAATCGAAGAACTGGAATCCATCTATTCCGGCAGAACCCGGAAATGGTCCAACAATGAAAATATCCGGGTTGTTCTGCGGCCCCTGGAGGATATCGATACGAAGATCTTGCGGGGACTGTCCCCGGGCATGGATGAAGCCATTGTCCTGGCGCAAAACCGTCGGGGCATGATTACCGCGGTGACCGATCCCGAATCGAACCAGGCTGTGGCAAATACGATCGGTGGCATCGGGACATCGGGACTGGCTGGAATCATGGTTGAAAAGGCAGCCCTGAAAATTCTCTTATTGAACGGCGTCAAGCCGACGATAGCATCTCTGGCGGAGGGCCGCTACCCGCTTGCCAAGGAGATACACTTTGTAACCACGGGTAAACTGTCTGAATCCGGGCGGAAATTTCTGGATTTTATATACTCCGAAAAAGGTCGGGCTGTGGTTGAGAATATCGGAGTCCTGACAGCGGCTGGTGGCGAATGATGCTCCGCCCCGACTCCGTGGCCAGGATTACATCATTCATCGCGGCGGGCATTGCGATGGTTATCGCGACCGTTATTCCGGCGGGGTATTTCGCGGTTTCATATCAATATATGATAGGCAGTATTGACGCGCAGGCCGAACTTGCCGCCCGAACCACCGAAGGACTGGTGATGGCAAATCCCCATACGTGGCAATTCGAGGAAATACGATTGCAGGAATTGCTGCAGCGCCATCGCAGCCTGGATATTCATGAATCGCGATCGGTTGTGGATAATGACGGAAATGTCGTTGCCCAGTTGTCAGACTCGCTTTCAAAACCCCTTGTCACGCGCCACTATCACATTTACGATGCCGGCGATGTTGTGGGGCAGGTTGAAATTTCACGCTCATTACGTCCGCTGTTAATCCGGACGGCATTGATCGGTATATTCTCTTTATTGATGGGAAGCTGTATTTTTTGGCTCTTGCGTACCCTCCCGCTAAGGGCTGTCCGGGCGGAGCAGGTCATAAATCAAAAGCTCGAGATCCAAAACCAGCAATTACATAAGGCCGAAAGTCTGGGCCGCATGGCCGGGGCCATTGCCCACCATTTTAACAACATGCTCGGCGCGGTGATTGGAAACCTTGAGCTGGCTATCGCGTGCTTGCCTCCGGGATTGGATGCGCATGAAAACCTGACCGAGGCGATGAAGGCTTCCCAAAGAGCGGCCGAGGTGAGCCGTCTGATGTTGACCTACCTGGGGCAAATGCCCGGCAAACATGAGTTGCTGGATCTGTCCGAGACCTGCCGATCGGGCCTGACCCTGCTTCGGGCCGTCATTCCGATCATCGTGATCATGGAGACCGAGTTGCCGTCGCCCGGGCCGATCATCCGATCAAACGCAAGCCAGATTCACCAGGTTCTTACCAACCTGGCAAGCAATGCCTGGGAGTCCATTTGCGACAATCGGGGCACCCTGATGCTGTCCATCAATACGGTCTCCGCCGCGGATATCCCCGCCTCGCATCGTTTCCCCATCGACTGGCGCCCGCGGAGCATTCCCTATGCCTGCATGGAAGTGGCGGATACGGGCTGCGGGATCGCGGAAAGGGATATCGAGAAGATCTTCGACCCGTTTTTCACTACCAAGTTCACCGGTCGGGGCATGGGCCTGCCCGTCATACTGGGAATTGTCCGTGCGCACGACGGTGCGGTCTGCGTGGAGAGCGAACCGGGCCGGGGAAGTGTCTTTCGGGTCTTTTTGCCGGTCTCGACTGAAGAAATCCCCCTTCAGCGGGAGGAAACGGTTCCCGCCCCGAAGTTTGAAGCGGGCGGCACCATGCTTCTGGTCGAAGATGAGGAGTTGGTGCGGAAGCTGGCCGGAGTCATGCTCACCCGACTGGGATATAAGGTGCTTGAAGCAAAAGACGGCGTTGAAGCCGTGGAGAAGTTCCGGCAGCACCAGGGTGAGATCGGCTGTGTTCTCTCCGATTTGACGATGCCGCGCATGGACGGCTGGGAAACACTGGCCGCGCTACGCAAGCTTTCGCCCGGTATCCCGGTGATCCTGTCCAGCGGCTACGACGAGGCTCAGGTGATGGCGGGCGACCATCCCGAACGACCCAATGCATTTCTGGGTAAGCCTTATCAGCTTAAGGGGCTTAGTGACGCGATCAATCGCGTTTTGTCCTGATGACACATCAAGGAACCGATAATGGATTCCTTAAGATTTTATTGCGATGGGATACGAATGAAAATTTCCGATGTATGGGTTCGAAAAAAATCAAAAACCGGGTCCGAAACTCCGGGGTCGAACCGAATGGTTTTGAATCCCATGACCCTGGCCTTCTCAGGTCCGAACAGCCATCTGGAAGCCGCTTTCCAGCGTGATTATGCGCAAACATCTTTGACCCATGTTCGAATTACGCTGATTCTCGGGGCTTTTCTCTATGGCGGATTCGGCATTCTTGACAGTCTTCTGTTCCCATTTCACAAACACATTCCCTGGTTGATCCGCTATGTCCTGATATGTCCGGCTTTATTTGCGATGGCGCTGATTTCCTATCAAAAATTTTTTCTTATCCTAATGCAGCCTCTTTTGGCTTGCCTCTTTTTTTTTACCGGAGCTGGAATCGTAGGTATGATACTTGTGGCGCCGTCACCCTTCAATGACACTTATTACGCCGGCGTTATTCTGACGATGATCTTTGGATATACATTTATCCGCATCCGGTTTATTTGGGCCGGTGTGGCCGGATCAGCGCTTTTGCTGCTCTATGAAGTCTGCGCCTTCGGGTGGACTGATATTTCCATGCCCATGCTGATCAACAACAGCTTTTTTATCGTCAGCGCCAATTTTGCCGGCATGGCCGCAAGTTATGGGTTCGAGTATTATGCGCGCCGGGATTTTTATCTGGTTAAACTTTTAAACGATGAACAGGAAAAAGTGACGCTTGCCAACCAACTTTTGGAAACGCGGGTTAAAGAGCGAACGGCTGAGCTTCAACGCATCAATCTTGAGCTTGAGAAGGAAATCGCGGAGCGCAAGCAATCCGATAAAGAGCGGCTGCAATTGCAGGATCAGCTTAAAAGGGCTGAAAAAATGGAAACCATCGGCAAACTGGCCTCAGGGGTTGCCCATGACCTGAACAATATTCTCAGCGGTATCGTCAGTTATCCGGAAATGCTGCTTCTGGAACTTGCGGATGACCACCCGCTTCGCCAGCCGATTGAGATCATCCAGAAATCCGGCATGAATGCCGCGGCAGTGGTGCAAGATCTGCTGTCTTTGTCCCGTCAGGCCGTTACGGTTAAAAAAGTGTTTTCCCTGAACGCGCTGGTCAAGGATTTTCTGCAGTCTCCGGAATACGTCCACGCCCTTTCCGTCAATACCCATGTTAAGGTTTCCGTTCAACTGGATGCGGACGATCTGAATGTCAGGGGTTCTCAGGTTAATTTATTAAAAACACTAATGAATCTTCTCAACAACGCCATGGAGGCCTGCATGGTCGCCGGGTCCGTTGCGATCGGCACTTGCTGTAAATACATGGATCAGCCGCTGAACGGGTATGAGCGGATTCCGGAAGGAGAATATGTTGTTTTAAGCGTCTCCGATTCCGGAACCGGAATCGCCCAAGAAGATCTGCAAAAAATATTTGAGCCTTTTTTTTCGAAAAAAAAACTGGGGCGCAGCGGAACGGGCCTGGGCATGACTTTGATCAGCTCAACGGTCAGGGATCACGAAGGGTTTATCGATGTGAAGAGCTCGGAAGGCAATGGAACCGTGTTTGAACTCTATCTTCCCGCCACCCGGGAACCGCTTTCCGAAACAGATCCTTATCAGACGCTTTCGGATTGCATGGGAAACGAACAGGTGCTGGTGATAGATGATATTCCGGAGCAGCGGAGGATTGCGGCCTTGATGCTGCAAAAACTGGGGTACCGGGTCCATGCCGTGGAAAGCGGTGAACAGGCCGTCGAATACCTGAAAGATAACTCCGTGGACATTCTGGTTCTGGATATGATCATGGATCCGGGAATTGATGGGTGTGAAACATACCGCCGCATTCTGAAGCGTCATCCAGGTCAACGCGCCGTCATTGCTAGCGGATATGCCGAATCGGAACGTATTTTCGAAGCCCAGCGGCTCGGAGCCGGTCCGTACATCAAAAAACCCTATACCCTGGAGAAGATTGGTCGCGCCATCCGGGCCGAGCTGGACCGGCTCACTTCATAGTGTTCATTGATCGTTTTCGAATTCAGTATTAAGGATAATCCCCATGAAATCATCATTTGTTGTTTGGGCGGTTCTGATGTCGGCTTTCTGTCCGTTTTCCGTGATTCAGGCCAGATCCCTGGAGGAAATCAACCGGACCGGAGAGATTCGTGTCGGCATTTCCCCGATTCATCCATCCATATGCAGCGCAGCGCCTCAGGGGTGCCGCACCGACTGCCGGATTACCGGTCCGGCCCATGAGATTGCCCTGGCATTCGCCGCATACCTTGGGCCGAATATCAGACCCCGGTTTCTGCGCATCGAATGGGACGAGCAGTTTTTTAATCAAGCCGGCAAAACCATTCGAGAGAACGCTTATACGCCGGAATTGCTGGCGTCCGGTCAGGTCGATCTCTATCCCAATAACCTGAGTGTCAATGAATGGCGGAAGAAAAAAATGGATATCGTCACGCTTTTCCCCAGCCGGCGAATGGTGATTGTCAACCGATCCCGGAAAGAAACGATCAAAACGCTTCCGGATCTGGCTGGAAAGGTGGCGGTGGTGGAAAAAGATACCAGCTACCATACGTGGTTGCAGGAGCAGAATCAGGGCGTTTTTGCGTCTCACCCGGTCGGAATCCGGCTGATGGGCACGGATGAATGTTTGAAAGCCGTGGACAAAGGCGAAGCGGATTTCACGATGATCGATTCGGACGCGGCCATATGGGCTGTCCGTCAGGAATACCGGAATCTGGACATGGCCTTTCCGGTGGGTGCGACCGATGAGAACGGCTGGGGACTGCGCAAGCAGGACAAGGATCTTCAGGAGAAGGTTCGGCAGTTCTTCAGGGAGCAGCGGGCGGATGACCACTCCGATTTGAATCGTATCTGGCAGAAATACTATGGCATGTCTTTGACCCAGTTCATCAGGCTGGTCGGCGCGATTGTGGAATAAAGGATCATGATCATTTCAATCGATTGAAAAACAGGAGAAGGCAAGAAAATGAAATGCGGCATATTCAGACCGGCCATGCGCTGGGCCATTGTGGCGTTCGTCGGCTTCATGGGCCTCATCCATGATCCGGCTTCTTTCGCCCGGGACCTTGATGAAATCAGGAAGTCCGGAGATTTGCGCATTTGCATTGTTCCACTGACACCCGCTTATGCGGTTGCTCAGGATCCGGCCTGCCGGGAAAACTGCGCCTTTTCCGGCCCCGTATATCGGGAAGCGGCCGCGGTTGCGGCAAGCCTGGGCAAGGGGATTCGCGCCGTATATCACCGCATCGATTGGGATGAACAATTTTTCAACCCATCGGGTCAGACGGATCGGGATGCCGTTTATACACCCAGACTGCTGAATTGCGGAAAATGCGACGTGTATCCCTCCCATTTGACGAAAAACGGCTGGCGTTTAAAAAAATTGGATTTTGCCGTTCTGTTTTCCAGCCGAATGATGGTGGTCGTCAACAGATCAAAATTCGGCGACATGAAAACGCCTGCAAGTTTGGCTGGAAAGATTGCCGCGGTGGAAAAAAACACGAGCTACCATACCTGGCTATCGGAACAGAATGAACGCGCGTTTTCGAATGCTCCGGTAAAAGTCCACTTGTTGAGCATGGATGACAGCCTGGCGGCCGTTGAAACCGGAAAGGCCGATTTTACGCTGGTTGATGTCGATATCGCGCTGTGGAATACCGCGCATCGATCCAAGGATCTGGTTGTGGCTTTTCCCGTGGGGCCTGTTGATGAAATCGGATGGGCGTTTCGAAAAGTGGACCGGCACCTGAAGGATGCGGTTCAGACGATTTTCAAAAGACAGTCCCTGGATGAGCTGTCCGAGTTGAACCGCATCTGGAAAGAGGAATTCGGCGTCACCTTGATTCAGATGAAGGCGTTGATTCATGCGACGAAGTAGATGAACCTGATTTCGACTTTAAATGGCAAGGCAAAGGTAGCGTGTATGTCCAAATTTTTTCCCCTCTTTTCAGGCCGATCCATCAAAACCAGGCTGATCGCCATGACAACCGGTGTCGTCTCGCTTGTTGTCCTGCTGTTGACGCTGATCACCGGGTATGTTTCCATTCGCTTGCTGGAGCGGGAATCCGAGCGGCAGTTGCATGAGTCTCTTCAAATGGGCGTCAACATGGTTTCCAGTTTCATTAACGTCAGAAATGCCAATCTGGACTTATGGAGCACGAACCCGCTGGCTATTTTTGTCGCCAATGATCCACGGCTCGGAGCGGTGTTTGTTCCCAGCTTGAAAAGTTTTTTCGCACAGATTCGCGAACGGGAACCCTGGATCGATAATATCCTGATCATCAAGGATGGCGTCATGATCTATGATGACCGGGATGCGATGGGGTCCGGCAAGTCCGGGGATGAAATGCACCGGATTGTCGATGCCATGATCGGGCAGTCACCTGGTGAAATCCGGGTGATCGATATTCCGGTGACGGGTTCCGCCGTGAATACCAGAAGCATTCTGACGTTCAAGCATCCGATCATGAAAGACGGTGAACCTATTGCCGCGTGTTATCTGCTGCTATGGGTGGATATGGAAAAGGCCAATTCGGAACTGTTTGAAAATGCCCATGTGGGCAGCAATGGCTTTTTAACGCTGGCGTTTTTTCCACGATCCGGTGTTTTCAGAGTCTCTCCGTCAATCCGGCCGGATACGGCCGTTAATACTTCCATGCAAACGACGCGTTCCGTTTTCCAACGGGCCGGCGCGACCTGGCGGTCTCCCGGAGATATTCCCAAACGCCATGAATCGATTCTTCTGGACAGTGTCCATCTGTCCCGATATTCCATATGGCTTTTGGGCGTCGCCTCACTCGATGATGTGCGGGAATCGGTTCGCAATCTGGTTGCTCTGCTGGCTGTTGTGGGTTTTGCCGCGGTGCTGATCGGCATCGCGGCAACCTTTTTTTTCTCCGAAGGAATCGCCGAACCGATTCGCATGCTGACCCGAAAGGTGAAGGCTTTTGCTTCGGGCAATCTGGAGGGAAGCGATCGGCCTGATTTCAACGATACGCCAACCGATTTGGATCGCATGAAACATTTCGAGGAATTGATTACGATTCGAACCGGCGATGAACTGCTCGTATTGGAAGAGGCGTTTAACCGCATGGTTGATGAAATTCGCACCCTTCTGGAAAAAACCAGCAAGGATGCCATTGACCTGAAACATTACAGCGATCATCTGCAAGATCTGGTCGAGGAACGGACATCGGCCCTGGCGCTGGCCAATCTGGCGTTGCTGGAGGCCAAAGAGCGGGCCGAATCGGCCACTCAGGCCAAGAGCAGTTTCCTGGCCAATATGAGCCATGAAATCCGCACGCCCATGAACATCGTGATCGGGCTGAGTCATCTGGCACTGAGAACCGGATTGACCGAACAGCAACGGGATTATCTGACCAAAATTCTGGCTGCATCCAAAAATCTATTGCGGATTATCAACGACATTCTGGATTTTTCCAAGATCGAGGCCGGCCGGCTGACGTTCGAGCATATCGCCTTTGATCTGAATGCCGTTCTGGACAATCTGGCTACCCTTCATTCCGGGAGAATGGATGAAAGGAATGTCGAATTTCTGGTTTCCTGCCCGCCGACCGTTCCCAGAGCCCTGATCGGGGATCCGCTTCGGCTGGGACAGGTATTGATCAACCTTGTCGGCAACGCCATGAAATTCACCGAAAAAGGCGAGGTATTCGTTTCCGTGGCGTTGATTTCAGAAACCGCGGAAGAAGCGGTTCTGGGCTTTTCTGTCGCGGATACCGGCATCGGCATGACTGAAGCACAGATCAGTGAACTGTTCCAGGCATTCAGTCAGGCGGATGTCTCCACGACCCGCCGGTATGGCGGCACGGGTCTGGGGCTTGCTATTTCCAGGCGGCTGGTGAACCTGATGGACGGCAAGATTCTGGTGAACAGTACGCCTGGAAAGGGCAGTGAATTTACTTTTACGGCCCGGTTCGGCAAACAGCCGAAAAAAGTGCCATTGTCACCCCAAGGCCTGAATATGACCGGCAAACGGGTTCTGGTGGTCGATGACAGCCTGTCCGCCCGAACGATTTTAAGCGACATGCTTCAGGGATTCGGACTTCAAACCCGGTGCGCGGCTTCCGGAGATGAGGCGATTCAAATGCTTGAAGCGGCCGAGAAAGCCGGAAAACCCTATGATCTTGCGCTGATGGACTGGCAAATGCCCGAAATGGACGGTATCGAAGCCATTCGCCGCATTCGCGCCGCGGACAGCCTGACCCAACTGCCCGTTCTGATCATGGTGACGGCTTTTGGCCGGGAAGAGGTGATGAACCGGGTTCAGAAAGATGAATTGGATGGTCTGGTCCTTAAGCCGGTCAATTCCTCGATCATGCTCAATACCTTGATGGATGCCGTGAGCCGAAAAACCGGTGAATCAGCCGGATTGATACCGATCCAAACAATCCGGCATCGTGAAGATGCCGACAGACGGCTGACCGGCCGCATTCTGCTGGCTGAGGACAATCCGGTGAATCAGCAGGTGGCCCGTGAATTGCTGGAAGATGCCGGATTGTCGGTCTGCATTGCCGATACCGGCCGCAAAGCGGTCAGTATGGCGCGGACCGAACCGGTTGATCTGATTCTGATGGATATCCAGATGCCGGAAATGGATGGATATCAGGCGGCCAGAGCCATTCGAAACGTGAAAGAACTGGATCGGCTGCCGATTATCGCCATGACGGCGCATGCCATGGCCGGCGATCGTGAAAAATGCCTCGATGCCGGCATGAATGATCATATCGCCAAACCCATCGATCCCGACCGGCTGATCGATACCCTGATGCGGTGGTTGCCCGATCGAAAGGAGGTAACATGCGAGAAAGAGCGGCTGCGTGATCCGCAGAGCGATGGTCTGCCCGATGTCATCCCCGGTGTCGATCTGAAAGAAGGCTTGGGCCGGGTTCGCGGAAACAGGCGGCTTTTCGAAAATCTTCTGGGGGATTTTTATCAGGGTCAGCATGACGTCTTCGACCGCATTGCACAAGCCATGACCCGGGGGGAACGGAACGCGGCGCAGCGCCTGGTGCACGCGGTCAAGGGCGTTGCCGGGAATCTGAGCGCCGGTGCGGTATATGATGCGGCGTGCGTTTTGGATCAGTGGCTCGCGGATGGCGGGGAGTTGAATCCCTCCTGCGCGGCGATGACGCGGTTGGGCGAGGCTTTGGACAGCCTGATGCCGCATCTGGCCGCTCTGGTGAAGACCGTCGAACCGGTTACGACCGCTGCTGAAGGTCTTTTGCATGCGAATGTCGAACCGCGTTTGACCGAGCTTAAAAAACGGATCGCGGAAGGCAGCCCTCGCGCGCTGGAACTGCTGCCGGACATTCAGAAATGGGTCTCCCGGTCCCATGTCGAAACCGTGAAGCTTCTGACCGAAC
>CAIVVZ010000353.1 GCA_903909505.1 uncultured Desulfobacteraceae bacterium
ATACTACAATATCTCATAGCATACAATGTGTCAATAACATTATTTATTAGATAGTTATGCATATATTTAATGTATTTTAATAATATTTTCTGCGACTACAATATCATGTAGTAATTTATAACATATTGTATTTATTGACTTCTAAAAAACAGCGTCCGGAATAAGGGGTATAGGGTTCGTTCCAAGATACAGGAATTGATGGGCAAACAACCCGATATTGGCGATATGTACATTGGGACTATCCATGCTTTTGCCTTTAAGATACTTCAAGACTTTATACCCAAATATCGGGCTTACGATATGTTGGACGAAGTGAGCCGTTTAGCCTTTCTTTCTTCCATCAAGAAGGATATCAACATTGTCAATCTGACCGAGTCTCTTCATAAAAGGCACAAGAAACCTTTTGGCAGGAATTCCCAAAACTGGGTGTTCAGCACTTTTATTAAAGATATCGATTTATACAGAGAAGAAGATTTGGATGAGAAAGCAGTTTTGTGCGACAGTTTCCGAAATGCGGCTGATGTGTATTTTCAAAAACTCGAAGAAAAACGTTTTCTTGACTTTTCCGCCATCTTGAAAATTGCAGTTGATACCTTGAAAAAAGAACCACACGTAAAAAAGAACATTCAAGACCAGTACAAGTTCTTAACCGTTGATGAATACCAGGACGTAAATCCTATTCAGGAAAAACTAATCCAACTTATTTCAAACAAGAAAAACGTTTGTGTGGTGGGGGATGATGACCAATCTATTTATCAATGGCGTGGAGCTGATGTTCAAAACATCATCACTTTTCAAAAACGATATCCAAAGGTGACCATCCACCAATTGGATGTCAATCGTAGAAGTCATGATGCGATAGTAAAAACCGCTGATCAACTTATTCGGATAAACAATCCCGGACGTCTGCAAAAATCAATCAAAGACAAAGGGCTTACATCAGACAAAGGCGACCTGTATAAAATTCTTTTTCAAAAACAGGAAAAAGAAATCGAATGGATCATTCAAAAAATACAATCCCTTATTGGGAAAGAATTTAAAGAAGGCGAAAAAATTAGAAAACTTAAATATTCTGACTTTGCATTTCTTTTTCGCTCCAAAAGCCGTGAAGCAATGCCATACATTGAAGCACTTCGATCTGCTGAAATCCCTGTAATCTATGCCGGTACTGGAGGCCTCTTTAATACAGAAGAGGTAGCTTCAGTAGTGCAGATTTTGGAGTATATTTCAGAGTGTGAACGGGATGTGGTCTATAATGATAAATTTCTGAAAGAAGTTCATGCTAATCTTTCGAGTGCTTTTTCACTCAGTTTCAAAAACTTCAAAACAGGCATTGAAGATATTAAGGCATCCGCAAAAGGGCAAAAACGACTTTCCTTACAGGGCGTTTATGCCAATATTCTTTCGATGCTGGGACTATCAGAAGAAAGTTTTCACCAAGCAGAAGATGATGTCATGCTTTATAACCTTGGTAGATTCAGTCAGGCAATATCCGATTATGAGGGATCAAGGGAATATTTGTCATTTTACAGCATTAAAGACTTTATCTGGTTTATCCGCCTTCATGCCGAAAATGCTTATGATAGCGGTAACA
Source organism: uncultured Desulfobacteraceae bacterium (assembly GCA_903909505.1). Taxonomy (GTDB): domain Bacteria; phylum Desulfobacterota; class Desulfobacteria; order Desulfobacterales; family Desulfatirhabdiaceae; genus RAAP-1. Next base: position 1,595 of record CAIVVZ010000353.1, read on the forward strand.
CGGATGCCATGGCAGGCCTGATTGATGCTGTACAAATATTGACCATGCACGGCACCAAGGGCCTTGGGTTCCCCGTGGTATTTATGCCCAGCCATTTCCGAAGAAACTGGAAACCCGAATTCGGTCCTACCTTATTAGACATCACCCAGTTTGATAGCAACCGGTTTCTCAACCACACTGATGATGAAAGAAGGATTTACTACGTAGCTCTTACGCGAAGTAAAAAATTTCTGTTTATTACTTCTGCTGAATATAAGTTAAAAGGAAAAAAGAGGGCATCCAGAAGTCGCTTTTTCGATGAAATATCCGATACACATTTCCTCACAGACGCAATTTCTGATCCAACTAAACGCAAACACTGCAAGATAGATGGCATTTCAGAGGAAATGCATTTTCCTACCAGTTATAGCGAACTAGCCTACTACCTCAATTGTGGCTACGATTATAAAATGCGTTTCATCTATGGTTTTAATCCTGAACTGGTGCCCGCACTTGGTTTCGGGAAACAAGTGCACAATGTGATAAACCTCTTACATAAAGAATTTGAAAATACCGGGAAAATTCCTTCCAAAGCAAGAATAGTCAAAATGGTGGAAGAGCATTTCTATTTGAGATACGCCTCTGATACAGTTGCCAACCGCCTGAAGGTTGGTGCCATGAAGAGCCTTAACAACTACGTACAAATGTGGAAGAAGGATTTCTCTTTATCCGTAAAAACGGAAAGACCTTTTGAACTGGAATTCGAAAATTCCTTGATTGCAGGATCCATTGACATGATTAAGCGGGAAGACGGCAATGAGACCGTGCTGGAGGTGATCGATTTCAAAACGGGAAAGCCGGAAAATGACCTGATGCGCCGATACGAATTGCAAGTTCAATTGTACACCATTGCTCCACAAGAAGCCTTGGGCATCAATACGAAAAAAGCTTTGATTCATTTTATTGATACCGACAAGAATGAGCGCCTTCCAGTGCAAACTTCAAGAGATGCCCTTAAAACTGCTAAAAAGGAATTGAGCGTTGCCATTCAGGGCATTACAAATGCCTCTTTTAGAAGAGATGCAAAACAAGATAAAATCTGTAAATCATGTGACTGGTGCAATATGTGCCCAAAGCGAAAAGGATACAGAGAACTATTGACCCGGAAAAGAAAAATATATAATGATTGAGGAATCTGAACAGTGAAAGAAATCTTGATCCAGAAGCACCTTGAATTTTCCAGCAGAGAATACTACCAGATAGGCTGTCTACTGGTTTTTATAGCCTGACCGATGTCGACAACATCCCGGCAGGCAAAGAAAAATTGCCGGTCAGTGTCTTGTCTATTTCGGGCAGCTCCGGAGACTGAAACGTATCATTAGCAAAAAGGAATTCAATCACATGTCAACTACAATCATATCTGTAATCGAGGTCTTTGAGTTTTTCTATTCTTCTTTACTAAACAGTGAGTTTGCCAGATCAGCAAATTTTAAGCATTGGGAAGAAAGAGATATGCTTCTTTTAATTCGTGCATATCTTCTTGGTTATTATGGTGAGTCATTTAAGTCAGAATTTCAAACTTCTAACCCTATATCTACTACTGGAAAAGGCCGTTTTGATTTTTTTATTGATGATGTTGCTATCGAATTTGCTGTCAGAACTCCAAATGCATCGCAAAGTAAACTTTCAGCAAAAACATGTAAATCTGAAATAGGAAAACTTCAACAATATGAAGGAAAATCGGTTCTCATATTGTTCGATTTTTCGAAAAATCCTTTTAGTTCCGAGGAGATAGAAAGCTATAGAGAATACGCGAGAGACGAAGGCGACCACATCAAATTTCCTTTTAAATTGGCATATTTTTATTTGAAGACATTTAGACCAATGACATATAACTTATTGGTAAAACAAATAAATGTTTACTAATAACTGTTTAAAGCCGACGCTGAGAAGCGTGTTCACTTGATGGGATTCTTTGGATTCGGTTACAAGGAATCCGTCCTGCCCCAAAGTGTCTTGATCGCACTAAACCCATACTTTCACTTGGCTGACATCCTCTTGAAGCGGACAACCAAACCCCGGCTTTCAACCTGGCCGGGCAAGGTGTGGTTATTTTCCCGAAATATGTCTTTCATTTCTCGCCATGTTTCCGAAGAGACTTCGGAAACCGTTTATACGGCGCTGATGGAAAATCGGCGCTTTCAAGCGTCCTACCGAATACTTGGCGGCCGATCAAAACGTACGAGGTTAGTCCTCTGGGCATGGCCGTTATGGACAGGCTGACATATCTGATTGAAACCCTGAATGCGCACCATGATCCGGTGCTTCTTCTACACAGGGTACAGAAAGCCGAGTTGCTGGAAAAAGGTGTCGTCGTACCGGATGGCTTCGATCTGGATGCCTACGTTTCAAAAGAATATCGTTTCCATTGGGCGAGGATTTCAGTTTAACTGCGCGTATCAGTGATCCTTATGATATTTAAAGGCTTCAAATGGCGCCTGTTTCCATGGATCAGAAGATTCATAAGAAAAAATACGGCGTGCTTGAATTGACGGCCATCCTTGCTCTATACGTTTCAGTTGCGCTGGTGGCTGCTATGATATGGGGATGGGATATAGGTGCTGGCGCCTGAAGCGTTGCTGCAGAAATTCATAGTGATGACACTTGAACTTGAAAACCGGAATATGTTTGGCACGCACTTGCTCGGGCTGTTTTCAAAATGGGGGGAATGAGCGTGGATACACTTGCTCACCATTGAAAAATTCTCAGGTGATTCCTCTTCAAAATACGCCATCTTATGAACAGCTCTGTAGTATCGCCTGACAACTCAACCTGTATCTTAACCCTGTTTAGAGAACCACGGTGCCAAGCCTACAAGGAAGAAATCGGCGCTCAACCGATTTGCTTTGCGAATAATGTCCGTTCTAAGGAGAATGCAGTATGGCCGTCATGATCCCTGACGATGTTGAACAATTCAGTACGGACGGGGAACGTCAATTCTACGGATTTTTGAAGACCGCTGCCAAACCGGACAGCAAATACACGGCCTGGTATCTGCCTGACATCAACGGTCGTGAGCCTGATTTCATCCTCTATTGCAAAGACACCGGTCTGACCATCTTCGAAGTCAAGGATTGGTCCCTTTTCCAGATACAGGAAGCCAATCCCAACCATTTTATCCTTATCATGGATGGCCATCCGGAACAGCTCGAAAACCCCCTGAAGCAGGCCAAAACCTATAGTCATTTTCTCATGGACAAGATACATGAAGATCGACGACTGATTTCAAATGATCCGCTGCATTCGGGAAACTCCAAGATCCCCATCGCCGAAGGTGTTGTTTTTCCGAACGAGTTTCAACATCTCCGCCAACTTCTGTTTCCCATGATCCGGATTGAAATGCCCGATCGAGACCCCGGTGGGCAACGCCTGCATGAAAAGCAGCGAATAAAGCTGCTGGATCACCACCAGGAGGTGATTGCCCGGAAATTCGACAGTGGCCACCGGATTATCTCCGGCCCGTCAGGATCGGGTAAAACCCTGATTCTGGTTCACCAGGCTGCCATGCTGAAGCAGTACAATCCCAACGTCAAACGTATCCTTTTCGTCTGCTACAATATCACCCTTGTCAATTTCATCAAGCGGTGTTTGGCGGAAAAGAAGGTCCCGCTGGGTGAAAATGGCGTGGAGGTGCTTCATTTCTTCGAGTTGTGCGAAAAGATCCTGGGCGAACCCGTCACCTGCGAGAATGAAGAGACAGCCTACTATGATATGGTCATCGAAGAGACGCTGAGGAAAGCAACGGATTTCACGGAAAAGTATGATGCCGTTCTGGTGGACGAAGGACAGGATTTTTCAGACGATATGTATCGCATCGTCGTTTCTCTTCTGAACCCGGCAACGAATCACCTGTCCATTGCCCTCGATGACAATCAGAATATTTACCGGAAAAAGCAGACATGGAAAGATCTCGGTATACAGGATCGCGGGCATGTCCATCGGTTATCATGGATGTACCGGAACAGCAGTCCCCTTGCCGACTTTGCCCGAAGATTCATAAACGAAAAGAATGCGGAATCGTCACCACCGGCGGAACCCATTCAAGATTATCAGACAATGCCCGGACCGGAACCGGAAATCCGGCAATTTCCGACATTGGATGAATTGAACCAAGGTCGGAAGAACAGATGAAGAAGCTGACCTATGTGGCGATTACGCGGGCCAGGGAGAGGTAGCTTCATGGACGCTACGGATATTATGCAAAAAAAATACAGAAAGAAAAAGGAGAATTAGACCAAAGCAACATGGATATGGCGCCCAACCGCTTTGGCAAATTTCTCGAGAGTCGATAAACGAATATCAATGGCATGGTTCTCCATTCTGGAAATAACAGATTTGGTTGTTTGGAGTTCATGGGCAATTTGTTCTTGGGTCATCCCTGCTTCCACGCGAGCCTGTTTTAATAGTACTCCAAGTTTGAATGTTTCAAAACGCTCGCTGTAATTCTGCCAGAATTCAGGATCTTCTTCCATGCGTTTATTTTTATATTTTTGTAAATCGCTCATGACAACCTCCATCTTTTAAATAGTCGTTCTTTCGTCGTTCGGCTGTTTTTATTTCTCTGGCAGGAGTTTTTTGAGTTTTCTTCGTGAAAGCATGGTTTAGTACTACCAGGTCTTTACCATCAAAAAAGCCAAATAAACGAAAAATGTTATTCCCATGTTGGATACGCGCCTCCCAAATATCGTCAGTCGCTTCCAATTTTTTGAAAAATTTGATGGGAACAATATCACAATTTTCAATCAGATCGAGAACAAAGAAAACCTTTTCCACCTGTTTATTGGAAAGAGAATCCAGATAATTCTGAACTGGACATTCGCCATTTTCGAGGCGATAGAAAATTATTTTTCGCATTTGTTTAGGTTAGCTCATTTGCGAACAAATGGCAAGTTAAAACTGGGATCACATCCTTAATTGACAATATGGGAGAATGCGCGTGGATACACTTGATCGCCATTGGAAAATTCTCAGAATGATTCCCAGACGGCAACGGATATCGACAACGGAAATTCGCAGTCACCTTGAATTGAACTATGGCATTCAAACGACTTTGCGGACCATCCAGCGAGACATGATAAGCCTTTCGGGTCAATTTCCCCTGGAGTGTGATGAATCGAGTCCAGCGGGATGGCGCTGGATGAAAGACGCCCCTGCTTTTGACATTCCGGGCATGGACCCGGTGGCCGCGCTGGCCTTCAGCCTTGCGGAAAAACATATCACGCAGCTCCTGCCCCACAGCGTCTTGACTGCACTGAACCCTTACTTTCGCACGGCCGAGAACCGATTGGCACATACAACCGAATCCCGGCTTTCAACCTGGCCGGACAAGGTGCGGGTGGTATCCCGTAGTATTTCGTTTATTTCTCCCCGTGTTCCCGAAGAGATTTCGGAAACCGTTTATACGGCGCTGATGGAAAATCGTCGGTTTCAAGCGACCTACCGAATACTAAGCGGCCGGATCAAAACGTATGAGGTCAATCCTCTGGGTATGGCCGTTATGGACAGGCTGACCTATCTGATCGTAACCCTGAATGCGCACCATGACCCGGTACTGCTTCTGCTGCACAGGATACAGAAAGCCGAACTGCTGGAAAAAAGTGTCGTCGTGCCGGATGGCTTCGATCTGAATGCCTACATTTCAAAGGAGTTATCGTTTCCGGTGGGCGAGGATATCCATTTAAAGGCGCGTTTCAGTGATCCTTATGATATTCAGAGGCTTGAAGAGGCGCCTGTTTCCGTGGATCAGAAGATTCACAAGCTGAATGGCGGCATGTTCGAGTTGACGGCCACTCTTGCCGATACGTTTCAGTTGCGCTGGTGGCTGCGGGGATATGGGGATGAGGTCGAGGTGCTGGCACCTGAAGCATTGCGGCAGGAATTTGTGGAGATGACTCGTGAATTTGAAAAAATGTATGGCGGCGTATGAATCGGGAACATTCCTATCGCCCGCCGCCACAAGCTGAGGTCGGGTAGTACGCAATTTTACCGCATCAGGCTGGAAAAAAAGTCGTTTCCCTTATCATCCACAATGATAAACGCGGGGAAATCCTTGACCGTAATCTTAAAAATGGCCTCCATCCCCAGTTCCGCATACTCGAGGGTTTCGATGCGGGTAATGCAGTCTCTGCCCAGCCGGGCCGCGGGTCCGCCGATGGAACCCAGATAGAATCCGCCATATTTTTTACAGGAATCCGTGACCTGCTGGGTGCGGTTTCCCTTGGCCAGCATGATCATGGACCCCCCTCTTGCTTGAAACAGGGGAACGTAAGGATCCATGCGGCCCGCGGTGGTCGGGCCAAAGGAACCCGACGCCCGGCCTTTGGGGGTTTTGGCAGGCCCGGCATAATACACGATGTGTTTTTTGAAATATTCGGGCAGATCCTCACCCCGGTCGAGACGTTCCTTGAGCTTGGCATGGGCGATGTCCCTGCCCACGACAATGTCTCCGGTCAGGAGCAGCCGCGTGGAAACGGGGTACTTGCCGAGGGTTTCCCGGATTTCCTTCATGGGCCGATTCAGATCGATGCGAACGGCGTCATCCGCCGCGCCCGAAGGTTCCGGCAGAAACTGCGCGGGATTGGTTTCAAGTTTTTCCAGAAAGATGCCGTCCCGGGTAATTCTGGCTTTGATGTTGCGGTCCGCGCTGCAACTGACGCCCATGCCGATGGGACAGGACGCCCCATGCCGGGGCATGCGAATCACGCGAACATCATGACAGAAGGCGATTCCGCCGAACTGAGCGCCCAAACCCAGATCCCGCGACATCTGATACAGCACGGCTTCCAGTTCCCTGTCCCTGAAGGCATGACCCAGGGCATTTCCCTGTTCCGGAAGCGTATCCAGATATCCTGCCGAGGCCAGTTTCACGGTTTTAAGGTTGGCTTCCGCCGAGGTTCCGCCGATCACAAAGGCCAGGTGATACGGCGGGCAGGCCGCGGTTCCCAGGCTTTTCATTTTGGCCTTTAAATATTCCGGAAGCTTATCCGGCGCCAGCACGGCTTTTGTTTCCTGAAAGAGATAGGTTTTATTGGCGGAACCGCCGCCTTTGGCCATGAAAAGAAATTTATAGGCATCCCCTGATGTTCCATAAATATCGATCTGAGCAGGCAGATTACAGCCGGTATTTTTTTCACTATAAAGGGTCAACGGCGCGTTCTGGGAATACCGGAGGTTGCTCTCGGTATAGGCATTGAAAACGCCCCGGGAAAGGGCCTCTTCATCCGAAAATCCGGTCCAGATTCGCTGGCCTTTTTTGCCCATGATTACGGCGGTTCCGGTATCCTGACACATGGGATATTCGCCTTCAGCGGAGATCACCGCGTTTTTCAGCATTTCAAGGGCGACATAGCGGTCATTGGAAGAGCTTTCGGAATCATTTAATATCTTGACCAGTTGCAGAAGATGGGATTTCCTCAGGAGGTGCGAGACATCTTTAAATGCCTGCTCCGCCAGCAGGGTCAGCCCCTCGGGAGCAATCTTCACAACGGCATGTCCTTCGAAGGAAGCCTCTGAAACAAAATCGGATGTTAACCTGCGATATTCCGTTGTATCGGGTCCCAGGGGAAACATCTCCTGATAAGTAAATTCAGTCATCAGTCAATTCTCCATTTTTTTCATAA
>CAIVVZ010000354.1 GCA_903909505.1 uncultured Desulfobacteraceae bacterium
GCGTTAAGCGCGAGCAGATTGGTCTGGAAGGCGATTTCATCGATGGTTTTGATGATCTTTTGGGTCTGCTCGCTGGCGGCGGCAATTTCCTTCATGGATCCGGTGAGCTCGCCCATGGATTTATCGGCGCTACGGATCAGGCCCTCGGCTTCTGCCATGAGTTGGTTGGCCTGGGCAGTGTTGCCGGCGTTCAGCCGTGTCATTGAAGCCATTTCCTCCAGGGAGGAAGAGGTTTCCTCAAGGGATGCAGCCTGACGGGATGCGGCATCCGAGAGGCCAAGAGACATCTCCACGGACTGCCCTACGGCCTCGGACATTTTTTCCCGCATCACATCGACCGAGCGGGCCAACTCCCCGATCTCGTCCTTGAAAATGCTCCCGATTTCCTGGGTCAGATCTCCGTCTTCCATCATCTTGATGACGCCCATCGCCCGACGGATAGGGGCTGTGATGGTCCGCGCCATGAAGATGCTCACCATCAGGGAGAGCACGATTGCAATCGCCAGCATCACACCCATGGATTTCAGTACCAGCCTGTAACTGTTCAGAGACTGGGTATGCCTCTGCGTATTCAGCAGCGTCTCGTAATCCAGAAGTTCCACCATTTTCTTATTCAACCCCTGAAATTGGGTCTCCAGGGGAGCCATCATGGTGAGTGCCAAGCTGACATCGGCAGCCGCCATCTGAATCACTTTTTTTACCGCGGTTTCATAGCTCTCGATTTCCTTTAGAGAGGAGAGAAAAAAATCCCGCTCCTGGGACGTGAGTTGACCTGCTTTTTCCGCAGTTGCAACAAATGTTTTGAGCTGTTCAAGGGATTGCAGACACTCCTTCGAGAGCTGCTGGATCTTGCTCTCATCAGCGCCGGCATCGGCAAACCCGAGGAGCTTAAATACATCCTTATGGGTGGTTGTCATCCGATGCATCATCTGTGATGCGTCCTGGTAGGTTTTGAATCTGACGTAGGTCAGATCGTCGATTGCAAGCTTCTGCTCCGACAGCCCCTTGTACGATACCGCTGCCAGCAACACAAGAAAGAGCGTTGCGATCAGCGGTGCGATCATCAACTTCTTGCTCATTCTAAGGTTTCCGATAAAGCGTTTCATAGCACTCCTGCTTCACACTCCCCCGCTGCCCGTCGCGGGAGAGTCGTCTCTGTTTTTAAATTGCGTACGAAAAGGCCAGTCGGATTATTTATACGTTCCACATCCAAAAACGATGTCACCCGCCTTCTTGAAAAATGTGGTTTTCTGCTCGACCTTGCCGCTGACGGGATTTTTGAACTTATAGTCCACCACGGCGGTTCCGTCCTTCTTGACCTTTTCCATGGCCTCTTTCCTCCAGAGTTTCCCGTCCACATCGGGGACCTCAAGGGTGTTCGTCCCCACCAGTTTCGCGTTCACCGGATGCGCGATGACGGTACCGGCCGCATCATATGCAAAAACATAAAGATCACCCTTCACGAATTCCCCCTTGGGATTGTTTAATTCCTGAAGGGTTTTCTCCTTGCCATTGGCTTGAAAGTAAGCCTCCGCCTTCTCCACCATGGCTTTGGCTTCATCGATTGCGGCTTTTGCAGCATTGGGCGACACGAGCATGGCAGCCATCAAAAACACTGAAAACAAAATCGTAAACTTTTTCATTTTTCCTCCTTCATATGATTGTTCGAAATAATGAATCTTTAACGACGTTGAGCCTCTTATCGGCAGATCGGACAAAAAACTTTAGATTTTTTTCGGATGAACCTCGAGGTCTGCTGGTCATCATCAGACAAGAATGGGTATTTTGCTTTTGCCTCACCCCTGATATCTCTGTTAAGATAAACGAATGTCTGCCCCAAGCTTTTATTTTTCCACAATACAGGGCAGTTGGTTTTCAGTCAATTTATTCGGATCATACCTATGGAAATGGCCATATCATCGCTTCCCATCGAAGCGCATCTCCCGGATCTGAACCGGGTCCTGGCGGCGCACCGGAATGCGGTCCTGGCCGCGCCACCGGGGGCCGGCAAAACAACCCGGGTCCCGCTTTTTCTGTACTCCGAAGAGTGGCTGGCAGGCCTGAAAATCATCCTGCTGGAACCCCGTCGTCTGGCTGCCCGGGCCGCGGCCAGACGCATGGCATACATGATGAACGAGGCGGTGGGGCAAACCGTGGGGTACCGGATGCGCCTGGAGCGGAAAGTGAGCCCTGCCACACGGATCGAGGTGGTCACCGAAGGTGTCCTGACCCGGCTCATTCAACATGATCCCGCCCTATCCGGCGTCGGGCTTGTCATTTTCGACGAGTTTCACGAACGCAGCATCCATGCCGATACGGGCCTGGCACTTTGCCTGGATAGCCAGGAAGGGTTTCGGCCGGATCTGCGGCTTCTGGTCATGTCCGCCACAATCGACACCCAAGCCGTCTCCGGCCTGTTGGGAAACGCCCCTGTTGTTCAGGTACAGGGAAGACAATTCCCCGTGGAAACCCGATATTGTTCCGGCTCCGCATCCCTGAACCCGGCGGTATCCACAACAGAGGCGATTTTGCGTGCTCTCCGGGAGCAAAGCGGCAGCATTCTCGTCTTTTTGCCAGGCATTCGGGAAATCCGACAGGTCTCTGACCGGCTGGCCTTGGCAAAACTCGATTCCTCGGTATTAATTGCACCTCTTTACGGCGGCCTGCCTGGAAACTTACAGGACCTGGCGATTGAACCCGCACCCATCGGCAAGCGAAAAATCGTTCTGTCAACATCCATTGCCGAGAGCAGTTTAACCATTGAAGGCATTCGGATCGTCATCGATTCCGGACTGATGCGCGTTTCCAGATATGATGTCGGAAGCGGCATGGCCCGCCTGACGACCCTTGCCGTCAACCGGGATACGGCAGACCAGCGGCGGGGCCGGGCCGGACGAATTGAACCGGGAATCTGTTATCGCCTGTGGTCCGAAGAAAGGCACCGGATGCTGCTGGCGCACGGCAGTCCGGAAATTCTGAACACGGATCTGACGCCGCTGGCTCTTGAGCTGGCCGCGTGGGGGATATCCGATCCGGCCCGGCTTTCCTGGCTCGATCCACCGCCGGCAGCGGCATTCAACCAGGCCGGAATGCTGTTGACCCGGCTGGGAGCATTGGACAAACAAGGGCGTATCACCGGCCACGGCAAGCAGTTATCCGACCTTGGGCTTCACCCGCGACTGGGGCACATGATCTGCGAGGCAAAGCTGCTTGGCCTGGGGGATCTTGCCTGCGAACTGGCCGCACTCCTTGGGGAGAGGGACATTCTGTTGTTTCCGCCGGGTCAGCGGGATACAGACCTGCGCCTTCGGGTAGCCGAACTTCGGGCCATGGGAACAGGCTCACGGCGCATGACTTCAGGGGGTGTTGCCGCCAACTTGCCCGTGGATGCCTCCACCTGTCGGCGGGTACAAAAAATCGCCGATCACTTGAAATCGAGACTGAATTGCCGGGAACCCCAGGCATCTCCCCAAGCATCTTTGGACGCGTGCGGCCTGCTGCTGGCTTTTGCCTATCCGGACCGGATTGCCTGCTGGCGCCAGGGGGATACCCTCCGATATCGATTATCCAACGGCCGCGGCGCTTACTTTGCGGATATTGAGCCGCTGTCGGCGGAAGCTTTTTTGGTGGCGGCATCATTGGATGGCGAGCAGCAGGAGGCCAAAATATTCCTTGCCGCGCCAATACCCTATGAAACCCTGATCGCACATTTTCCCGAACAGATCACCGAACAGTCACAAATAGTCTGGGATCACAGAAGCCAGGCGGTCAAAGCTCGCCGGGAGGTGCTTTTTGGAAAAGCCGTACTGAAAGACTTTCCCCTGACAGAGCCGAACCCGGCCCGAATCGCCGAAGCCCTGTGTGACGGCATCCGTCAGGAAGGCATTCACCTGCTGCCGTGGACCCAACCCCTTCGGGCATGGCAGGCCCGCGTGCTGCTCCTGCGCCACCTGAATGCCGCCGGGATGAAATGGCCGGATGTATCGGATGGAACCCTGATAAATACCCTCGAGGACTGGTTGCCGCCCTATCTCACCGGAATCTTGAGGGGCGAGCATCTGCGGCGTATCGACCTGTCAAGCGCGCTGTTTGCTGCCCTGTCCTGGAGGCACCGGCAAGAACTTGACGTGCTGGCCCCAACCCATTTCACGGTTCCCAGCGGCTCGCGCATCCCCATTGACTATATCACCGGCGATACGCCCGTACTGGCCGTACGGCTCCAGGAAATGTTCGGCGCCACCGAAACACCAGCCATCGCCGCCGGAAAACTGCCCCTTCTGATCCACCTGCTATCGCCTGCCGGACGACCGGTCCAGGTCACCCGCGATTTAAAAAGCTTCTGGGCACATGGGTATTATGAAGTCAAAAAGGACTTGATGGGCCGTTATCCCAAGCACCACTGGCCCGATGATCCATTGACGGCTCAGGCGACAAACCGCGCGAAAAAAAGAAGATAGCCACCGGGCATCAATTAAAGTTCTGGTGAAACTCTGGTGAAGTTCCGGTGAAAATCCGGTATCCCCATTACCGGGCGATTTTTTTCAGCAGTTGATTCGCTGCCGTCAGCAGCGGGTCCCATACCGGGCCAAACGGCGGGGCGTAGGCCAGATCGGTGCGGCAGAAATCTTCCACCGTCATCCGGCTATGCAGCGCAACAGCCACGGCATTGATGCGATGCGCGGCACCTTCCCCGCCAACCATCTGAGCGCCCAGAAGCCGGCCGGTTTTTTGATCGGCCACCATCTGAACCCAGATCCGAGACGCGCCCGGGTGTGCGTGCGCCCTGGACCGGCTTTGAATCACACAGGAGACCGGATGAAATCCGGCCGCCATGGCCTCCTGGACCGTCAATCCGGTTCGTGCCACTTCCAGGCCAAACACCTTAAACACCGCGGTTCCAACAATCCCCGGCAAGGACACCGGTTTTCCGCAGATATTGTCCGCTACAGCCCATCCGGCCCGGTTGGCGCGCAGCGCCAGCGGAATCCAGACCTTTTCTCCTGTGACGGCATGGAAAGCGTCCGCGCAGTCCCCTGCTGCATAGATATGGGGATCCGATGTTCTCAGAAAAACATCCGTTGAAATCGATTTACGGACGCTGGTTTCCAGGCCGGCATCAATCGCGATGCCGCTGTTTGGCCGCACCCCGACAGCCACGATAATCATATCCGTTTCGATGACAACGCCTTCTCCGTGAACGATCAACCCCTTTTCACCCGGCTCGACGCTAAGGATCCGAACACCGGGATAAAGCACAACCCCACAAGATTCCAGCTCCTGTTGAACGACCCCGGACAACTGCGGTTCCATCCAAGGCAACAGTTCGGGTCCGGGCTTGATCATGCTGACATGGATATGGCGCTCCCGGAGGGCTTCGCACATCTCCATGGCAATATATCCCATGCCGATGATCACCGATCGTTTCACATCGGCATCCCGAATGAAATTTTTGATCCGCCGCCCGTCTTCGAGATTTTTCAACACCATGACGCCCGGCAAATTCAGCCCCGGAATGTCCGGGACAATCGGGGATGCACCCGTTGCAATCAGCAGCGCATCATAGGAAATGGAAAAAGGGTTTCCTTCCGAAGTCCGGCCGCTGACCGTTTTTGCCGTTCGATCGATACGGGTTGCCTGATGACCCGTCAATACGGCAATGCCCTGCTTGCGGAAGGCATCGGCCTCCCGGACGACCAGATCCTCCATGGGACGGGATGGATCAGCGATATTGTAGGGCATGCCGCACGCGCTGTATGAGACATCATGGGTTTTTTCGATAACCGTCACCCGGATATCGGGCCGGTTGCGCTTGGCCCGGCTGGCCGCGCTCATTCCCGCGGCATCGCCGCCGATCACAACAAAGTCCATGGGTTTTTCCTCCTTCATTCTGCTTCATTCCGCCGGCAGGCTCCCAAATGCGTCAAACGCCATTTTCTGCTTGACAGAACAAAACCATTCATATATCAAAAAAAGAAACATCGTTTCGTTTTGAAGTTGAATGATTGTTTAATATAGTAATATATACTTTATATCAATAGGTTATTAATTGTTTCCGTCTGTATCGTTCAATTTTATAAGATCCATTAAAAATAAATTTTACATTTAATATCATATAGTTTTAATCAATGTGTTTTTAACGGACAACCGATGGATGACTGTTGACAGTAACAAAGTTTTCATATCCTGAATCCACAAACGGATAAAATGGAATAAATGCATGTTTAGAGGCTGCTCATTTTCACATTGCAATGGGCAGCTTGCGGTTCTTTACCCAATCACCAATCACTATACAAGGAGTCGTGTCATGGACAAGAAAGTAACGGTAATCGGCGCGGGGAATGTGGGAGCCACGGCAGCCCAGAGACTGGCGGAAAAAGAGTTGTGCGACGTCGTTCTGATTGACATTGTTGAGGGCGTTCCCCAGGGAAAGGCACTGGACCTGGCGGAAGCGGCACCCATTGAAAAACACGACGCCCATCTTACCGGCTCCAACAGCTATGAAGCCTCGGCAGGATCGGACATCGTCATCATCACCGCGGGAATTCCCCGAAAACCCGGAATGAGCCGCGACGATCTGATCGGTGTCAATGCCGGCATCGTCAAAAAAGTATCTCAGGAAGTGGCCAAATATTCGCCCAATGCCATCATTATCGTGGTCAGCAACCCGCTGGATGCCATGTGCCA
>CAIVVZ010000355.1 GCA_903909505.1 uncultured Desulfobacteraceae bacterium
AGAGAAACCCGATTCTACATATCCTTTGGTTTTGATAAGCTTAAGAAGTAACCTCGCCGTAGAAGGTATAAAATTATGGTAAGTCGTGATTGGGCGAAAGAGAATCACAAATCCATTGAAAGGAGTTCTACATGTTTGAAGTAAGCGAAGAGGCATCGGAAAAGATCAAACAGTTCCTGGAAGGACGCGAGGGGCTTCAGTCCATCAGAATCTTGATGACCGAAGGCGGGTGGAAAGGCCCATATCTGGTTATGGCTCTCGATGCGCAAAAGGAAAATGACGAGGTCTTCACGGAAAGAGGTGCGACGTTTCTCATAGAAAAAGCGCTTTTTGAGAGGGTAAAGCCCATAATCATCGACTATACTCACTCCACGTTGGGTTCGGGTTATACGCTGAAGTCGGAACTCATGAAGGGCATGAAGGGAGTTAGCGTCGGATGCCATGAAATCTGCAACAGTTGCCAAGATTTGATAGAGAAGTAAAACGATTGATCGCAGGATGAAAGAGAAGTCCAAGATTACGAGCATTTCATTCTCGTGCCGGCGATTCTTCTGCGGATCGCAATAGAGGAAAGAACACTCTTGGAAGCTGCGGGATATGCTGAATTCGCCAAGAAACGAAAGTGGTTGTTCCCGGCAATATGGTGATGATTTCAAAGATCCTCGGCGCGACCGATATGACCGGGTATTGCTGGTCACCGTGCTTGGAGAGATACCCGATAAAAAAGCCGCGATGGAGGAGATTTTTGACAGCCTGAGGCCAGGGGGCATATTGTCCGTGACCAAAGTCATCGCCGACCCGCATTTTCAGGGCCGTGCAAGCGTGATTCGCACGGCCAACTCGGTTGGTTTCATGGAGAAAGATTTTTTCGGCAACCGGATCTCTTTCACGATAAATTTTAAAAAGCCTTTTTTTAACCCAGGAAGAAGGCCCTGAACGAATCGAGGCGGCACTCCCTGTTTTGGATGGCCAAACGTGTGAACCACTTTGGACGGAAACACGGCAGCCTCCAGAATGGCCAGCGCGCCGCATAGGCTGTGAACCAAACCTCCCCCCTAAATCCAATACTGTCATTCCTTCATCAATGTAGGGCTTGAGTATTTTCTGAGGATTTTGAAAGCATCTGCGGCAGCCATTGTCAAGACAGCCTGCCCTTTCAACAGGGCATATTCGATATTTCTCTTTGTTCATTATTTTTTCTCCCTTAAAGGCCGCTATCAATTTTATGCATTGTTCTTTCAGGTTTTTTTGCATGTGGTTCGTGCATAAATGACCTTGGAGGTTACGCAATAACGGCCTATAGCCCCTTCTATCCCGTCTTGGGCGGAACCATAGGTGCTTTGAGGTGCAACGAACTGGTCGTGATCATGCAAATCGCCAAACAGTCATATGCAGTTTTCCCGCCTTGATAGGTAATGGCGCCCCTGCACAAGAGCCGCCACTCGCCGTTCTGGTAAACGCCGTCAGCTATTAACTTCTCGATTACATCGCTTGCGGCATCGAGCCATTCCGCAAGAATCGCATTCTGGGTAAGGGCGATGTGCTTCATGCCCGAACCGGCAACAAGCGTTACGGGCTCAACAAGCAGATTCGAAAGATCATGAAAGGAGAATGTTTCAGAAGCCGCCTTGGTTTGCAGCCGGATCATCTTGGCCCGGGCATCCGGACCGACCGCACCCTTGGTGGCTTCAATCAGATCAAGCATGTAGTTGCGAACATCATCCAGGTTTCCGGCTTCACTCAATTTTTCAAGGCCCGGATAGGTTTCAATCGCCTTGGCCAGCATCGAAATCTCTCGCAGGTAATGATTCCGCTGATTGTCCGGAACCAGATACATAATGACCAGCGCCACGAGCTTGCCGTCAGGCGCGCCATAATCGATTCCCTTGGGGCTCCATCCCATCACGCACATAAGATCTTCATCATAGGGCACCCGTGTGTGCGGACTGGCCCAGCCCTTGCCAATGGCGGTGTTGGTGGCAGCCTCTCTTTTCATGACAAGTCCGACCACATCGGTTCCGGCGTGAGTTTCCGGAAAGGCTTCAATGATGTGTGCCAGAAACTGCAGGGCGTGCGCCTTGTCGTTCTCAGGCAGCTCGAACAACCTGCCTTCCTGAAGCGCGTCCAAAATGGTATCCATAATCAATTACCTCCAAAACGTTTAAAAAACCAGGTCTTTACCACATGCGTCAGTACGGCGTATGTCAACAGGAACCCCGCTATCCAGGCCCAATAGACTGCCGGCAGCGGAACCATCTGCAAATCTTCCGCAAAAGGAGAATAGGGCAGCCAGGCGCCGATGGCCATGACAGCCAGGGTGGTCACCGTCATGTGGAAAGAGGCCCGGCTGTCGAAAAAAGGCCGTTTTCTCGTCCGGATAATGTGGACGATCAACGTCTGGGTCAGCAGCGATTCCACGAACCACCCTGTCTGAAATAGCCGCGCGGCAGATTCCTTTTGCACGGTGCCGGCCAGGGGATCCAGATAGGCACTGCAATGGAAAAAGAACCACATCAAGGCAAACGTGGCATAGTCAAAAATGGAGCTGATCGGCCCGATGAAGACCATGAACCGCTTGATGTTGTCGATATTCCATTTCAGGGGTTTTACGATCAGTTCCTCATCCACATTGTCCGTGGGGATTCCGGTCTGCGAGAAGTCATAAAGCAGATTGTTCGTCAGGATCTGAATCGGCTGCATGGGCAGAAACGGAATGAGATAACTGGCACCGATCACGCTGAACATATTCCCGAAATTGGAACTGGCACCCATGCGGATGTATTTGACGATATTGGCAAAGACCCGCCTGCCTTCCAGGATGCCCTCCTCCAGAACCAGGAGGTTTTTTTCCAGAAGCACAATGTCCGCCGCTTCCTTGGCCACGTCCACCGCGGAATCCACCGATATGCCGACATCCGCAGCTTTCAATGCAGGTGCGTCATTGATGCCGTCTCCCATGAATCCAACGACATGGCCGTTATGCCGGAGTTCCCTCACGATCTGCTCTTTTTGTACCGGAGACAGCTTGACAAAGGCATTGCCGTCCTGAATCGTTTTTGAAAAATCTTCCGGGGAAAGCTGCGAGAGTTCGGCTCCCGTAACGATCCGCCCTGCATCAAGTCCCACATCCCGGCAAACTTTTTCGGTCACCAGCCTATTGTCACCTGTTAACACCTTGATCTTCACACCGGCTTTTGTCAGCAGTTCAATCGCCTCCGTGGCGGAGACTTTTGGCGGATCGTAGAACGCGATAAATCCGAGCAGGATGAGCCGGCTCTCATCACCGACCGTGAATACCGTATTGGATTGAGGAAACTCCCGATATGCGATGCCGAGAACCCGGAACCCGTCCCGATTGAGTTTTTCTACCTCTTCAAAGAGATCGGCATGGATCATGTCGATCAGCGGGTAGACCTCATCCTCGATCTGATAATGACTGCAGCACGTGTAGATCTCCTCCACAGCCCCCTTGCAGATCAGCACATGGTCCCCTTCATAGTCCACCACAACGGACATACGGCGGCGCTGAAAGTCAAACGGCAGCTCGTCCACCAGCCGGCAGTCCTGCAATACATGCAGATCTTCAAATTCCAGAATTGCCCGGTCGATCAGGTTGCGCAGGCCGGTTTGAAAATAGCTGTTCAGATAGGCGTAGTTCAGGACTTCCACGCTGGTGTGTCCGACGATATCGACATGGCGCTCCAGAACTACCCGGTCCTGGGTCAGGGTGCCGGTCTTGTCCGTGCACAGGATGTCGATAGCACCAAAATTCTGGATCGACGGCAGCCGCTTGACGATAACCTTCTTTTTGGCCATGGTCAGCGCACCCTTGGCCAGGTTGACGGTAACAATCATGGGCAGCATTTCCGGCGTGAGACCGACGGCAATGGACAGACCGAACAGCAGCGCCTCGAGCCAGTTGCCCTTGGTCATGCCCACAATTAAAAAAACCGCACTGACCATCACAAGCATGAAACGGATCATCAGCCACGTGAAGGACCGCACGCCGCGGTCAAAGCTGGTTTCGTCCCGTTTTTCGGTAAGCCGCTCGGATATGGCGCCGAACAGGGTGCGGGTGCCCGTATGGATGACAACCCCCCGGGCCGTGCCGCTGGTAACGGAGGTCCCCAGGAAACAGACATTCGGCAGATCCATGGCCGATTGGATGGCAGGATCGGCGCTGGCAAAGGTTTTTTCCACCGGC
This sequence comes from uncultured Desulfobacteraceae bacterium, assembly GCA_903909505.1. Classification (GTDB taxonomy): domain Bacteria; phylum Desulfobacterota; class Desulfobacteria; order Desulfobacterales; family Desulfatirhabdiaceae; genus RAAP-1. The sequence goes on from CAIVVZ010000355.1 coordinate 4,205, forward strand.
ATGGACTCTCCGGTCAGGGCCGACTGGCTGACGAAAAAATCCTTGGCGACGATCAACCGCAGATCCGCCGGAACGATTGAGCCGGACTGGAGCAGCACGATATCGCCCGGAACAATTTCAGATATCCTCGCTTCCGTCTCCGCACCGTCTCGCAAGACAAATGTGCGGGACTGGACCCTCTTGCCAAGCGATTCGATGGTAAGGCTGGAACGGCGGTCAAGAACATAGGACAATCCGACGCTCAGAACGATCATCGCAAAGACAATTACAGCGGACTTCAATTCACCTATAAACGCCGAAACCAGTGTGATCACCACGAGCTGAATGACCAGCGGGCTTCTCATGCGCTGCGCCATATCGGCCCAAAATCCCAGGCGTTTGAGATAGGACAACTCATTGGGGCCGTACTCATTCAACCGCTTTTCGGCCTCTTCAGCCATCAATCCTTGAAGGTTTGTGTGTAGATTTTCCAGAGTTTCCTGAACAGTTATTGTGCAAAGAGCGGCCAATTGCCGTTCATGTTCGTTCGGTAAATTTAAATCAGGAGATTTGGCGCCGGAACCGAAAGAGAGTCGCGCAAACAGGTTTTTATTCATGGATCATCTCCATTAAGCCGCTGAGATATGACGGACACGGCCGGATGTGAATCAGTATGTTATACACGGGTGGAACCTTGCCTCTTCACATCAATGGTCGCAAAACGAAAACATCGTTGATCAGGATCTTCAGTTATTTTCATTTTTTAAGGCTCCTGGCTGTTTTGTAAAGATTTAGATTTATCCGGATAGAATATTATCGCATCAGTATGTTAGGAGAATGTTAGGGCTGGTGAGAAATATGGATTGTCAGGATTGGCAGAGAGTGGTTTTACCAAGACAGGACGCCTTCATCCGACATGCTGCTGATATCTTTATCAAAAATATTGAAGCATCTTTGGTTGTCATTCTTTGATCACTTAAATAACAGCCAATATGAAAAAAGAATGATTCCCTCATTGATATTTAGCAGGCTTCTAACATTTTCTTAACAATCTTCAATTAACATATCAAATGGATCATATTTGAAAGAATATCCCATTCCCATTCCCATTTTTTTCATAAATGGTGGACCCTGAATGAAATCTGATTGTAGATAAAAAGGAATTTTCCATGAAAATAAATGAGAACAAAGCGGAAATCCATGTTTATGGAGACGACACCATACCGTTTCTCCAGCACATCATTGACGGATTATCCAACAATTCGATTATATCAACTACCTACTCAATTGATTTTTCAAAACTGAAAAAACTGAAAATCAGTGTCAAAAAAAATATGAAGCACCTTATGTAAAATGTAAGATCAAATATGCAGGAAAGAATGATATTCTGATTGATCAGATTGAACATGGTGCTTCTGTTAGAGACAAACCCGATTATAAAGTTTTGAAAAAGCGATTGGATAAATCTTTAAAAACAATCGGTGATCGTCTAAAAAACAGGAGTATTCCTTCGAATATTGAGATTGAACTATTCTGCAGTAATGCCCACTTGATGACAACTTACCCGGGCTATGACGACAAGATGTATCCAGCATTCATTCAGCTTATCAACAAGTTTCAGGAAGCGTTTGACCAATTCGATATTCAAAGATGCCAGGCATTATTCGCTGACATCAAAGCGATGAAAAAGGCCTGCCATCATGAAGACTGACCAGACTCACCCAGAAGGCACTGAAACAGGAAAAATCATTTTATACATCCATCCGGTTTGAGCATAATTATGAGTTTGCATGAGGATGACCCTCAGATCGTAATATTTGATGGAGAAAATGATTCATCATCCGCCAGATAATTGGAACTCTTTTTCATTTTCAGAAGACATTTTATTCTATTGATAAAAAGGAAAATCATGCCACAAATCGCTGTTATTGGAAATTCCGGCGGATGGTCATCCGAACTCCTGGCGGATTACGTTGCCGGTGTAACCGGAAGCCGCTTTCTGGTGGAAATGCAGGATGTCTGCCTGGATTTATCCCATGGGAAAGTCTGGTATGACGGAACGGATCTGACGCAGTTGGATGCCATTATCGTTAAAAAGATCGGACCCTATTACTCCCCCCATCTTCTGGACCGCCTGGAAATTCTGCGTTTCCTGGAGCATCGGGGGGTTCGAATATTCTCTCGCCCCTTGAATATCCTTCGGGTACTCGACCGCCTGAGCTGCACCATTACGCTGGGGATGGCGGGGATTCCCATGCCGCCGACATCTGTCACGGAAAATACGGACCAGGCTCTCAAAATTATCGACGACTACAAGGAAGCCGTTCTCAAGCCGCTCTACTCCACCAAAGCCAGGGGAATGCGGGTGATTCGGCACGGCAGAGAAGCACATATCGAAGTGGAAAATTTCAAGAAGGAGAATCCGATCATGTATATTCAGAAAAAACTGGATATACATGGCAGGGATCTGGGGATCGTATTTCTGGGCGGGGAGTATATCACCACCTATGCCCGCTGCAATGACACCGCATCCTGGAATACGACCACGGTAAACGGCGGGAAATATGTCGCCTACGACCCCTCCCCGGAAACCATCAACATCGCCAGAAAGGCTCAGGCGCTCTTTGATCTGGATTTTACCAGCGTGGATGTAGTGGAAACGCCGGACGGCCCCCTGGTGTTCGAGGTCTCTGCTTTCGGCGGGTTCAAGGGCATGGAAATCGCCCGGAATATGGACGGTGCCAAGCTCTATGCCGACTATGTGTTAAAAAGGATCGCATCATGATCATCCGTGAACGCAACCGCGAAAAACTGGCCGCAAGCATTCGATCCGCATACCCGATCACCCGCGATGTCCATCTTCAGTTCGGAAATTGTCATATTCGGGTCCAGTCCAATTCGGAACCGGTGGTAAAAGGCCTGAAGCTTTATTTCAGTGCCTTTGCAACGGCACCTGCCGCACCGGACCGGCTGATTTCCGTTCATCAGACAGATGATGTTTCCGTGGAGATGCTGCTCACGGAAAAAACGCCCGATCCCGGGAAAACCCGGATCAAGGAAGAATATGCCGATATCGACGGTGGCCGGATCGTTCGAAAACTTTTGACCGGAATGGTTTTTATTTTTGGAGGGACCGACCATATCGCCGTAGGCCCCTGCATGGATAACCTGAACCAGGTGGTCAATTTCATCAACAACCGCCATATCGAATGGCAGATTCTCCGGGGCGGAATTCTGGGACATGCCGCCGGTGTCCGGCTGCAGGATAAAGGCATTGCCCTGGCCGGATTTTCCGGCATGGGGAAATCCACGTTGGCCCTGCATCTGGTCAGTCAGGGGGCGGAGTTTGTCAGCAATGACCGGCTGATTCTGGAAAAGACGGATTTCGGCGTCCTGATGCACGGCGTGGGCAAGCTTCCCCGCGTCAACCCGGGCACGATACTGAACAACCCGAGCCTTCAGGGCCTGCTGCCCCCGCGGGATTTTGAGCGGTTTGCATCCCTTGCCAAAGCGGATCTCTGGAATCTGGAATACAAATACGATGTTCCCATCGACCGGTTTTTCGGCGCCAACCGCTTTATATTAAGTACGCCACTGGATGCGCTGATCATATTAAACTGGAAGCAAAATGGCGGTCCCACCCTGATGAAGCAGGTTGATATCGAAAATCGCCGGGATCTGCTGCCGGCTTTCATGAAATCCACCGGCCTTTTCTTTCTTCCGGAACCTGCCATGCCGGCATCCGATCCATCGGAAAATGCCTACATCCGTATGTTGAAGGCAACCCAGGTTTTTGAAATTTCCGGCGGAGTGGATTTTCAGGCTGCGGTCAAAGCCTGTTTGGAATGAACGCAATCTATAATTTCATTGGCACCACCGAAATTCTTTGTGTCCCGCTGATAATACCGCGCTGGGTTACTATTGCATATGCTGCAGAAAAACCACACTGCTCAAGCTCATTGCCGACTTCCTGCCTTGTTCGACGGGACAAGTCCTTCTGGGCGGAAAAGATGTCACGGCAGTGAGTGTACGCTCGCGCCAGTGCGGTGTTGTCTTTCAATCCTATGCACTTTTTCCGCGCATGAGCGTATTGGAAAATATGGCCTATCCACTGCGGGTGCGAGACATCGCCCTGCCCGAGCGCAAGCGGCGTGCGGATGCCATGCTCGAACCCGAGGAGAAAAACCTTGCCTGAAATAGCAGAAAGAGCCTTACACACGCGCATCGCCCGCTCCGTCGAAGCCATCCGGCGGTCATTTATCGACAATTTGTTTTATGTCACCGGATGCACGCTTGAGAGTGCCACCCCTCAGGACCTATATTCGGCCCTGGCCTTTACCATTCGTGACCGACTGTTGGGGAGAATGATCGCTGCGGACGAATTTTACAAGCGGCGCGGTGCAAAAACCGTGGCGTACCTGTCCGCGGAGTTCCTGACCGGTCCGCAGCTTGCCAATAACATCCTTAACCTTCAACTCGGCGACAATACCCGTGAAGCCATGTCGGGCCTTAGCCTTGACCTGGAAACGATCCTTGAGGCCGAGCAGGAACCCGGGCTCGGAAACGGCGGACTGGGGCGCCTTGCGGCTTGTTACATGGATTCGCTGGCGACGCTTGAAATTCAGGCCACCGGATACGGCATCCGATATGAGTACGGCATCTTCGAACAAGCCATCAAGGAC
>CAIVVZ010000356.1 GCA_903909505.1 uncultured Desulfobacteraceae bacterium
CCCATTCAGGAAGAAGCCCTGTTTCAAAAGTCAAAGGGAATGGATTTTATTGACATCAATCTGGGACCGGCCAAAAAAGACGGGCCGGACCTGATGCCCTGGGTGGTCAAGGTGGTTCAGGAAGTCGTGGACGATATTCCACTGGTCCTGGATACCTCCAACATCGACGCCATTGAAGCCGCGCTGAAGGTCTGCAAGCTCCCCCCGATAATCAACTCCATTATGTGCCGTCCGGCGCGATATGAGCGGATGATACCGATCGCCGCCGAATCCAAGGCGGATTTTATCGCCCTGATGTGGGGCCCGGAAGGGTTGCCCCGGGATGAAAACGAACGGGCCGCACTCTGCGTGGAACTGGTCTATGCAGCCAATGAGGCCGGTATTCCCAATGAAAAGATCTGGATTGACGGGATTGTCACACCGGTCAACATTCAGCAGCCGCAAGCCATCAGTCTGATGAATTTTCAGGCCATGATTCAAGACATCGCCCCGGGCGCCAAAAGCACCTGCGGCCTGTCCAACATTTCCAACGGCCCGCCGACACATCTGCGGCCCATTTTGAATCAGACCTATATGGTCATGCTTCAGAAACACGGCATGTATTCGGTGATCTCCGATCCGCTGGACTTCCAGCTTACAGCCATTGCGCAGGGAAAACGTCAAGATATCGTGGATCTGATTTATGGTATCATGGACGGCAATCAGCCGAACATGGCCGGCCTTTCCAAGGAAATGCAGGATTACGTCAAAACCACCAATGTCATTCTGGGCAATGTCCTGTACTCTGATTCCTGGCTCGATGTATAGGATTTAATATTATCAGCGATACTTTCAAAGCCCCGGATCAGCGGGGCTTTGTTGTTTAAAGGTTATTTATGCCCCGCATTGACGATTATTACAACGCCGCAAAAATTGCGATCGAAGCGCTTTCCCTGGAATCCGCGAAAGAGATACAGAGACGATCCGGGTTTGAACCCGACGCGGATGGGATTCGCGTACCCTTCCTGAACCGAACCTACCGAATTGCCATTCCCGGCTTCACTTTCAGTGATACGGCCTCGGAGCCCAAGGATGTCCCGATTCAGGAACAGGTTCTGATTCTCCATTATCTTCAGGCCGGTGGTCTCCAGTTTCCAACCGGCAACTGGATTGCCTATCGCGAAATCCAAGGCGCATCTTTTTATTTCAGCGCCTTTGTCAAGCGCGCCATCGATCCCCTGAAAAATACCTTTGGATCGGACATTCAGGGGCTTGTCAAGGCCGCCGAACGGCTCGGTGGCCAGGCCATCTCCGCGGGGGATGCCGGATTTGAGTTCCGGCTCCTTCCCCGAATTCCGATTCAGCTCATCCTCTGGGAAGGCGATGCGGAATTTCCGCCAGAGGCCAATATCCTCTTTGACGAGACCATCGGTGATATCCTTTCACCCGAAGATGTGGCCTGGCTTGCAGGCATGCTGGTGTATCGGCTGATGGCGCTAAGCCGATAGAAAGCAAGGCGGAATAAGGCGTAGTTGGGGTACGCTGCAAAGACGAGGCATGAAGCTCAACGCAGATATTGGACTTTTTACGAAACCATCAGATTTCATTAATAGCAACCTTTTTAAGGTCACTCTGATCAGAGGTTTTCATGAGACATCTATCGTTGATACTCTGTGCACTCTACGGGTTCATGGCTCCATTTACCGGCTTCTGTGAAGACAGACCGGTCATCAGCAGCGCCACTCAGCAGTGCCTGGACTGCCACGGCACATATCATCCCGGAATCGTGGAGGACTGGGAAAAAAGCCGTCACGCGGTGATGACCCCGGAAAAAGCCATGGCTGCAGCGGCCCTGAGCCGCAAGGTCTCCAGCACTTCGGTTCCGGACGCGGCCAAATCCGTTGTGGTGGGCTGCGCCGAATGCCATACCCAGAGACCCAAGTCCCATGCCGACACGTTTTCACATAACGGGTTTGATGTGCATGTGGTGGTCAGTCCCGAGGACTGCGCCGCCTGCCACAGCCAGGAACGGGACCAGTATGGCGGAAACATCATGGCCCATGCCTGGAAAAATCTGGCGGAAAACAAGATATACCAGGATCTGAAGCAGAGCATTATCGGAAATCCCATCCGGAAATCCGGCAAACTTGCCTTTGATCCCCCGGACGCCCTTACAAATGCGGAAACCTGTTTTTACTGCCATGGCACCCGATTAACCGTTACGGGTTTTGAGAAACGCGACACTGATGCCGGTGAACTGGAGTTTCCCATCATCGACGGATGGCCCAATCAGGGGGTTGGCCGCATCAACCTGGACGGAAGCAAGGGCGCCTGCACGGCCTGTCACAATCGGCACGGTTTTTCAATGGAAACCGCCAGAAAACCCTATACCTGCAAGGAATGTCATTCCGGACCGGATGTACCTGCCTATAAAGTCTACGAAGCCAGCAAACACGGCAATATCGCAGCCTCCAAACAATCTTCCTGGGATTTCCAGGCCGTTCCCTGGACTGTGGGCAGGGATTTTACGGCCCCGACCTGCGCGACCTGCCACATCAGCCTGCTGACCAATACGGACGGCGAAGTGGTTGTCCAAAGGACTCATCAGATGAACGACCGGCTGTCTACCCGAATATTTGGCCTCATCTACGCGCACAGGCAACCGAAAAATCCCGACACCACGCTGATTCGAAACAGTGCCGGACTGGGGCTCCCGACCGATTTTGACGGCACTCCCGCCTCTCAATACCTGATAGACGATACGGAATTTAACAAACGCCAAAAAACCCTGCAAGCCGTGTGCCTTGCCTGCCACAGCCTGTCGTGGGTGAAGGGACACTGGCAGCGCTTCGATCATACCATTCAGACGACGAATGCAGCCACGCGAGCCGCAACGGACATCATGCGGGATATCTGGAAAAAAGGCTATGCGTCGGGACTTGACCGCGGCGCCAGCCCCTTTGATGAGTCCATTGAAAAGAAATGGAGTGCGATCTGGCTGTTTGACGCCAACAACTCCCGGTTCGCATCGGCCATGGCCGGCGGCGGGGACTACGGCGTGTTCGCGGAGGGCAGGTATGCGCTATCGACCCGGGTGGCGGAACTGAATGAATGGTTGATGCTGAAGGGAAAAAAGGAGTAGACCCTCATTGTTTTTCGCTGCTGCGAATCATCAAGACCACGGCAGACAGGATGACAGCACTCCCCATGTAACTTTGAACGGTAAAAACCTCACCCCACCAGAAATACGCAATAACGGCTGCAACAACGGGTTCAAGGGTTGCAGTAATGGAGGCCCGTCCGGCATCCAGATATTTCAGTCCCAGGTAATAACAGGAATTGGCACCGTAAGTACAGATAACCACAAGCGCTATCAGCGACAGCCAGGCTGTCGGGGTTTTTGGGGTAAAGGTGACCCAGGGAAGCAGACCTAAAGCCCCTATCGGCAAGACATACAGAAAGAGGTTATAAGAACTATACCGTCCGGAAAAGTATTTTCCGAAGATATAATACAGGGAATAGCAGAAACCGGATGCCAATCCAAAGATGATTGCTGAAACACTGATCGGACTGCCGCCATGGCCCGCATCCCTGCCCATCGAAATGGCCGAGATACCGATGAGCGTCAAAACCATGGCCAAAACTTTGGTTGGAGTTATGGATTCTTTAAGAAATATCCGAGATAGAACGATGACCCAGACCGGCGCTGTGTACAGAAGGACGGCCGCAAGAGCCGCCCCTCCCTGCTTTACGGCCATTTGGTAAACAAAATAGAACAGGGAAACACCGCATATCCCGAACACCAGAATATATGGAACGTCTTTTCGATGCAGGCTTACCTCATGCCGGATCATTGCATGACCGCCAAAGAGGATCCAGGCCAGCAGCGCCCGCCAGAAAGCTACCTCCATGGGCGAAATGCCCTCTTGAAAAGCCAGCCTCGAAAAAGGGCCGATCATTCCCCACAACACCGCTGCGGCAACAATAAATGCATATCCCTTGAAAACCATATGATGCCTGATCACTTTGAGGACAGATATAATAACATCCGGCACTTTTAATCCAGGATCCGAAAAATATCAAATCCTAAGTGCATCATATTTGATTGACTCGCAATAAAAAGCATGGCATCTAAATAAGATATGTCAAAATAATGATATTTTTTTATGTGAAAGGCGATCCATGAAAAGACCTCAACAAATCACATCCATTCCAGGCCCGAAAGCCTTAAGCTGGATTTCAAGGGATTCGAAGTGGATGTCTTCATCTGGGCAACCCGGCATCCGAGCGATGCAGACAGTTCCTGGCGGGATATCCGGTTAAGCAGGGCAGGGATTAGGGACCCCTTATGTACAGTCGTTTGTTTACGTATTAACTTCTAAGAGGTGAAACATGAAAAAATGGGGTGTTGTGGTTCTGGTTGCGGTTCTGGCGGTTTGCTGGGTGGGAAATACCTCGGCGGCGGAAGTAAAAAAGAAACTTCGCGTTGGAACGGAAGGCGCTTATCCGCCTTTTAACCTGGTGGATAAAAGTGGACAGGTCCAGGGATTCGATATCGATATCGCCAAAGCACTGTGCAAGGAAATGGGAATGGAATATGAGTTCAAGGTCCAGGATTGGGATAGCCTGATTCCGGGGCTCCTGGCGAAAAAATTTGACGTGATTATCGCCTCCATGTCCATTACGGACGAACGCAAACAGAAGGTCGACTTCTCCAATAAATATTATCAGACCCCGGCCCGGTTTGTAGCCAAAAAAGGTGCCGGCATCACCGTTTCCAAGGAAGGGTTAAAAGGGAAAAAGATTGGCGTGCAGCGGGCAACCGTTCACGAGAATTTTGTCCGCGACATGTTTGGGAATGCCGTGACAATCAAGGCCTATGCAGGCCAGGATGAAGCCAATATGGATCTGGTCGCCAGCCGTGTGGACCTTGTTATTGCCGATGCCACCGTTCTTTTGGGCGGTTTCATCAACACGGATGCCGGAAAAGGATTTGAATTTACGGGCCCCAGCTATGTGGATAAAAAATGGTTTGGCGATGGCGTCGGAATCGCGCTGCGAAAGGGAGACAATGATCTTCGCCAGAAACTGAACAAGGCCATTGACGCCATTCGCGCCAATGGTGTTTACCAGAAGATCAACGCCAAGTATTTCGATTTTGATGTCTACGGGAAATAGCGGAACCCCGGACCACGGGTTGAGGTGAATATCTTGGAGCCTATTGATAAACGCTTTGTTATCGGGATTGATCTGGGGACTACCAATTGCGCCGTGGCCTATGCGGACCTTCAGGGTGAAAAGGATGCCGGTGCCAATATCCGGCTGTTCAAAATTCCGCAGTTGACCGGACCCGGGGAAGTTTCTCGGATTTCGGTACTGCCATCCTTTCTGTATCTTCCCGGAGCCTACGATCTTACTTCCGAGGCGCTTCAACTGCCCTGGAGCGTTTCGCCGGGTGCCGCGGACCCTCCTCGGTTCGTCGGCGCCTTTGCCAGGGACCACGGCGCAAAAATTCCTTCCCGCCTGGTCTCTTCCGCCAAAAGCTGGCTCTGTCACCCACACGCCGACCGAAAGGCCCGCATCCTGCCCTGGGGGGCCGGGAGCGATGTTTACAGGATATCCCCGATTCAGGCGACCGCTGCCTACCTGGAACACATTAAAGCAGCGTGGAACAGTTTTCGCGGGGAAGACGAAGATCAGTATCTGGAAAATCAGCTCATCATTCTGACGGTTCCGGCTTCGTTTGATGAAGTGGCCAGAGAGTTGACGGTGGAGGCTGCTTCCATGGCCGGCCTGAAAACGGTCACGCTGCTGGAAGAGCCGCTTGCGGCTTTTTACAATTGGCTGATTCGGCATGAACACCGCTGGAGCCAGTCCGTGTCTCCCGATGAACTCATCCTGATCTGCGATGTCGGCGGCGGTACGACCGATTTTACCCTGATTTCCCTGAGGGAAGTTGCCGGCAGTCCCCGGTTTGAACGTATTGCCGTGGGAGATCACCTGATATTGGGCGGAGACAATATGGATCTGGCTCTGGCGCGAAGCATCGAAATGCGCCTGGGAAAATCAAAGGCCATTTTAACCGGAGATCGCTGGAAAACCCTTTGCCACCAATGCCGGCAGGCAAAGGAACTGTTGCTGAACGGAACCGCGAAATCCCGAAAAATCACGATCATGGGCGAAGGCAGCCGGCTGATCGGCGGAACCCTTTCCGCGGACCTGGACTACGGAAGCGTTGAACAGATACTTCTCGATGGGTTTTTCCCCCTTCTGGATGCGGCTGAAAAGCCGTCTGTTCAGTCTTTTCGCAAAGGCATCACGGAGTTCGGGCTGCCCTATGAACAGGAACCCGCCATCACCCGCCATCTGGGATGGTTTCTGGACCAGCATCGAGCCGAGGTATCTCACTATCTGGGAAAAGAATTTCAGGCTCCGGACTGTATTCTTTTTAATGGCGGCGCTCTGAAGCCGCCGGTTATTCAGGAGCGTATCCGGCAGGGCATCCGCCGCTGGTTTCATCAGGATGACGCCGCGCTTCCGCGGGTTCTGGATAATCCGGACCCGGATCTGGCCGTGGCCCTGGGTGCCGCGTATTACGGACTCGTCAAAATGGGCCGCGGAGTCAGGGTCGGCAGCGGCAGCGCCCGGTCCTATTATATCGGTGTTTCAACCGGATCCGCGGAAACGGATGGGACGAACAGCCGGCAGGCCATTTGTTTGGTCGAACGGGGGCTGGATGAAGGCAGCCGGATTCAGCTTGAGGATCGGGACTTTCAGGTGCTGACCAATCAGCCGGTCAGTTTTGACCTGTACAGTTCGAGTTTTCGCTCCGGCGACCGCTCCGGTCATCTCGTGGCTGTGGATGATTCCCTTACCCGGCTACCGCCGATTCAGACCATCATTCAGTATGGGAAAACAGGCGAGCACAGTAATATTCCGGTTGCGGTCGAGGCCAGTTATACGGAAATCGGAACCCTGGCCCTGTGGTGCCATTCCCGGATCAGCGATCATCGCTGGAAACTTCAGTTTCAAATCCGTGAAACCGGCGACCCTTCGGATATCGGTGATCCGGAGACTTTTGAAGCTGCTCAAATCGAAGCCATTCATGTCAGTCTTTGCACGGCTTTTTCACAACCGATCAGTGGCTCCTTCCTGGAATCACTGGGCAAGGATATTTCACGGATTATCGACAGGCCCAGGGAAAAATGGCCGCTGACACTCATTCGCGGCATGTCGGATGTCCTTCTTTCCCTAATCCAGACCCGGCGGACGGCGCCGGATTTTGAAAGCCGCTGGCTGAATCTTCTGGGCTTCTGCTTAAGACCCGGGTTCGGCGATGGATTTGATGGGCATCGCATCAAGGCGATCTGGAAGATTTATAAGCAGGGCCCGGTTTACAGCCATCACAGCCAGGTCCGATCAGACTGGTGGATCCTGTGGCGACGTATATCAGGGGGTTTGAGCGCCGGTCATCAGCGTCAGTTTTTTCAGGATTTAACCCCTGCTTTGTTTTCCGCTAAAGCCGGCAGGCAGCGAATCCTGCCCCAGGAATATCTGGAGATTCAAATGGCCGCGGCCAGCATGGAGCGCCTGGCCGTCAAGGACAAGATCAGGCTGGGTAGCCTGCTGCTGACCGATCTTCAGTCCAAAAAGGCTAAACCGCAGCAGTTCTGGGCTTTTTCTCGAATAGGCGCCAGAGAGCTGCTATATGGCCCGGTTGACCGGGTAATTCCGCCGGTTGAAATCTCCCCGTGGATTGAAGCCCTTATTTCGGGAAACTGGACAAATCCCGGGCCTGTGGGCCAGGCCCTTTTACAATTGGCCCGCAAAACCGGAGATCGCAGCCGGGATGTGGATTCCGCCATGGTCGAACGGATCCGGAACCGGCTACTCCAACAGGGCTTTTCGGCGGACCAGGTTCGGGGCCTCTCCGAAGTCATTCCCCTCCGAAAACAGGAAGCCGGCGCCATTTTTGGTGAGGATTTGCCGTCCGGGTTGATTCTGGGAACGCCCTAAAATATTATCCATTGGAGGTTTTTTGCGATGACAATCAAGGACATTCTGGAAGAATTTTCTCAAAAAGAAGAACTGCACAGGCAAATAATGCAGGAAGATGAAGTAAAAACCCGGCAGGTTATTGAACGCCGCATTCTGGATATCAGTCAATGCTTTGAAGCGGTGATTCTGCCGGCAGTGTATTCCGTTGAAAATGATCTTCAACAGGCGGGATACTGGTACAAACTCGCCATCGGTCGGTTTGCAGCCGCTGAATCCGCAGGCCCCGGGGTTCGGGAAGTGGTATTTCATTTTTATCCCGAACGCACCGATAGTCCGATTTATACCCAAAAAGTTCTGGATGCGGCTTATAAAGCATCCATCGCCACAACCGGAGATTACCGCAAGCTGACATTTTCCATTCACTTTCCCAGGAGATTGCCGCCGGTAGTTGAAAAAGAGGAAATTGCCCGGGCGGTCAGCGACATCAACCAGTCCGTGGTGGATGCCTTCCTGGAAAAATTTATCAAGGGCGCCATTGATGTGTATCAGTCCGACCGGGTTTTGGCGTGATTGCGAGGATGAGAACGCTAAAGACAATACAAGACAAACCGATGCGAAGCTCAAAAGCGCCCAGGTTGCCAAAGACTTCCGGAAGTCTGTTGACGGCTGTGGTTGCCGGCGCTTCCGGAGAGATATTTGAGCTTGAAGGGTATGCGGCAGTCGGTATGGACGGGCAGCGGATGACGCCGTTGACCGCTGACCAGACACAGAAAATGCCTTATGGGAGCGAGCTGATGTTCCTACCGGACCGCATGCCCATATTACACAATCTATCAACCGGCAAACTCGAAACCCTGCGGGAAAACCCCTATCAGCCCGGCAATCCCTTGTTTCCGGTGGCTGTCTTCAATTCTCCGGGGTATGTGGTGACACAAAACTGCGCCTACCAGGAAGCGCTTAACGCCAGGATACTGCCACTTTTTTCGTATGGCGCTGTCGGTTGGCATCGGGGGCGGTTCCGCTCTGCGGTCACCCTCGTGGACAGCGAGCCCCGTCAGGATCTGCGGTTTATGAAGCCCGAGGATGTGAAGAAAGGGATCAAGGCGCTTCGAAAACAAATTCCCGCCAACCGGCTACGGGCTCACCTGGAGCATTGCGCCATGACCTACGGGTGTCCGGCGGGTAAAAATTTTTTTCTCGGCCGGTATGAAGCACCGTTGCCCACATCAAAGTCCTGTAATGCCCGGTGCCTGGGGTGTCTGTCCCTTCAGCAAGATGGCAGCGTTTCAAACAGCCAGGAACGCATTGCCTTCACGCCCACGCCGGGAGAGATTGCAGAAATCGCCCTTTACCATATCCACCGAGTAAAAGCTGCCGTGGTCAGTTTTGGCCAGGGCTGCGAGGGAGACCCCCTGATGGCCGCTGATGTCATTGCGCCGGCCATACGCCTGATCCGTTCCAAAACCCTGGAAGGGACCATCAATATTAACACCAATGCCGGCAGACCCGAAATCCTGGGCACGCTTATCGACGCGGGCATGGACAGCATGCGCGTCAGCATGAACAGCGTCCGCAGCAGTTGCTACAAAGCCTATTTCCGGCCAAAAGGATATGATTTTCAAGATGTTGAAGCCAGCATCGATCTTGCCATCAGCCGTGGCTGTCATGTGGCCATCAATTACCTGAACTGTCCGGGATTTACCGACACTCCTGAAGAAGTTGAAGCTCTGATCGGCTTTTTATCCAGCCATCCCCTTCACTTCATTCAGTGGAGAAACCTGAATTTTGACCCGCTTCGATATTTGAAGGAAATGCATGCGGCGGCAGCTCACAACCGTCCGATCGGAATGAAAACGGTTCTTGAGCGGATTCAGGAACGATTTCCAGACATTTCCCATGGCTATTTCAATCCTCCCAAAGAACGATTTTATCCTCAAAGGATGGCGCGATGAAATGGATGGCCGCGGTTGTCATCGTGGATGCGGACCCTGCCGAGCCGGCGGTGGACCTGATTTCAAATTTGTTTTATGATCTTGGCCTGTCCGGGGTGGTGGTGGAGGATCCGGATATGGAACCGCCCGAGGGCTGGGGAGAAAATGCCCTGCCAAAGCCGGATCATCATAGCGTAACCGGATATTTCCCTCAAAATGATACCCTGGCATCGAACTGCTCGAAACTGGAGCAGGGACTGGCTGCTCTGAAGCAAAACCAGGGTATTTCTTTTCAGATATTTTATCGCGAGGTAGATGAAGAAGACTGGGCGGAATCCTGGAAAGCCTATTTCTGGCCGGAAAAGCTTACAAATATCCTGGTGGTCAAACCCACCTGGCGGGAATACACGCCGGCTGAAGGCGAGATGATCATTGAGATCGATCCGGGCATGGCCTTTGGTACCGGAACCCACCCCACAACCGCGCTGTGCATTCAAATGATTCAGGAGTATCTGAAGCCGGGAGATGCGTTTCTGGACGTGGGAACCGGTTCCGGCATTTTAATGGTGGCAGCATCAAAGCTGGGCGCATCAAGGCTGTTTGGAACCGATGCGGACAGCCTTGCCTGTGATATCGCCCGCCAAAATCTTCTCTTGAACCAGATTGATCCAAATCGTTTTTGCGTAAAATCCGGGAATCTGGTGGATACGGTTACGGAATCCTTTCAGTTGATTTCGGCGAATATTTTATCGGAAGTCATTCTGGTGTTGCTGGATAATGTTCAGAAAGCGCTTGCGCCGGGCGGCATATTGATATGCTCGGGAATCATTGAAGCCAATCAGAAGCCGGTGGCGGAAAAAATGAAAGCCACCGGATTTCAAATTCTTGAGGTTCGGTCAAAAGACGGGTGGGTGGCGATTGCCGGCAAACTGAAGTCGGAAAATGGATAATTCGTATTCAGTTGGATATAAAATATTCATCTTGTTGATGCGTCCTGTGAACAAAGGTTGCGGTAAACGGTTCCCAGATGTAATTTATCTGCGGTGATGGGTCTTAACGAGACACTGAGAATGTCTTAACTTTCAACAAAGCGCGGAAAGACCGGACTTGGCACTTAAATTGCTTATCTTTCCGGTATCATGGCGATCGGTGAACGACGCTGTTAATCTACAAAACAGGGAGTACCACTATGAGAAAAATCGGACTTACAATAATTGCAGCATGTTTTATTACAGGATTGGTAGTAGTCAGTGCCGGCGCCCAAATGGGCGGTGGTAAGGGTAGCGGCATGGGTATGGGCGGTGGAATGGGAATGGGCGGCGGCGGTGGCATGGGAATGTGGGATGGCTCCCACGCCATGCACGTCATCAGCGCTCTGGGCCTGGATGACAATCAATCAACGGAAGTAAAGGCGATTTTACTGAAACTGCAGAAGGAGATGATTCAAAAACGAGCCGATATCCAGGTGGCCGAAATCGAGTTGAAAGAAATCCTTGAGAAAGATCCGGTGGATGTCAAAGTTGCCGAGACCAAGGTCAAGCAGATCGCGTCCCTAAAAACAGAAGCTGCCATGATGCATATTCAGGGAATCTAGGATGTTAAAGCCAAACTGACGCCAGAGCAAAAAAAGAAACTGTCCGAAATGATGCAAATGAGGGGCATGGGTCATGGCAAGGCCATGATGGACTGCCCCATGATGAAAGACAAGATGGATATGGGACCTGATACCGGAACAAAGCCGGCAAAAAGTAAAGCCCCAAAAGCCGCTCCGCCCGCACATCAGCAAAATCAATAATCTGCGGCCGGAAGATTCGATCTTCGCCGCGGCTGAGCGTTTCGTGGGGCCGGATCAAATTGTAGCAGGCCACGCAGATGGCAAACTTGGCCTTCAGCCAGCGCATCGAACGAGCAACGGTCGGGGCTATTAAAGTCACTGATATTATAAACAGATCACAGGACAAAATTTATTTTTGCCTTGACTTTTTTGGGGAAGACAGATTTGAAATCTGTTCCCCTGGATTTCATCATGTCGAAGACGGCCTGTCGGAGTCTTTGCCTAATTGTGCACTAACCCGCTCAAAAAGCGCGGCATAATCGGGAAGGCGTTCCAGAATGTGATTAAATGTTTCTGCGTCGTAGATATGGCTTAGGCGATTTCTGTCTTCTATAGCATCCAACAGCAAAAGGTAATCGTCCTCTTTGACATAACCCCCAACGTAATAGGCTTTGATAACCTTTTTAGGGGCTGCTTCGTCTATGCCATCTTCTTCTTTGAGAAACGCTTTAATTGCTTTCCAACATAATTCAGTGGTGTACTCAAATTTTTGCGCACGTCCATTTTGGAATCCATCGATAAGGCGTTCGTCGTGGAGCATTTGTCTGATCTCAGCAAGGTCTCTACGGGCAAGATAAGCGAAACTATCCAATGCCTCCTTAAACGCCGCAATTCTTAAATCCATGGTCTGGCCTCCTGTTTCACGCGTTCTCCAAAACGACCGGTAAGCTGCTGATTCGTCACTATGTCCACTCTGAACGGGACAAAGGATTCTTCCAGTTCCTCAATCAGTTCACTCAGTTTTCCACTTGAGATCTCGCCGTCAATCCAAAGGTCGTAGTCCGAATTCCATCGATTGTCTCCTTTGGCACGCGAACCATAAAGATATATCCGTGCCTGCGACGGAATGTATTCTCCAAGAATCTGGCGAATGAGAGCTTCTGAGCGGTTAATGAGTTCTTGTCTGGTCATGGCTAATACCTTCTATCAAATGAATTGTGGGTCCCTATCCAAAAACATTTAAAATCATATTTGATTCAAATTCTTCCCGATCCAGAAACGGCCATAAATCTTCCATTGGCTTGGTGTTCCGAAAGTCGGCCGGCATTGAATTTGTTCGGTTCGCTGGGCGGATCAAGAGCATAACCCACGACCTCTGCACCCAACTCCTTCAACCATATACAAAGCCAGGAACCCTTGAAGCCCGTATGTCCTGTAACCAGAACTCGCTTGCCCTGATAAATGTTCTTGAATATGATTTTCTCTCAAGCTCAGTATCACAAAGGGAAAAGGTGAGGCGACAGGTGATAAGAAATCACTTATTGGGAATTTTTGGATAGCACCTGCCCTGGATGCTGTCAAGGACATTTACGTGCCGATTCCCCGGCAAAGGAATATCTACCAAATAAATATTGGGGTCACTATATTTTCAAATTTCAGTCCTACATGATATGATATCACAAGTTATAATCATTTGGCCCTGAAAATTGGCCTAAAAAGACCCCGGCAAGTGCAATATTGGCGAACTTGGGTCGAGAATTTACTTGAATATTTGAACATATTTTGCCTATAGGATTATATAGAAACCGACTTTTTGTTAAAGAACAATTGCGATGTCAAGAGGCTTTTCTGATGGCGTATTTACTTGATATAATACAAAAGTAAATTTTGTGCTGTTAAAGATCATTTGGATTTCAGCAAATACGAAGTCCAGCCAGTATTCCGCCTTCCGAACATCAATGACATGGAGAATATATGCGACCCACCTGGATTAATCTCGGGCTCCTTGTGTGCAGTACAGCGCTTTCTCTGGTGTTGTTAGAGACCGTGAGCCGCTTTGTGTACTCTGTTTCCGCAGGGCCCCAGTTCATCACCTCTAACGGAAGCAAACTGAAGTCCTGGACAGAGCCCGGACAAACCTACCGACAAGTTTCAATTGAATATGATGCCGTTACAAACATTACAATGAAAGGATACCGGATACCGGAAGTGCGGGGAAACCCTGAAGTGATATTCATCGGCGATTCCTATACATTCGGCGTTGGGCTTAGCGACAATGAAACATTTCCTTTCCAGTACGGACTGTCGCGGAGTGTGTCGATTGCAAATCTGGCCCAACCAGGATGGGGCACCGGAGAAGAGATTGACCGCCTGGAGCAAGTGCTTGCCGATTGGGGCTGGAGGCCCCGCTGTGTAAAGCTTTTCATGTTCGCCATGACGACCAGCGTTGCGGGTGGTAATGATATTGTCGATAATCTTGCGTACAATAAGGATCAAGCGTTGAGAGAGCGCTGCAGGCTGAAGCAAAGCAGCAAATTACACTATGGTCTCGAATATATAACTACAGCAGGGGCGAAATCTTACATAATTCAAATCTTTTGCGTATTCTGAAATTTCAACTGGGATCGCAGGTGCGAAGCGTCGTGACACTTAGTATTGATATACAACTGTTAAAACATAGCCTTGAGGTAACCCGCCGCCTATTGCTGCGCCTTCAGACTCTTAGCCAAGAGTATGGCTTCACCTACGAAATCTTTCTTATTCATCCCGTTCAGGATATTATCATGGGTACAGCGGATCAAACGCACCAAGCGCTGCAAAGTGTTTCACCTGTGCCGATATGGGAGACAGCTCAGCTTTTTGCTGAAAACCCAGTCTCTTACTATTATGCCTACGACGGGCATCTGAACGTGCGCGGGAGCGCCGCTATCGCTCAGTTTCTGTTCTCCCGAGAAAATAAAAACTGATTATATCGGATTTTGGGGAGGGGTTCTATATCCTCCTAAAGAGACCGAAATCAAAAGATTGGGCTCAGAATCAGGTTAGCGAAGTACCGGGTGGGTCCTTTCCCATATTTCCATTTATTGACTTATCTTTTCATGTCATTTATATCCAGAGGAAATTAAAAATAAAATCATTCATCTACCCCTTGTCCTTTTGACGGAAGTTAAGGGAGAGTCAATGACAGATACAGTTATAGTTACCGGAGGTGCCGGCTATATCGGGAGCCACACCTGCAAAGCCCTTGCAGCCCTGGGTTATTTGCCTGTTTCTCTTGATAATCTGATATATGGTCATACCTGGGCGGTTCAATGGGGGCCGCTTATTATTGGAGATATTACCGATTCTTTGGTTCTGGATCAGGTTTTTTCCCAGTATCGACCCAAAGCCGTCATTCATTTTGCAGCATTCGCGTATGTCGGAGAATCCGTGGATCATCCGGCAAAATATTATCAGAACAATGTGGTCGGATCCCTTGCCATCCTGGAGGCCATGCGCAGGCACGGCTGCCGGAATATCATTTTCTCAAGCAGTTGCGCAACCTATGGCATCCCCGAGGAAGTTCCCATACCCGAAAATCACCCGCAGCTTCCCATCAATCCTTATGGTCGCAGCAAACTCATGATGGAGCAGATTATCCAGGATTATGGCAGTGCTTACGATATTCAATACGCTATCCTGCGATATTTCAATGCCGCCGGCGCCGATCCGGAGGGGCAAATCGGTGAAGGCCATGATCCGGAAACCCATCTGATTCCCATTCTACTGCAAACTGTTCTGGGCCGGCGACTCTGCGCGGAAGTCTATGGAACCGATTATGATACACCGGATGGCACCGCTATCCGGGATTATATCCACGTAACCGATTTGGCCAGGGCTCACGTTCAGGCCCTGAAATACCTTGCTGAATCCAGTCAGAGCTTGTGCATCAATCTGGGGACAGGGCAAGGGTATTCGGTAATGGAAGTCATCCAGGCAGTCCAGCAGGTCACTGGAAAGCCAGTGACCTATCGAACCGTGGGAAGGCGCTTTGGCGATCCTCCGGTCTTGGTGGCAAAGTTTGAGCGCGCCGGTTCCCTGCTGGGCTGGAAACCAGATTTTACCGATATTCATTCGACAATTTCAACAGCCTGGAACTGGCACAGTTCGCAAACAAACAAAAGGCATCAATAATAGCTATGAAAGATTCGCTACGATTTCTGATCTTTGGAATGGGGTTGACATTTGTTATATCGGTTTTTCCCGCTCATGCAGATCAAGAACAACTGCTTTTGGATGAAACAGGGATTCCCAAGCAGTATATACTGCATCTTTCCGGTACAGTGTTGAATGAAACATTTTCTGATGCCCAGGCGCTGTTAACCATATCGCTTCCTGAACGTTACAGTAATCAGCCTTACCTGGTTGTCATTAATGGCTTTCCTAAACAAAATTCCCGAAACAGTTTTTTCTGGAATTCCGGATATTCCGATATGACTGCGCTTGCCAATGAAATCACCTGCAATATCAAACGAACTATCGTTAAAACTCCAGTTATAAACTTCTACTATATGAGCCCGGAGCTGTTGAAACATACAGGTGCCTTGGAATTGTTAGGGGACGAAGGAAAAAAATATGCTGAAAAACAAGCGCTTCCGTCCATTGTCTATGCCACAGCAGGTAAATTGAAGCTTCATGTTTATTCGAACACGGTTTCCGGAACCGTCTGGATTAAAGGCTATGACCGGGTTGAAAAATCGTTTGTCCAGTACAATGCCCGGTTTACTGGTAAACCTTCGTATAACTTGAAACCCAAACAGGAGCAAAAAAAATAATTGCGCCGCCTTAATTTATTTATCGCTGTGCTCCTGTCGGGTACAGTAATTGCGAGCTTTTCCAGCGCCGAAGACTATCGCATATCGTGGTATCCTTCGGGCTATGGCGGCGGCGGAAGATTCACTTCCATTGCCATTGACCCTTTAAATCCCAGGACGGTGTATGTCGGCTCTGATGTAGCCGGTATTTTTCGAAGTAGGGATAGCGGAAATCATTTTGAAATCATCGGAAAAGGTTTGGAAGGATTTTCTGTCGCCGATATTGCCATAACTCATACAGACCCCATCCAGGTTTTTCTGTTAACGGATGATGGCCTTTATCACAGCATCAATCAAGGCGATACCTGGACCCGGTTGTCAGGTAAAATCTGCTATCTATCCCGTTATTTTGGAAGCCACTTGATGCTGATAACCCGAAATTCCCTATGGGTTGGAACCGATAAAAACGGGGTCTATCAAATTTCTTTGAGTGATTCCAATGTGGTTACAAATCATGTTAAGGGTCTTGAACATACCAAAGTCAATGGTCTGGCCGTGTTTGACGGGTATTTGTATGCGGGAACTTCCCGCGGCGTATTCCGGTTGGAGAAACAAAACTGGAAATCACAACATGAAGGGGCGCTGCAGGGTTCTGCAGAGGTCATGGACATTGCATCTTCACATGATGTTCTGTATGCCCTTGAGAAACACACCGGCCTGTTTCGCTGGAACGAAATGTCCCACACCTGGGATAATTGCTCTGTTTCAATGCGATCTCGACCCAAAGGCTTCAAATCCCTTGCAGTTCACCCTGATAATCCGGACATCGTCTTCATCGGATCGTACCCGGAAAACTGGCCCTACCAGCTATTCAAAACCCATGATGGCGGCAAAACCTGGCAATCAAATATGTCATTTCAGATAGACACGGAAGCTCCTTCCAACTGGACCCAAACCCTTTCTTCGGCTGAGAATATCGCATTTGTCCCAGGCGATTCCAATGCCATGTTTCTGGCAGATTGGTGGAATCTCTGGAAGTCAACCGACACCGGAGAACACTGGAAACAAAAACATCTCGGGCTGCAAAACACGGTTATCAACGACCTGAAAATTCATCCCTTGGATTCAAAGAAGCTTTATTTATGCGCTGCCGACAACGGTTTGATGATCTCCGACGATTTTGGAAAACATTGGCGCCGGGCAATGAATGGCGTGGCCGACGGCCATGCTCAGGCAATCGAAATCTCTCAAAAAGACCCCTCCAGGATGGTTTTGCTGGTAAACCCCTGGAATAATAAGGGTCGGGTTTATATATATGCGTCGCGCAACTCTGGGGATAGTTGGAAAGATATCGGGTTTTCCGTGCCTGTTCAAAATCTTCCAAAGCTTGGGTATGTAGATGGCCTTGCAACCAATTTGGTACTGGATACCGTCTCTGAAAATACGATTTATGTTGGAACCAACGGGTACGGGGTTTATAAATCCGTAAATGCAGGAAAAAACTGGACCCAGATGAATCAGGGCATGACCACTCCCTATATCAAAGGGCCCGGCGCTTTGCGAATCCACCCACAACGTTCCTCTACGCTTTTTGCCAGCACAGCAGCAGGCGGTATATTCAAAACAACAAACGGGGGTGATAACTGGCAGCAGGTTACAACCGGAAAACGATTTACCTTTGGATTATCAATAGATCCATTCAATCCGGCCCATATTGTAGCGGGCTGTGCAGGCAATAAGCTTCTGATCACCTATGATGAAGGCAAGAACTGGCAAGAAACTTATCTTCCAGCTTCCGAGTCTCCAGAGCTTGCGGTGTTTAGCGTAGCCTTCCATCCCCAGCGCCGTGATTTGGTTCTTGCCGGAACGATTCGTTATGACGGTAAGGCAACAGAGGGGCTTTTTATCAGCACAAACGGCGCCAAATCGTTTCAAAAGACGCCAATGGACATCCCCAAGATCAATATTAACTCCATCTCATGGTTATCCGGAACGCCCTTAGCCGGATATATCGGGTTTAACGGAATTGGAATTTTTCGCGTAGAGTTGGGAGAAGCGCTCTGATGAAGATCGTTTTCTGTAATAAATATTTTTTCCTGAACGGCGGCACTGAGAAGTATCTTTATGATGTCATGAATTATCTGTCTGAAAAAGGTCATTCGATAATTCCTTTCAGTGTCCGATATGCAGGCTCATGGTTGTCTCCCTATCAAGACTATTTTCTTGAGCCTCCGGGAAACCCCGAACAAACGCATTTGGGAAACATCCGCTTTTCTTCAGCCAACATAGTGCGTTTTTTGGACCGCAGCCTGTATTCTTTCGAAGCCAAAGCTAAATTAAACAGTCTTCTGAAAGCGGAACATGGCGCCGATATCGCTTATATTCTTAATATCTACAACTATATGTCTCCCAGTATCATTCATACATTCAAGCAACATCGCATTCCTGTAATTGTGCGGCTCGGTGATTACCACTTGATTTGCCCCAACTACTCCCTGCTTCGAAACAGCAAGCCCTGTGCGCTCTGCATTCGGGGTCAGTACCATTATGGGCTCAAATATCGTTGCGTGAAAAATCACCTTGCAGCCTCATTGGTTCGAGTTGCCGCAATGTATCTCCAACGCTGGCTTGGGTTGTATCAGTTGGTAGACGCCTTTGTGGTGCCCTGCCAATTTATGAAAACAAAATTGGTGGAAGGTGGCTTTCCTGAAAAACGAATTCATATTCTGCGATCGCCGGTTATAAGTACAATTGAAGTGAATAGCGCCTGGCATAAAAAGAAATATATTGTCTATTTTGGCAGAATATCGTACGAAAAAGGGATTGACACCTTAATAGGCGCGTTTCAGAAACTGAATCCGCCAATAGATCTTTATATTATCGGCAGAAGTTATGATGGAGAAGAAGAACGCCTCAGATCTCTCATCGAACCTCAAGCTATAAATCGCATCCATTTTCTGGGGTTTCAGACCGGGCAAATCCTGGCTCAATGGATTTCTGAAGCACTGTTCAGTGTTGTGCCCAGCCGCTGGTATGACAATGCGCCACTCAGCATCAATGAAAGTTTTCTCTATGGAACTCCGGTTCTTGGTTCCCGTATTGGCGGAATACCCGAACAGATCCAGGACGGAACGACTGGTTTTTTATTTGAGACAGACTCATGTGAAGATCTCATGCAAAAAATGGAAAGAATGTTGTCGAACAAGGAGCAGCTCATCCAGATGGGAAAAGCAGGGCAGACTCATGTAAAAGAGCATCTACTCATTGATGATCAAATGAATTGTTTGATGAACCTGTTTGGAACCGTCATTGCCGATTATAACCGGAGATAGCGATATGGGCAATCCTTCAAAAATCCGAGTCGCCATTGTGGTTTCCCACTTGACCATCGGAGGGGCCGAACAGCTTCTTTTGGAATTATTACGCCATGTCAACCGGGAACAATTTGATTATCAGCTTCTATTTTTGAGAGAGCCGGGCATTCTGGGAAGAGAAGTTCTGCGCTTGGGATTTCCGGTCACAACCGGAATCATTCGATACAAATTTGACATTGCAGGCGTGTTCCGGCTGGTGCGCCATCTGAAAAACTTTCGGGCTGATACGGTGTTTTTGATTAATCACCTCAACACCCTGTTTTTCGGTGTTCTGGCAGCAAAACTTTCCGGCGTCCGAATTTGTATCAATTGGCAAAACGAAACATTTCGAAAATACCCTTTTCATCCCCTGACGATGTTGGGTCGTCGGGTACTTCACCTTGGCATTGATTATGTCGTGGCCGCGGCTACGGGTCACGGCCACTATATCGCCAATGAAGAAAAAATTCCATCTTCCAAGATCCGGGTTATTTATAACAGTGTCGATCCAAAGCGGTTTCAATCCAAACTAAGTCCCATTGAAGCCCGAAATCACCTGGGAATACCGCCGCAAAGTCCAGTAATCAGTATCGTAGCTGCACTCCGCCCGGACAAAGCCCATCATGTGTTTTTGCAGGCTGCCCAAAAGGTTGTGTATGAAATACCCGAGGCTCATTTTCTAATTATCGGCGATGGCCCTCAAATGCAGTTTCTGGTAAACTTGGCAAATGAAATGAAACTGGCAAATCAGGTTCACTTTCTGGGATTCCAGCGACAGCTCGGCGACATTCTGGCTGCGGTGGATATCAATTGCCTGTCTTCGTATCCCCAGCAGGAAACTCTGTCAGTTGCTGCCATCGAAGCCATGTCCGCTGGAATCCCCATTGTTTGTACCGATGTGGGATTTATGAAAGAAATAGTGATTCCGAACGAAACCGGCTTTTTGGTTCCCGCGGATGACCCTGGCGCGCTGTCGGAAAAGCTTCTCATCCTATTGCAAAATCCGGTGTTGCGAAAACATATGAGCATCGAAGCGCGGAAGCTGGTTACTGAAAAACTTAGCGTTCATAAAATGGCCAAGGGGTTCGAACAATTAATCGCAGCGGCTCATGGAGTTATGCTGAAGAATGAAAGTGAACATACTAATAAAAGCTAATAACCAAATAGAAACATTCGGCCTTCAGTCTATCAGTCTCATGTCAATTAATCGTGGAGACAGAGTACTTTGATCCATCAGTTGAAACTATTAATTCTTATCAATTGGAAAGAAGATGGGAAATGGCCTTTTCCCCACTATCTCGAAGGTTGGGTTAAGCAGACCGAAATTCTTCAACCTGTATCGTTCAAGCAAATGGCCGGCAAACGATTTTCGGATATATCCGTTTACCTTTCAGAGTTTTATTTGCCAGTAATGGCCATTTTCAGGAGAAAGAAATGGAATGTTGTCGTATCCTGGCAAATGCGAATCGGCATCTGCTACGGAATTCTGAAAAGAATATTTCATGCCCGAAAACCGCCTGTTCATATCATTCAGGATTTTCATATCGATTTGACGCAAACACGATGGTTGTACCGGATTAAAATGGCACTGCTTAAACTGGCGATTCCGGGAATTGACTATTTTTTTTGCACATCCACGGAAGAAGAGAAAATTTACAGTCAACTCTTAGGCATTTCCCGAAGCAAGATAGCGTTTCTACCTTTAATCCCGCCACTGCCATATTTTGAGGAGCCGGATCGCCCCAAAACAGACTATATTTTTTCCTACGGAAACAGCGACCGGGACTATGACACCTTAATCCGTGCCGTTTCCCGTCTTAATATCCGTGCCGAGATTTTATCTCAAACATACAAACCAAAGATTCAACCGCCAAATAATCTTTCCATCATTAGGCACTGGATTTCTGAAAATGAGTTGATACAGAAGATCACAGCCTGCCGGATGGTGGTTCTTCCCCTGAACGATTATAGTATTGCAGCCGGACAGATCAGCATGCTGCAGGTGATGGCAATAGGAAGGCCGTTGATAGTCACGGAGAACATAGCCACAAAGGAATACGCGATTTCCCAGCAAACAGCCTTGTTTTTTGAACCTGGCAACGACAATCAACTGGCCGAGCACATCCAGTATCTATGGAATCACAGGGAGATCGCAGAAGCCATTGGAGAACAGGCCCGAAAATTTGCCTTAAAATTGAACGATAGCCGCATGACTGTCTTTAGGAACGTGCTTGAGCACCATGTGATGCCTATTCAGAAAGGAACCTACATATGAAAGAGCCAAAGAGTGAAAGAGCCGCTTTCCCTACCATCTTAACCTTGATTACCGTGGTATGTGTGATGATAGTTCTGGCATTACCCGTAACCGGTCATTCCATTACGACAATGTCTGTTGTGTTTGGCGATTCCCTTCGCCTGATCAGTTTGGATATGCCGCATAAAGAGGTCATTGAAACACTGGGGACTCCCGATATCATTAAAAGCGACGGATTATGTCTGCAATATGAGTATCTGGGATTAAGTTTGTTTTTGAATCAGAACGATCGGGTTGAACAGATTTATCTTTCAAGAGATTTTCAGGGATCAGTCGCTAATAGACAACAATCCAGCGGCATTTATCTTTCGGATATTGAAAATGAGTTTGGATTGCATGCGTCCATTGACAAACTCAATTACCAACCCTCTCCCATCATCCAGACCAAAGCCACGACTGAAACTGAGAACAGGACAGATCCCTCTGGCAGGGAAAAAGAAGAGTACCCGCTCCAATATCCCGGGAATAAAAAACTTTATGAATTCTACAATCGTGGAAATATCATGAAATATAAATATGTGCTGGATGAGGAAGGGATTGCATTCTGGCTGGATCAAAATCAAAAGCTTTATGCCACGGTTCTCTATATGCCGCAGGATGAAAACGCCAGACTCAGGGCATCCCGGCCTGCAAAAGAAAAGGGGGTGGCTGCAACTGAAAAAAAACTTCTGGCAATGGTTCATTTTGACTTCGACAAACAAAATATTAAAAAGATTTATGTTCCCGTGCTGGATCAGCATGTGGCTTATTTAAAAGAACATCCCGAATTGCCCGTTATTGTCGAGGGCCATACCGATTATATGGGGACGGATGAATACAACCAGAAGCTTTCAGAAAGACGGGCCGATGCCGTACGTCGATATCTGGTGGAAAAGGGAATTGTATCTTCCCGCATTCAGGTGATGGGATACAGTGAGTACCAACCCATTGCTGATAACAAAACTTCAGACGGACGTGCACTGAATCGAAGAGCGGAGCTTGATGTTATTGATAAGATTGTGAAATGAAAACTTGCATATCATCTAATATCACGATGCCAAACGACAGATGTTTATACCCGTTATCAGACACACCTTGCTATTTTTCATATAATAGACGTCGCCGGTGAGTGAATCCAAAAGTCTTGCCAGTCAGATTGGAAGAGCCAGTGCGATCATAATGATCTGGTCAATGCTGGACAAAATCCTTGCCATTGGCAAGGAAATGCTTACGGCTCGCCGATTTGGTGTTTCTGCTGACCTGGATGTATTTAATGTTGCTTATTCTTTTCCTGGCATTTTGATTTTGTTATTTTCGGGTGCGCTGGTTTCGGCGTTTGTCCCCCTTTACCTGGAGTGGATCAGTGAGTCATCCGATATGGATGCAGATTCCCATGCTACCTGGTTGATTTATTTAACCACCGTACTTTTTGCTGCGTTGGCCCTGGTCTGTTTTTTTTTGAGTCCGGCCATCATCCATTTGATCGGGTACGGTTTTGGGCCCAATGAAAAAAAGTTGGGGATTATCATGGAGCGGCTTCTCATCCTACTGATATTTATTGATGGCTCTGGCATTTTGTTCAGAGGAATACTACACGCCAGAAAAATGTTTTTTCATCTCTATGTCGCACCGATATTTGTGAATATCACGATCATCTTTTTCCTGGTATTCGATTTGGGACTTGGTATCAATGTTTTGATATGGGGGTTTTTAATAGGAACGCTTTTAAAAACCATTTATATGGGTATTGCTCTTCATTATGAGGGGTTTAGCTTTCGGACGACCCTTCCCTTTGACCCCATAAAAATGAAATCCCTATGGCTGTTGGCCCTGCCGATGTTGGGAAGTGAGCTGATTGCAACTTCCAATCTGATGGTGGATCAAGTTATGGCGACTCAACTGTCTGCCGGTGCTGTTTCAACCCTTCGGTATGCATTTCGTATCAACGATTTGCCCATCCAGGTGGTCATTGCAGCCATATCCAGAGCTATTTTCCCGTTCATCAGCGAAGAAGTCACTTCGCGAAATCATGAAAAACTCCAAAAGATTTATAAGTATGCCCTGATTTTTCTCGGATTTCTGACCATTCCGATTACGTGTTTGACCGTTCTGTTCTCTGAAGATCTCGTCATTATCCTCCTTAAGCGCGGAGCGTTTGACCTTGAGGCTTCAAGACAGACAGCGCAAGCGCTGACATGCTACAGCCTGGGGCTGTTCTTTTGTGCTTACACGTTTGTCAATGGGACTTTTTTTGCGGCTCTGCAGAATACCAAAGCCCTTCTCTTTATGGGGATCGCCGCAGTTTTTTTGAATGCTTTTTTTAATGTCGTATTCATGCACCTGATCGGAACCAAGGGAATCGCCCTTTCCACCAGTGTCACCATGTGTATTATTTCCATGTATTTTATATTTTTATTGAAGCGTCGCCTGGGCATATCTGATATGTCAGGGATTTTTTCCAGTTTTTCCAGGATTATCCTTGCCGCAGCATGTATGATGGGAACCGGATTCTTGCAGTTGAGGCTGTTTAAGATGGTAGCAGCCGGACGGTGGATATATCTTCCGATTACCGGAGTGACAGTTTGTGTAACTTATCTGGGTGTTATCTGGATATTTCGCAATGAAGACCTGATTTCTTGTTTGGATGTTTTAACCCGTATGTTGAATGCCCAGAGAAAAAAAAGACCTGATTCAGGCGGCTAATCCAGGCAATCCACTGGCAGGGCTGCAATATGGGGTAAAGATTGAGAGGAACCAGAATATGTGCGGAATCTGTGGTATCCTGAACACCGATGCCAATGAAAACGTAATAACAGATGTTGTAACGAAGATGCTGAATCAAATGGTCCATAGAGGTCCCGATGACAGCGGGATTATGTGTTCGGGCCAATGTGGCATTGGGATGCGCCGATTGAGTATTATCGATCTTAACTCGGGCAAACAACCCATTCACAACGAAGATGCATCAATGCATGTTGTTTTTAATGGTGAAATTTACAATTACCGTGAATTGCGAAAAGGCCTGGAAGGTTATGGACACATTTTTTACACGAATTCAGATACAGAAGTAATCGTTCATTTATACGAGCAATTCGGCGAATCATGCCTGGATAAACTCCGCGGTATGTTCGCGTTTGCCTTGTGGGATGAGCGGGAACGATGTATTTTTCTGGCCGTTGACCGTTTGGGGATTAAGCCACTTTACTACTCCTTTACAGACAGACAACTTGTTTTTGCATCAGAGTTGAACGCCATACCAAAGTCCAGCATCTTTAATGGAGAAATCGATTACCAGGCGCTGTCTCAATATCTTACTTTTGGGTATATTCCACCACCGTATTCCATTTATCGACACGTTCGCAAATTGATTCCTGGACATTTCTTGAAGTGGACATTGGGACGAGATCTGGTTGTTCATAAATACTGGAACCCTTCACTGGAGTGCAGCAATACGCAACGTTTCCGCCCTGTGGAACTTAAACATCATCTCTCTGAACTTCTTAA
This sequence comes from uncultured Desulfobacteraceae bacterium, assembly GCA_903909505.1. Lineage (GTDB taxonomy): Bacteria > Desulfobacterota > Desulfobacteria > Desulfobacterales > Desulfatirhabdiaceae > RAAP-1. The sequence continues at coordinate 25,407 of CAIVVZ010000356.1, forward strand.
AGAGACTGTAAAATGTCACATGGTCAGTGATGTTCCGATTGGCGCATTGTTGAGCGGTGGGATTGATTCCAGTTCATTGGTGGCTTTGATGTCCGAATGTTCACCGGAACCGATCAGAACATTTTCAGTTCGATTTGCTGACAAGGCTTACGATGAGTCATCTAAGGCACAACTTGTTGCCAGGACTTTTAAGACAGATCATCATACCCTGACATTGGAGCCTGAAAATGTAAACATGTTGCCCGAAATCATCAGGCATTTTGGAGAACCTTTTGCCGATCCGGCGGCGTTGCCGATGTACTACGTTTCTAAATTGGCCAGAGAACATGTTAAGGTCGTGTTTTCCGGTGATGGCGCGGATGAGCTTTTTTTGGGATATAAGCTTTTCCACGGCATCCTTTTATCTGACTTGATACATCAATCTCCAGAATTCTTCAGATCAACGCTGAGTCGTGTTGTATCTCAGTATGCACCAAAATGCCGTTTATATGATGATCTTTCTGTAATCACGAGGAAGCGGATATCAGATGCGTTACTAGACCCCAGGGAATCGTATTATAGCAAGGCCACCATGATAGGGATCAGCAACGTTGCCCCTTTTCTGTCCGAGGATGTATTTCGGGAGATTTGTCAAAAACGTCCGTATGATGTATTCGACCCTTATTTACACCCGTCTTCCGAGCCGTCAGACAGAAATATAATGAGACAGGTTGCAAATTGTGAAACTTTCGTCTCTTTGCCAGGGCGAATGCTGGTAAAGGTTGACAGAATGAGTATGGCGAATTCCCTGGAAGTCAGAGTGCCGTTTGTTGATCATGTATTGTACGATTTCGCATCATCGCTTCCGATAAAGTTGCGAATGCCAGGATACCGCTTAAAAGGACTATTGAAAGATGCCATGAGATCACGGCTTCCCAAACGTATTCTTTATCAGCGCAAGAAAGGGTTTAATGTCCCACTGTCTGCTTGGGTAAAAGGGGACTTGCTGAACTTCGAGCGCGATATTTTTCTGAGCGATGAATGTCGGAGAAGCGGATTTTTTAATCATTCAGCAATCGAAAAATGGCTTTCTCAATCATCGCGTATGGATATCGGATATGGAAATTTGATGTGGTCCCTGATGGTATTGGCGATCTGGATCTCTCAAACAACGGATTAGCCCCGCGTATTTGGGAATCCGGGACAATCAACCGCGAAGATGAAAAACCCTTGCAGCCAATACATATCGGATTTTTATGAAACAACATCAGATGTCCGAAAGCGTTATTGTTACTGGCATCCATAATATTAACAACCTTGGGGTGATCAGGGGGTTGGCAAGAAAAGGAATATCCATCACCCTTCTGGATGTGGACCCCAGCAGCATGGTCAGACGCTCCAGATTTATTAATGAACGACTGATTTGCCCCAACCCCCATAATTCAGAGGCGGCATTTATTGAGTTTCTCATTAAACTGGGAAGGCGTATTGATCATCAACCGGTGATTATTCCTACAGGAGACGCAGAAGTCATGGCGCTTTCCAAACACAAGGATGAGTTGGATGCGTATTTTCGGATTCCGGTTTCCTCTTTTGACATTGTTGACCTTCTGGTAAATAAGAAACGTTTTTTTCTGGATATATCCCTAAAAGGCATTCCTTGTCCCAAATCCTATTTTCCGAATAGTGATGATGAAGCCAGGTATATAGCGGGTCATATTGAATGCCCTTTTATTGTCAAATCCGCTTATTCGCATGAATTCATCAGGCGGTTTCATAAAAAGGTTTTTGTCATTCACTCGATATCAGAATTTGAAACAGCCATAGAGCTTCTGAATGCCTCACAATTAGACTATTTTTTACAGGAAATCATTCCAGGCAATTCACTATTTCTCTTCTACGGCTATTTCAGCAGGAAGTCCGTTCCCTTGGGGCTATGCGGTTATGACAAGGTTCGGCAGTTTCCCATCGACTTTGGGATCGGAACAATATGCAGAAGTGTGATTCGACCTCAGCCAATTAATTTGGCTATCAAATTTCTTAGCGATATTCAATATCACGGGTTGGCTGAACCAGAATTTAAATTTGATCCGCGGGATGGTCAATTTAAACTAATTGAGATCAACACCCGATCCGTAACTCAAACCTTGCTGGCCAATGCCTGTGGCGTTCCTGTGGAATATCTTGCCTATCTGGATTTGATCAAGGAAAATGTTGAACCGTTAACATCGGCAACTGAAGGCATACTGTGGATAGACGAGATTAATGAGATGCATTACCAGTTTTCCAGACTTCGACAGGGCTATTTTCCTTTTACAGAGCTATCCGCAATCCTGAAGGAGAAAATAGTATTTGCCGGAGCGGCTTCGGATGATCCAATTCCGTTTCTAATAGGGTTAGCACATTTTTTTTATGAAAGATTCAATTCCCTTATAAATATGAATATTTTGAAATAAATTTATAATGAATTGTTTGAATCCAATTACCCAAATTCCCAATAGAAGAGAGAATTACTCATTATGATCAGTAAAAAAGAATTTCTGGCAGATATTCTGTATAGCTCCAACATGGTCAATCTGTTCAAACGACTTCCGATGAGAAATAAATTGATCGTTTTTAATTACCATCGCATCCGATCGAAGGACTCCAGGTTATCAACGTCTTTTGATGATGGCGTCTATACGCTGGATTCAGATGAATTTTCACGACAAATCAAATGGTTAAAACATAATACCAATATATTGTCTGAAAAATCGTTGATTGACTGTTACAAAGATGGCGGGTTTGTTCATCCCGAATCATCTACTTCCAGCGTGGTGATTACCTTTGATGATGGATATCGGGACAATTATACGGTCGCCTATCCGATATTAAAATACCATGATGTTCCGGCCATACTGTTTGTGGCGACACAGATGATCAATTCCCGCCAAGTAGCCTGGTGGGATATTATCGCATATCTCATCAAACACTGTTCCAAGCCGACCATCAGTTTTGATGGTCGTCAGTTCCTCATGAAAACTCAGCGAAAGGAAGCCATCGCCTTTTTCCTTCAACGGATGAAGCAGGAACAATATGAGAAAACCAAATACTTACTGTCAGAGCTTTCCGAGGCCTGCGAAGTCGGGTTTCCAGATCCTGGGTTACAGAATAAGGAAATCCTTACCTGGGACGAGATTCGTGAAATGTCTCAACATCAAATTGCTATCGGGTCCCACACACATACGCACCGGGTGTTATCAACGTTAGACGTAAGCGCTCAAAAAGAAGAGATGCTTCTGTCCAAAATGATTATTGAGGAGAATATTGGTCAGCCGGTTCTAACCATTTCGTATCCGGTAGGTGAACCACACTATATCACCCCGGAAACATCTATAATTGCTGCTGCTTGTGGATATTTACTTGGATTTACGACTAATACGGGTGTGAACTATTGGAACAGCATTCAACCGCATCTGGTAAAACGCATTGCTCGTCTGCTGGAGAAGGTTTCAACAGTATCCCTGTTGACTGTTTTGCCAGGGTTGTTTTCATGGGATTCTGCTGCAGCGGCACAGAAGAAAAGTATTGCAACTCATCCGACATACGCCGATTCTTACTATCGTCTGGGAATTATTTATCTGGGCCAGGGAACAATTGATCAGGCAATCGATAGCTTCCAGAAAGCTCTACATTTTAATCCTGGTTACACAGAAGCCAGAATCAAGCTGGGAATCAGCCAGGTGTTTGCAGGTCTCTACGATGAGGCTATAAAGAATTTTTCATTTATTCTTAAGGAGAAACCGGCGTTTGCAGATGTTCACTATTATCAGGGGATTGTTTATTCCAGTCAAAATAAGATTGAAAAGGCCATTCAGTCTCTGGAAAAGGCAGTTCAGATTAATTCGGGTTATAAAGATGCATTGATAAAACTGGGTATTCTTTACTGTCAGCAGCAACGATTCAGCCTTGCGATGACAACGCTTGAGCGAGCTATGGACCTGGATCCTTTAGATCAGAATCTTAAATCCTTGGTTGATGCCTGGCGCAAAAACATTGCCGAGCATTGCGATACTCCAAGTATGTTGACCAATCTTTTTTCATCCTACATTAGCAGCCGCGATCAGATTGATGAACTCATCAAAGGTTTTATATCGCACTTGAGTATCAGTCCAAACATTAATGATATTATGATCATGATTGAAAAAGGGGATTTTTCCAAAAACAACTTTGAAAACCTGCTGCTCCTTTTTCAGGATTACAAGACAGCATTTCCGGAATATTCTGATATTCATTATATGGTGGGGATTCTTTATAAAAAGCTTGACTTCATCGAAGAAGCCGAACGATACTTATTAGAGTCTCTCAAGTTGAATCCGAATTATATAAAACCGAGACTGGAACTGTTCAACCTTTTAAGGGAACAGGGCAGATTTCAGGATGCCTTGGAACACGGGCTTTTACTGGATCAATTTAACCTCCTATATCCTGATCTATATTGTGGTCTGGGTGAAACTTGTTTGGAGCTATCCAGGTTTTCAGAAGCAGAACAATTTGCCAATAAAGCAATTTCTCTTTGCTCTGATTATAAAATGGCTTTGTTGTTAAACGAACGAATTCAGAATTCGCAAAAGTCTTATTCTGATTATTCACAAGGTTCTGATCACTCTGATTTATAAGGATATAAAAATATGGCCAGCGACATATCAGTCTCCAATAATGACTCTTCTCTTAATTTGAGGCGCTGCACCCGGTGCATTCTTCCGGAGACTTATCCGAGGATCGACTTCGACAACAATGGCGTTTGCAACTATTGCCGGGCCTATAATAAAATTATTTATAAGAATGAACATAATTTTGATCTGTTATTAAAAAGCGTGCACTTTCAGGGCAATTTCGATTGTGTGGTTCCCCTGAGCGGAGGAAGGGATAGCACGTTTGTACTTCATCAGATGGTTCGCCGATATGGACTGAAGCCAGTTGCGTATAACTATGACAATGGTTTTGTGAACCCTTTTGCTGTTCAGAACATGCAGGCAGCTTGTAATAAATTGGGGGTGAAGCTTGTTCGCCAGACCTCCCGGTTGCATAGCATCGCCCGGAAATGTTTCCTGAAAATCAATCTTAAAAAATCACCACTTCATTTTCTGAGCACACTTTGTTATGGCTGCCAAAATACAATTTGGGGCGGTGCAATGAAATTGGCCAATGAACATGGTATCCCATTGATCGTGTCAGGAGAATCCAAAATTGAAGAAGCAGAATACAAGAAAATTCAACTGAATCAATTACAGGAGAATACTCAGGACATACTGAAAGTTGCATTGAAATCGCCTTTTCTTTATAGTTTTGGAAAATGTGCAAAAATGTTATTCTGTCTGCGATATCCTTCTAAGGAGACCGCTTTAAATGCTGTTCAAACTGTGCGCTTATTTGATTATGCCCGCTACGACGAAAAACAATTTTTAACAGCTCTCAACGATGATCTTGAATGGCAAAGCGACAAGCATACTACATGGCGATTTGACTGCTTTATTCACAACGTTATCCTTCTAATGACTTATCAGTTAATGGGCATGACAGAGTGGGATGACTATTGCAGTGTGGAAATTCGGGAAGACATGATGACGCGAGATGCGGCGCTTGAACGAATATCCCGATTTGCGGACTACCGTAATCAGAGCTTGCCTAAACTCGATGAAATTCTTTACCAAATGGAACTCAATCAGAGCGAACGCCATAAAATTCTTTCTTTTGTTTCCCAATCCCCCCAGTTGGAAAACAAATGGGGCGTATAACCTATCTTCAATTTTGCTGGAATGCTTGAGCTTTGTTTTTTGGAAATGTTAAAATATATGCTTTACCTAAAATCTGCTGCTTTCTTCTTCTCGATTTAAAGGGGCAACTCAAGCGAAGGGTGGAACGACATAGCAGTGAAACATCATAATCTTTGGACGGTCAAGATGAAATTACTTATTGTCATTCCAGCCCTTAATGAAGAAGAAAGCATTGAAAGCATTATAACTCGTTCCCTGAATGCACGCACAACCATCGCCCTTAAATCTCCCGTTACTGAAGTTGATATTACCGTAGTGAGCGACGGATCCACAGACCGAACAGTGGAAATTGATAGTCGATATACTGACCAGATCAAACTCATTGTGTTTGAAAAAAATCGCGGATATGGGGCTGCGATTAAGGAGGGCTGGGAGCAATCCAACGCGGACTTACTGGGTTTTGTTGACGCGGATGGTACCTGTGACCCGGAGTTCTTTGCCGATCTCTGCCTGGCGCTGGAACGGGACCGGTCGGATGTGGCTTTGGGAAACCGCATGCATTCTCAAAGCCGGATGCCCCCGATTCGCCGGCTGGGTAACTATGTCTTCGCTCATATGCTCACCTTCTTTTCGGACGTTAAAGTGCGAGACACTGCTAGCGGCATGCGAGTGGTACGCCGGACCAGCCTTCCCAAGCTCATGCCCTTGCCTGATGGCCTCCACTTCACTCCGGCCATGAGCGCCCGAGCCATTTTGGACGATGATCTCAAAATCTCCGAAGCGGACATGCCCTATCATGAACGAGCCGGGACATCAAAGCTAAAAGTTTGGAAAGATGGGGTTCGTTTTTTAAAGACCATCATGGAATCCGCTTTTCTTTACCGCCCATCCGGGCCGATTGAGATCATCGGTCTTTTGTCTCTGGGGGTGGCGGCCTTCCTAATGCTTTTTCCCATACTCTATTATTTCCGGACCCGGACCGTCGCAGAGTGGATGATATACCGGTTTGTTGTCAGCAGCCTATTCGGAACGATCGCCTGCCTGTTGTTTAGCGCAGGCCACCTCTGTCGTCGGATTGTGTATCTGGTGTTGTTCAATCGGTGCCGTGACCTCCGCCAGGATATCTTGGGCCGGTTTCTAAATTTGCATATCTTCTGGTATGTTACCTTTTTCCTTTTTCTCGTGGGAGGGCTATTGGTTCTTCCCAGCTTTAAAGAATTGGTCCTCACCGGAGCCACTTATGAGCACTGGTCAAGATTCATTGTGATGTCTTTTCTGTATTCCATCGCCGTCATTCTGATTGGCACTAAAGTTATCGACTATTCCTTAAATCTTCTGGCCGCCCGTCTGGATTATTTAAACCGCCAGGAACGCCGGGAATCTATTGATTAAGGCATGGGAATGGGAACGCTAATTGAACAAGGCCCCTCAGTCAGCGGGAGAGCTCTTTGGAAATCACGGAATCGAAGCAGCTTGTAACGAACCATCGAGGTTGTTATTTGGAAGTAAACCATCAGGGCTCGTGATTAATGTATAAACTCATAACAAATAAAATAGGAGCTGTATAGTTACTATGAATATTCATCGGATAATTGTAGGCTTCCTAATTTTAATTGTTGGTTTGTTTTACTTTCTAACAGTTCGTGAAGGGTTTAGTTATATATGGGGTGGAGATTTTAGTTTATATATTCTCCATGCAAAAAATATTTCAGAAGGAAAGCCGTACGAACATACTGGATATATATATAATCCATCATATCCATATTTAAGCCCCAAAACCTACCCTCCGGTTTTCCCTTTGCTTCTGACACCGGTATATATGATATTTGGACTAGACTTTCAAGCAATGAAAACAATTCCAATAATTACATTTTTGTTGTCACTGTTTTTTATTTATCTTAATTTTAAGGATAAATTGCCGTTTTATTCTGTTCTGTCAATGTTGGCATGATAGGATTTAATTTTTATTTTTGGGATTATAAGGATAATATTCTATCGGACTTTCCTTTTCTTTTATTTAGCTACGCATGTTTATATCTTGCTGAAAAGACGTTTGGTGCAAAAGATAATCTAAAATTATCTGTAGTTTTAGCATTTGTAACAGGACTCTTTTTATACCTATCTTATGGTACGAGAAGTGTTGGCATTGTATTATTGCCCTCTATTCTATTTGCCGATGTTATCAATTGTAAAAAACTATCGTTTAAAAGTTTGATTATTTTATCAGTATTCTTATTATTGGCTTCTTTGCAAAATCTGTATATTCATAGTGATGGATCTTATTTCGATCAGCTATATATTAATCATTCTGTATTCATAGGAAATATTAAAGGTTACATCTGCTGTATGATTGATTTCTGGAATAACGGTTTTTCGACCACCATTAATAAAATAGTATTTACTGTTTTTAGTTTGTTTGCTTTGTTGGGATTTCTATTTCGAATAAAAAAGATGGGTAGTTATGAAATTTATTTGCTTTTATACTCTGCAATCATTTTAGTTTACCCTGTCTATCAAGGAACAAGGTATTTAATTCCGATAATTCCGCTTTATTTATTTTACCTTTTTTATTTTTTCACTAAATTGACTTATTTTTCGCGTATAAAATTATTTGCGAATACTTCCTCTCTGTTAGTATATATTGTAATAGGGTTAGTTGGAATTACGTACGGGCTGTATTACTATAAAAACGGGCTGCCTGTTTTTAAGCAAGGAATATACAAAAATGAAAGCCAGGAGCTTTTTAAATTTATCAAATCTAATACAAATGATAGTGATGTTATTGTTTTTAGCAGGCCAAGAGTTATGGCATTAATGACATCAAGGAGCGCGACAGCTTACCATCAGCCTGAACAAGATGAAGATCTGTGGAGATTTTTTCGCGAAATTAATGCTTCTTATGCTGTTGAGCCAAGAGGTGATGTTGTTGAGGAGATTGATGGAAATAAGAATAAATATTTAAGTTCATTTATTTCAAGAAATAGTAGTGAATTTATAACCTTATTTCACAATTCAGATTTTAACATATATAAAATCAACAAGCTTCCCAATTTAGAATAAATTGACCTGGAAGGAATAACGGAACATGCAATCGAATTTGACGGCAGTGTGCGAGTGATTGCGTTTTGTGGCAATATTTATGGTCGTCGTCACTCACTTTATTGTTCTGAAGCATTTTAAGAATCGAAGAATAATGAATAAAATAAAAATAGTTGCCGTGAATTTTGTAATAACTTTTACAGGAATGTTACTCATAGAGTTATGCTTCGGAAATTGGATATTTGACAACAAACTTGGTGAGTTAAATCTAATTCGCTCACGAACCACTAAATTCAATTTAAATGGTCTATATAATAGTCCCAACGATCCTATTGTTTACAAACGGGATGAATATGGTTTGAGAGGTAGATATAATAAAGTAAATGAAATTAATTTGTTAACAGTTGGCGGAAGCACGACAGATCAAAGATATATTTCTGAAGGACAGACATGGCAAGACATACTTCAAAATACTTATGAATCAGAAGGAATAAACGTAGCTATAGCAAACGCTGGAATTGATGGTCAAACCACCTATGGGCATATAAAGAATTTTGAGTATTGGTTTCCAAGTTTGCCTGGTCTTCATCCGAAGTATATTCTTTTTTATGTTGGCTTGAATGATTTTCATATTAACGAAGGGTATGGTTTTGACCGATTAAAGACAAATTCTGAAGACTCATTTATGCCTCTAATACGAAAAAATAGCAGTATTTATCGCTTGCTTCGGACCATACGTGGAGTAATCAATGCAGAAGTAAAGGAAAATATTGGTCACCGAAAAATTGATTTTACTGGCATCAAATATACACGATGGGCCATGCAGATTGACTACTCATTTATGAATAAACGGTTGGAAGAGTACAGGGAACGACTGGCTGTTCTTATAGAAAAAACCTGATTATAACGGATTTGGGGGTTAGTTACTTCAACATCACTTTTTCGTACATGGTGATCGCATTATTTATAACCTACTGATATAGTTCATTATTTCTATCTAGACTTTTATGTTGTAATATCATATAGTTAGAGGCTAACATTTTATTCTGGAGGTCTCTCTATATGGAAACGGCAGCAACAAAGTCTATTACCCGAAGCAACAGAACCATAACTCTGTATTTTTTACAAGAAACTTATAAAGCAACTGTCAACGATAAGACTGCTTTCAGAAAACATGTTGATGAAATGATTGCTGTCAATCCGGAATTATTTCCACCTGACATTGCTGAAGGCTATGCCTTGAAGGAAATGCGTCATTCCAAAAAACAGAACGTTTTGGTTCGGCGTATTGATGTCAATAACATCTCATACACGATTCGTCCTTCATTTATCATGCCATATATGATCGGAAAAACAGATGAAATTGAAAAAGCGCTTTTCTTGCGAAAGTTTAGCGTTCCATTCTGGGCATTGGCTTATGTATTTGGAAAAGATCATATGTACTGGTATCGAATTGAACAGTCACTTGGACGAAACAGCATTGTCGGAACAACCATCAGAAATCCGGATGATATCCCCCGAAATTTGGGTGCCGATGAAAAGCATTCCTGGATTTTAGCCAACAAAGTCTATGCCGCCACAACGGTTGGCAACCAATGTATTCTTGGTGCATCCATTGCACCCGATGCTGGTGATGTCGCGTTACAAAAAGCATACGGGGTGTTTAAAAATGAAGCGCAATGCATAAAGCCGACATATACACCAGATACTGTCAACATTGATGGATGGAAAGCCACTCGAAATGCCTGGTTATCTCTCTTTGCATCCGTTGTCATTATCTGTTGTTTTCTCCATGTCTTCATCAAAATTCGGGACAGAGCGAAAAAGAAATACCATGACATCTTTACAGCAGTATCCTCCAAACTATGGGATTGTTATCATGCTGAAAGGAAGTCTCAATTTTTGCAAAGAGCCAGAAGACTACATGAATGGTGCAAGAAAAATAAGGTTCCGGATGTGATTCTGAATCCAATCGCTAAACTGCGAAAGCATATTGCTGATTATAGTATCGCCTATGATCATCCTGACGCACACCGAACCAGTAATATGCTTGACAGGTTGATGCAACGAATGGACAGACATCTGTTCAGCACGCAGTATTTTCATGGTTCAATGGAGGCAGCGGAGTTAAGCCTCAGAGGATGGGCACTTATTCAAAATTTTGCACCTTCCAATCCTCGAACGATTCTTAAGTATCAAAATTTTCAAAGTCCTGCTGAAAGACTGAACAAGTTTCGTTATCATGAAAATTGGCTGCATAACCTGATGATATCAGCTTCTTTGGGAGGATACAAAACGATCCCCCCAAATCCGTTATAATCAG
>CAIVVZ010000357.1 GCA_903909505.1 uncultured Desulfobacteraceae bacterium
AGCTACAAGCCTTGTCAGGATCATTCCCCCAAAAACGCATCGTCTGCGTTCCCGCCCGACATGCATATTCCCACTGCGCCTCGCTGGGTAACAAAAAGGTCACATTTCCCTTTTGACTTATCCACGTCATCATTTTGTGTGCATCGTTCCAGCTTACACATACCACAGGGTGACGGTCATCCTGAGAAAATCCAGGATTGCGCCAGTTCATTCCATCTTTTTTCTCCCATTTCCCTTCACCAGATGAATTCCAAAACCAGGACCATCCATCTTTCTCCGCTTCCGTCTGATACCCTGTTGCTTCTACAAACTTCTTGAACTGGCCACGATTCACTTCGGTCTTTCCCATCCAGAATCCATCCAAACAGACCTCGTGGGACGGACTTGCATCTGCATAGAATTTTTCAAATTTTTCTTTTCCGGCATCGGCAAGCAACTTCTTCTTTTCGGTTTCGGTCTGGCCCATCTTGTAACATCCCCCTTGTACCCACACGAATTCCATCCCTGTCACCGGGTCCTTCCAGATATCTCCGGGCTTGGGACCGGTCGCTGGCTTTGGTTTCGACACCGGACCCGGACCACCGGCCACCAATGTTCCGCCCCCGCCGGCCGGCGGCATAAAATAAAAATCCCCAACAACAGAGCTATGCTCCCACGGCACCTGTTTGCCACCGGTAACTTCCTGCACCCCGGCGCGGGTTGCTTTGAACACCTCTTCCAGTTTCAATCCTTCACGGCCCATCTGGGTGATCAGTTCCGCCGTGTATGTCCCGTTGCTTCCGCTGCCGTCAGCGGCCACAGAGCCCGGGCTGGTGGAATACGCAATCAGCGTTCCCGTCGGCGCACTCGTGATCGCCGCCAGGCCCTGGGTGGCGTTACGAAAACTGCGCTCGTAGGGGTTGTTCCGGCAGGCATCCAGAATCACGATGTTCATCCGGTTGCGGGCATCCGCCATTTTGCCCAGCACCCGCCCGATCTCCACAGACTCGTACTCCACATCACCTTCGCCATTTATAGCCGCATGGACCGGTATCATGTAGTTCCGGCCATTGGCCTGAACCCCATGACCCGAATAATAAAACAGGCCCACGCCCCCGTTCCGGATCTTTTCCCCGAACTCGTCTATGACCTTTCGCATTTTTTTATCGTCCAGATCCACCTTCTCGATCACCTCAAAGGACAACCCCCGCAGTGCCTGGGCCATGGCCCGGGCATCATTGGGCGGGTTGCGCAGCGGAGAACTATCGTAGGCCCCATTGCCAATCACCAGCGCCACCCTCTTTTCTCCCGCGTTCGGATCTTCCGGACGTGCAAATCGCCGGTCCTGCGCAAAAACATCCGTGTACCAGATCAACCCCAGCCCGCACAGCACCAGGCACAGGGTTTTCTTCCATTCGTTTGGCATCGACTTTGTGATCATGCGCTACCTCCAAATTATTTTCATGGTGAAAAAGTTGATCGCCCCGGTGCTTTCGAGACCAGACGTTTGGCCCTACCAGAGCCGGGGACGATCGTGCTGTTTGACCCTTCCTTAATTTGGAAGGATGCGGGAAATCGGGCCTGGATAGGGGCTGGACTGTCCGCGCCACCGTAATGGAAACGGATGCTGCCGGTCCCCCCATGCTCAGAAGGCGAAAGCCAACGTTGTTGTTCCG
>CAIVVZ010000358.1 GCA_903909505.1 uncultured Desulfobacteraceae bacterium
GCCTGCCTGTTGCTTGACGAGAAGGGATGAAGTGACGGATCGGAAGCGTATTGCGGAAAGTAACGCTTCCAGGCCGGAACGAGCGGTTCATCGGAAAGGGGGCGCTCCTGCAGCGGATTTTTCCCGTTGATTTCCTTGTCGCGGATATGTTAGAAAACGGATGGATGCTGCATTAATCCCATCAAGCGTGCACGTCTATTCGTGAAGTTATCCCTCAAAACAAGTTAGGCCGATCCACTTTTCGATCACCCGCCTATTTTTAAATGGAAAAGCAGAAGCCGCAATATGGTTGAATCCTTGTCTTTCACCGGGCTGTTTCCGAGGCGTTATTATACTGTTTTGCGCAGTGTCCGGTGGGGCGCGTGCGTGCTTTTGGCGTTCCTGATCATTACTGCGGGGAAGGCAGTCGCGGATGATGCCGGGCAAGGCGGCCTCGGACTGCTGGATGCCGTCAAGATAACGATTCAGAATCAACCGGATATCCTGCTGACGGAACAGGACGTGGATGTCAGCAGAGGAAAGCTCCAGGTCGAGACCGGCGCTTTTGATACGAACCTTAACCTGTCTGTAAATTCGGGTCATAATTCGCGGCCGCTCGGCAGCCTGGAACAGTACGAATATGATGCCCTCAATGAGACAACCGATACAGTCACCACCACGGCCGGAGTCGGCAAGCAGTTCCGAAACGGGATAAGCATCAAACCAAACGTCAGCCTTATTCGTACGGATATACAGCCGCTTGGATTTGCGACCAGCCTCGACGGACCCTCGAACACGGCGACGGTGGATTTTGAAATAACGATCCCCTTGCTGAAGGGCAGAGGCCTCGAGGCTGCCGCGGCCAATGAGACTTCCGCCAGGAAAAACCTCGAGGCCAGCGAACTCACCCTCCGGCAGGCTATCTCGGTGGACGTGCTGAACACGGTCCAGGCGTATTGGGATTACGTGGCAGCCCTGAAGGCGGTCAAACAGTCGGTGGAATCGGAAGACAGAGCGAAGAAAATCGCCGATGACATGAGGGCGCTCATCGCAGGAGATGAGAAACCGGCTGCCGAAATGGAACAGGTTTCAGCCAACCTCGCCGCCAAGACCGCCGCCCGGCTGGCTGGCGACCAGCGGCTTGTGGACGCAAAGCACAGTCTCGGTCTTGCCATGGGGTTGCCAGCGGATGAAATCGATATCCTGCAGTCTGCACAGGACGATTTTCCCGAACTGAGCTCCAAGGATGTCGAATACGTCGCGAAGATCGGCAATCATCTGGTCGAACTGGCGTTGCAGCGCCGAGCCGACTATCTGGGGAGCAAGAAAGCAGAGGAGTCCGCGAAGGTGCTTGTTGTGGCGGCTAAAAACGGGCTTCGCTCTCAGTTGGACCTCACGATCGGGGCCGGGTACAACGGCCTGGATGAAGGCCGCGCCAATCAGCGCTATATTACTTCCCTCACGGATAATGTGGGGGGATACAACGCTTCGATTATGCTTACATACAAATGGCCGGTCGAGAACAATTCCGCACGCGGCACCCTCCTGCAGAGAGAGGCTGCGTATCGAAAGTCCGTAATCAGTACCCGGGATCTTGCAAGGAATATCGGCTCCAACGTGCTGCAATCCATCGCCGCCCTCCGGAACAAGGTCTCTGAGCTTTCCAAACACGGGGATGCCGTACATTATTACATGCAGGCGGCGGAAAACGAGAAGAAGAAGTTTCAGCTCGGAACTTCAACGACGCTTGACATCATCACCACCGAAGAGCATCTTACGAGCGCATTGGGCAATCAATTGGCGGCGCAGGCTGCTTTTGCCAAAGCACTGGTGAAAGTGCGCCATGAAACCGGAACACTTCTGGTGGAAAAAAGCAATGGGATTTCCGTCGGATTCGGGGAATTGACGACGCTTCCCCAACTTTGAGGCGACAGGGGAAAAGGGTTTAGAAGGATGGAATCATGTCCGAGCAGTTGTTTCGAAAAGTTTCGCTAGAAAAATTATCGTCTCCGGAGCAGTTGGACCAACTGCTTCAGGTAACCACCCCGAAGTCATGGGTGGCGCTGCTGGCTATCGGTTTTGCATTGGCGGCAACTGTTTTTTGGGGCATTTTCGGCGCCATCGAAACCGACGTGGCGGGTCAGGGCATTCTGATAAAAACCGGGGGGGTTCTGGACATCGAGTCCTTGAGTTCCGGGCAGGTCACAACGCTCTACGTCAGAGCCGGAGACATTATCGAGCGGGGGCAACTGGTGGCTCGGGTTGCGCAGCCAAAACTCATGGAAGACCTCAATCAGAAGAAATCCGATCTTGAACAGCTCCAGGTGGAATACGATGCGGCCGCTCAAAACTGTTCCCGGGAAAAACGGCTGAAGTTCGAAAACTATACCCGGCTGCGAAGTGATTATCAGCAGGTTATCCAGCAAGCCGGCCATCGCCTGCAATGGCTGAATGAAAAATTGGCCAACAGGAAGGAGCTCCTGGATAAGGGACTGGTGACCAAACAGGATTATAATGACACCCAGAAGGCCATATTTGATGCCATGCAGGAAATCGACAAGGCGCGCAGCAATTCCAAACAAACCTATGTGGACGAGCAGGACAACAATAACAAACTCGATATGGACCTCCTGCTCAAGAAACAGAAAATCAATGAAAAAAAAACCGAGATAGAGCTTGGGGAAGAGAATCTGGAATTGAACTCCAGGGTGATGAGCCCTTACTCCGGCAAGGTGCTGGAGATCGACGCCCAGGAGGGAACACCGGTCAGCAGCGGGGACAGTATCGTCATGGTGGAGCTTACGGGCGAGGCAATTCAGGATTTGACGGCGGTTCTTTACATTGATTCGGGAAATGGAAAGAAAGTGGCACCCGGGATGGGGGTGCAAATCACGCCCTCGACGGTTAAAGCCGAAGAATGGGGCTGCATGCTCGGAATCGTCACACGGGTTTCGGAATTTCCGGTAACCGCCAAGGCCATGCTCCGCAACTTGCAGAATCAAAAACTGGTTGACAATTTTTCTTCCAAGAGCGCTCAGATCGAAATATACGCGGATCTGATCCCGGATCCGAATACAACGAGCAAATACAAATGGTCTTCGCCAAAGGGACCTCCGGTCCGGATCGAGACCGGAAC
>CAIVVZ010000359.1 GCA_903909505.1 uncultured Desulfobacteraceae bacterium
CGGATCATGTTTATTGTCCGTAAGGGTTTGAAATTATGCATGTTCCATATCAATAAATCACAAAAATAGCAAGAGATATTTACGTCTATTATATGTTTTTTCAGATAGTTAGATTCTTAGACTTTTTACGAGACCATCAAAGCTACTTCCGGCAATAATTATAACCATGAGTGATCCGATGATTGAGGTGATAAAATCCATCATCCTGGACTTCCAGGAAACCCGGCTGGAGACCGGGGTGCCCCGGCGCTTGCTTATCGAGACGGTTCATGGCAAGGCCGCCGTCTGTATCGGTGTGCGTCGGAGCGGCAAGTCGACTTACATGTTCCAGGTTATCCAACGGCTGCTGGACAGTGGGATTCCTCAGCAGAACATTCTTTGCCTGAACTTTTTCGACGATCGCCTCCATAACCTGCGCCAGAATAACTTCGGTCTGATCGCTGAAGCCTATTATTCGCTTTACCCGGAGAAGAAAAACACAGAGACGGTCTACTGCTTCTTCGACGAGATTCAGGCTGCCCCCGGTTGGGAGCCCTTCATCGACCGCTTGATGCGCACAGAAAAATGCGAAGTCTATCTCACGGGCTCATCGGCCAAGATGCTTTCTAAAGAGATTGCCACGCAGATGCGCGGGCGGGCGCTGTCATGGGAGATGTTCCCCTTTTCGTTCCGTGAATTTCTAAGCTACAAAGGAATCGAGAGCACGGGCGCACTCTCGACGAAAAGCCGCCTCCTCGTCCAGAAGGCTTTCGTGGAATATTGGGAAACCGGCGGTTTCCCCGAGGTCGCCGGCCTCAATCGTCACTTGAGAATCAAGACTCACCAGGAATACCTTCACGCCATCCTGTTTCGGGATCTTGTCGAGCGTCACGACGTTTCGCATCCGAAGGCGGTGACCGATCTGGCGCACTGGCTGGTGGACAACACGGCCTCGCTCTATTCCGTCAACAGTCTCACGGGATATCTCAAATCGCTGGGTCACAAGGTTCCCAAGTCGTCGGTGTCGAATTATCTGACGTGGTTCGAGGACGCCTATTTCCTGTTCACCGTGCGGATATTCGACGCGTCGCTCGCGCGCAGCAACACCAACCCGAAGAAGGTCTACTGCATCGATCATGCCCTGGTCACCTCGGTGTCGTCGGGGATTCTGGTCAACGCCGGGCATCTTTTGGAGAACCTTGTGTTCACGGCTCTCCGACGTCTCCACCCTGAGATTTACTACTATAAGACGAAGACAGGCCGGGAGGTCGACTTCATCGTCCCGATACGCGGTCGCTCGCAGATGCTGGTCCAGGTGTGCGAGTCCCTGGCCGAACCGCGGACGCGGAAACGGGAAACTGCAGCTCTTGGCGAGGCGATGATGGAACTCGGCCTGAAAACCGGAACCATCGTGACCCGGAACGAGGATGAGCGGATCGAAGCCGGAAACGGAACCATTGAGGTAGTTCCGGCATGGCGATTCCTCCTCGATCTGCCTGAATCGATGGAATAGCGGAAACCATCGAAGCATTGTCTCTGGTCTTGGAAGAGTTGGTTCGTTGGTTTGCATTGGATTATCGTAATGGGTTTACGCATGAAAAAAATCCTGCTGATAGAGCCGCTATTTTATCGGCTTTTCAAGAAAACGTACGCTCTTGTCAAATACCCTTTGTCCCTGGCTTATCTGGCTGCTGCCATAAAAACGAAAACATCCTGGGATGTCAGGGTCTATAACGCCGATTTTGCACCCATAAGCGATCCTTTTGAAGTGACCTATTTCAAGGGGAAAGGCTTTGTGCATTATCTGGAAAACCTTAACAACGCATCCGCGAATATCTGGCAGGAAGTGCGCTCGGTGATTGCGGTGTATGGTCCATCGGTTGTGGGAATATCGGCAAAATCCGCAAATTTTGCTTCCGCTGTCCGGATCGCGCACATCGCCAAGGAGATTTGTCCTGAAACAAGGGTGGTGGTCGGAGGCCCTCATCCAACAACCGCCGGGGACAAGATCCTGGATTGTGCGGATATCGATATGGTCGTGGCAGGGGAGGGGGAGCAAACCCTTGTTGAATTGCTGCATGCGTTCGAACGTGGAATTGAACCCGATACGGTGCCCGGCCTGATCTTCAGGAAAGGAAACCGGCCTGTTTCGACGCCTACCAGGAAGTTCATAGCAGATCTGGATTCGCTTTCCTTTCCCCATCGCCATGCCCGTGAAGTGCTTCAGGATTATGAAGCCTATCCGCTCAGCGCTTTCAGCAGCATTTTTGCAACGCGCGGGTGTCCGTTCAATTGCCTGTTCTGCGGTTCAAAAAATATCTGGGGAAGAAAAACGCGGTTTCGTTCTCCGGATCATGTCGGGCAGGAAATCATCCAACTGAAAGAAATGGGGATCGATAGGGTCCACTTCGAAGATGATACATTCGGGGTGACGGAACGCTACCTTCGGGCGATCTGTGATACCATCAAACGGGTTTGTCCGGGAATTCACTGGAGCTGCGAGCTTCATGTCCGGCTGGCTTCGGATGAAAACATCTCCCACATGAAAGAAGCCGGCTGCGCCATGATTCAGCTTGGCTTTGAATCCGGGAACGACGAGATACTGAAGGCGATCCGAAAAGGGTTTACCGTTTCGGATGCCTTAACGGCCTGCCGCACCATCAGAAATCACGGTGTCCATCTGCAAACCTTTTTTATGGGCGGATTCCCCCAGGAAACCGAAGACAGTCTGAACGATACGCTGAAGGTCATTGAGGCGCTAACGTGTGACAAAGTCATTTACAGCATCTTTACCCCCTATCCCGGTACGGAGGCCTTTGATCTTTGCCATAAAATGGGATCGATTCCAATCAACTACGATCCATCGCTATACAACCACCAAAGCCCTGAAAACTGCTTTTGCCTCCATCTGTCGCCTGAAAAATTTACACTTCTTTCATCCCGAATCGAGGAGATCGTGGTCAGCAAGAATCGGATGGGACGCGGCGGCGCTGAGCCGTCCAGGCTTCCAGTTCATCGATGATTTTCCTGCCGATGGCGTATTTGTCAAAATTGAGTTCCAGAATCGTTGTTTTTCTGCTGATCAGCTCCAGAAGCACCTGGGCCGGGGGAGAGGCCATGGCATCTTCTTCCGATATCACGGCGATATTGTTCAGGGGAAGCAGGCGCGCCCGCTCTTCCTGTTCGCCGCTGGGATGATGCTCCGGAATGACCAGCGCGCGGGTGTTGGTCAGAAGGATTTCATTGACGACATTGTACCCTGCCCGGCAAATAACGATGTCTGATGCATGAATCAGGTCGATCAGGGGATAGAAAAACGGCAAAAACCGGACATGCCGGAACCGGATATCGGCTCTGAGATCTTCAATAATTTCCGGATTCAGGTAGGGGTCCGCCACCATAATGATCTGATAATATCGGTCCAGACCCGCCAGATTAACGGCGGTCATGAGGCATTTGCTTAAGCCCGCGATATCGCCGTGGCGGGAGAGATACATCAGGATAATGGGTTTATCCGCCAGGCGGAGACGGTTTATAATCGCCTCCCTTTCCGGCAATTCCGCAATGCTTTTCTCCGCAATTCTTCCCAGATAGCGAACAGGATGTCCAATTTGCGGTGCCCCGGCAGCAGGTCCTTTGGCGCAA
>CAIVVZ010000360.1 GCA_903909505.1 uncultured Desulfobacteraceae bacterium
AAAATCCGGAATGACAAAGCTGTCTCTGGCTTCATCATTTACAACCAGGTTGTAGGTGTTGCCGGCGACATGTCCCATGGTATCCAGACCCACCAGGTCGGTGGTCTTGAACATGGCGGTTTTGGGGCGACCCAGAACCGGGCCGAACAGGGCGTCCACTTCGGGAATGCTGATGCCGTCTTCCATCATGAGTTGCATGGCCTTGACAATGCCCTGAACACCGATCCGGTTGGCGACAAAATTGGGGGTATCCTTGGCCCATACAATGCCTTTACCCAAAATCCGTTCCCCATAATCGGCCATAAAGGACAGGACTTCCGGAAGGGTTTCTTCGCCGGGAATGATTTCCAGAAGCTTCATGTACCGGACCGGGTTGAAGAAGTGCGTGCCCAGAAAATGCTGACGAAAATCCTGGCTCAGTCCTTCGGACATGGCTTTCAGCGGAATTCCGGAGGTGTTTGAGGAAATGATGCTCCCTTTTTTACGGATCGGTTCGATGCGTTTGAAAAGCTCCTGTTTGATTTTCAGGTTTTCAACCACAACCTCGACAATCCAGTCACAGTCCGAAAGCTTGTTAAAATCATCTTCCATGTTTCCGATGGTGATCAGATCGGCGTCTTTTCGCTGCATGAGAAGGGCCGGCCTGGACATCAGAACCGTATCCATCCCAGCCTTGACGATCCGGTTTCTGGCGACCGGGTTACTTTTCTCCACGTCTTTCAAATCAAATGGAACAATGTCCAGCAATAGCGTTTTGATGCCTGCGCTGGCAAGAAGCGCGGCAATTCCGCCGCCCATGACGCCTGAGCCAATAACTGCAGCCGTCCTGATTTTTCTGCTCATAATAGCCTCCTGAATGGTTGATTTCATACCCCTGTTATATGGAAACGCTGAATGAATAAGACCCGATTCCGACTGAATATGAATGAATATTCATTCATTTATCAGAGGATAACTTGAGATGTCAAGAAAAACATTAGCAGGGAGGGGTGCGGAAAAAATATTCCGTGAATTCAACTTGGTAATTGGAGTTGCCTGGAAAGATATCCCGAAGAAATTCTGAGAAACGCCAAAAGGAAGCGCAATTTAATAAAATGAATTTCAATTCATTGTGTCAGAAAGCAAGGCGTCACTTGTTTTTTGGGACAGTTGTTCGAGGTTGAAGGGCTTCTGAATGAATCCGTTGCACCCGCGTTTCAGAATATCGGATGCCTGGCCGTCAACAGCATAACCGCTGGACAGAAGAACTTTAAGGTTTGGATGCATGGACTTGAGTTTATCAAAGGTTTCGCTGCCGCCCATAACCGGCATGATCATATCCAGGATCACCAGAACAATGTGATCCTGGTGGAGTTCAAAGAGCTTAATGGCTTCCTTGCCATTTGGCGCTGTCAGGACCTGATAGCCAAGTGTTTCCAGCATCTGGCCACCGACGTCAAGAATCATCTGCTCATCATCTACCAGCAGAACCATTCCGGAGCCTTTAACAACAGGTTTGCAAATATTTTTTTCGAGGCAGGCCGTTTTTTTAGATGCCGGAAGATAAACCGTAAATGTGGTCCCCTGGCCTATTTCACTGTAGACATTGATAAAGCCCCCGTGATTCTTGATGATCCCATAAGTGGAGGCCAGTCCCAGTCCGGTTCCCCGGCCTTTTTCCTTTGTAGTGAAAAACGGATCGAATACCCGTTTTTGGGTATTGGAATCCATTCCCACGCCGGTATCGGTTATGGAAAATTTGACATAATTTCCCGGAATCACCGAAAAAGCTTGGATATAGCTGTCATCAAGTGTCTTATTTGCGGTTTGAAGGTGAAGATTCCCACCTGCGGGCATGGCCTGCCAGGCATTCACATATAAATTCAGCAGGACCTGCTCGATCTGGCTGCGATCCACATCAACGGTCCAGATGTCTTCCTGAAGGCTTGAACTGATGGTAATCTCTTTTTTCGTGCGGCCAAACATATCGGAAGTACGCTGAATCAGCTCGTTCAGATTGGTTGGCTTGACTTCAAATTTACCTCCTCTGGCAAAACCCAGGAGCTGCCGAGTGAGATCCGCGCCGCTTTGAACATATTTTTCGATGTTTTTCAGCCGATCGTAGCCGGGATGAGAAGAATCCAGATTCATCAGCGTCAGGGTGGCGTTTCCGAGAATGCCCATGAGCAGATTGTTAAAGTCATGGGCAATGCCTCCGGCAAGCGTGCCGACAGCTTCCATTTTATGCGCCTGCTGAAGTTGGTTTTCCAGTTTCTGACGGTCTTGTACGGCCCGCTTTTTATCGGTAATGTCTTTGACAGTTCCGAGACTGGCTATTTTTCCTCGAAAGCTAAAGGTCCCGATGTTCATGTTAACCGTCAGCCGGGTGGATCCATCCTTGTGGAGAATATCAAATTCGTATTCGCTTTCTACTGTTTCACCGGCCAGTCGCTTGCGGTTGCGATCAACCGTGAGCTGGCGGTATTCAGGGGCAATCAGCGGCAAGAATTCCAGATCCGTCATCTCTTCGACTGAATACCCTATCATGCTCGCCAGGGCTTCGTTGACAAATATAAGTTTGCTGTCCTGAAGGATAAATACGCCATCCTGAATATTGTTCACCAGTGCTCGGTATTTTTCTTCGGAAGCCTGAACCAGAACCTCAGCTGTTTTTCGCTCGGTAATGTCGTTGATAAAGCCTTCCAAGGCCTGTAGCTCGCCTTCGTCCGAGTAGACGCCGGTTCCCTGTTCCCAGACCCATTTTTCATTGCCGGTGGCGGTTTGAATCCGGTACTGCAACTGATAAGGACGATGCTGAAAAACGGCTTCCTGAACCTGCTCCCAGACCATTTCCTGGTCATCTGAGTGAATCAGATCATTGTAGGATCGAATGTGACTGCCAATCAGATCCTGCGGCGAATATCCGGTTAAACTCATACATCCATCGCTGACAAAAGTCATGGTCCAGTTGCGGTCGTTCCGGCACCGATACACCATCCCCGGAAGATTTTTCATCAGCGTTGATATCAGCCGTTCGCTTTCCTGGGCCTCTTCTTCCGCTTTTTTCCGGTCAGCGAATTGTCGGGAAACGTTTTGAATCATATCATTGGTGACACACTTTAAGGACTCCAGAAGCTCCACGGGCGATGTTCCCGTGATCCGCGCAGAAAGATCGACGTGCGACACCCGGTGGAGCACGTCGAAATGTTCAGCCAGACCAATGGCAAACTCATGGGATAGGTCAACGATTTCGCCCATGTTCCGGGCCGTAAGGTTTACCCGTTCTTTCAGATGGGCGATAAGTTCAAGGCCGGAATCTTCGGAGATTCGAACAGATGGGTCACCGGATGCGATTTTCCTCAGGGCTTCAAATACTTCGGATAGCCCAATGGCCATCTCTACACGGGTATGCTCCTGTTCACGATTCTGTTCTAAAGACATCTTGACGGTTTCAGTATGCCAATCGATCAGTTGGATGAGCATGGCCTCCAGGATTTCCGGGGTTTTGATTTGTTGGAAAAGGGAACAGTCCATACATTTTTTCGTTTTTTCCGAAAAGCGTTCCAGGAGTTCTCCATGGCAGTTCAGAGAGGGGACGGTCCAGCATTCGGTTTCGTTAAACATCCTGACCGGGCAGTCTTTCTGGTTGCACCCAAAATGTTCCCAGCAGGGAGAGTGAATAGTCACGGAATCCGATCCTTTTCAATAGATATTTAGGTTTTGAGAAAATGATTATGGAACGGCAGAAAGAGATAGGTCCAAGTTCGCAAATCTCCGACCGGATAAGCACCCAAAATCTTTTTCAGAAAGTCTAAAGCAGGAAAGGGACAAGCGCCGTTCCTGCGGAGTGAAGACAGGGGGAGGCACTTCTATAGTGCCGTCAAAACTGAATCTGAATTTTTTTTGCGGTGACGCCTTCTTCCTTTACCGAAAGCATCACTTTTCCCAGGCGCTGGCACCATGCCCGAATGTCTCTTTCAAATGTCGGGCAGTCCCCCAGTACTTCCAGAATATCGCCCGGCTTCATGCCGGGGGCTTTTACGGCAATTTTCAAAACAGGCTGTGGGCATTTTACTCCGAGCGTATCAAGAACTACAACTGCCATTTGGTTTGTCTCCCTGTCAATTGGATGAAAGGATAAAAAATATATCAAACTGCTGTCAATGACAAGTTTCGTTGGCCGTCCCATTTGAAGCGGGGAAAGAATTGCTTTCTTGGTGCGTTGTGCCGGCAATACACCGTTGGGAGCGGCAAAATCAGTAGGAAATACATCACGAAATTATAGCATGGCTGTTACGGAAATGGAATCGTTTTTCTTCCGTATTCAGTGTGTTGCGCAGGCCAGGCAGGGGTCGTAGGCCCGGTACGCCATCTCGATCCGGTTGGTTATCGGCTCTGAAATCTGTCCGTCGGAAATCAGCCGCGAGGCGGCCTGATATACTGATCGGCAAATGGCAGCCGCATTATGCTGCGTGGCAACCACAAGATTGAGCTTTAGAATCATCGCCTGTGTGGTTGCCTGATAGACATGAAACAAGGTTCCCCTGGGCGCTTCGCAGGCCCCAGTACCCGATCGCTCTGTTAGCAGTGGTTTCGGCAGGGTTCGAACTTCCGAGTGAAGAATATTCGAATCTCGGGCGAGTTCAGCAGTCCGCTCGGCGGCATAAAGCACTTCGATCAATCTGGCCCAGTGGTAGGCCATTGTGTGATGAACGGGCTTTTTACCAAAATAATTCATCATCTTTTCATATTCAGCGTGGGCCAGCGGGGTGGAAATGCCCGAGGAGACATTCAGCCTGGCCAGCGGCCCGACCCGATAAATGCCGGACGGCTCATTTCCGGAAAAACTTCCCCGGTCTGGGTTCTTCAGCGCCAGGGTTTTCATATATGTCCAGGGCTCGACCCGTTCGACGAGATGGCGGGAAAAATCCCTGGCTTCAAAAGTTGAATGAATGGTTCCATCTGGATCAACAATTCGAATCCTGCCGTCATAAAAGCTGAGTCTGCCGGTGTCATCGACCATGCCCAGATAATAAGTCGGCTGATAATACAAAGGATCCGTCATCATTTCAGCCATGGAAGGCCTTTTCAGCAGGAGTTTATCAAACAGGTTCAGGGACATCCTGGCAAATGAGACCATGTCATCGGAAGCCGATAGCGCAAAATCCCGGTCTTCAGTGCTCAGGGATTTTGAAATACCGCCGGGAAGTCCAAAAACCGGATACTGTGCGCTTCCGCTGATTCTGGCAATGATTTCTCTGGCTTTATTTCGGGCCGCCATCATTATCGAGGTGAAGGGTTTTCCCATTCTGTCTGCAAGGCCAACAATGTTTCGCTGAGAAGCCGGAACGTCCGGGCCCAAAAGCCAGTCCGGTCCGCCGAGATAATAGACATGGAGCAGGTGATCTTCAAACATGAAGGCATGATAAATCAGCTCGCGGATCTTTATTGCCGCAAGGGGTGGAGAGACATTGAACAGATCGTCCAGGGCTTTGGTGGATGCAATGTGATGGGCAATCGGGCAGACCCCGCAGATCTTCTGCGTGAGTATCGGCATTTCTTCCGCGGCCCTGCCCTCACAGAATTTTTCAAATCCCCTAAACTCCGGGACCTGAAATCGTGCAGCGCTGACCTTTCCATATGAATCCAGGTCAATTTCGATTTTTCCGTGCCCCTCTATTCGCGTAATCGGGTCAATTAGAATGCGCTGGGTCATGATGTGTCCTTTGGAAAGCCATCAATCTGTCTGTTCGAGATTTTTGTTGCGTGTTCTGATCAGCGACGCAGCCAGACTGTAACGGTAAAACAGCCCAGCCGGGTCGGCAATTCCCGAGACGATTTCCACGATCTTCTCGGGATCGGTTTCATCTATCAGGGATGCAATGAAAGAAATGGATTTTGCTCCCTGATCCCGAACGCCGTCCAGTGGACCCAGGCACCCCCTGCAGGGCATATTTGCCGAAATACACCGGGACCGACAGCCTCCCCGAGTAGAAGGTCCCAGGCAAATGATTCCCTGGTCCAGAAAGCATTGCAGCGGGTTCCACAGGGTTTCGTGAATCCGTTTGAACCGTTGGACAGACAGACGTTCCGGAAGGGAGTCTTGCCGGGGACATGAGTGGCAGAGCGCCCGGTTTTCAGACAGGATGCTGCCTTTTGGCGGAAGTTTGTTTTCAAGTAGGCTGAAAATGGCCTTTTCCACCAATTCCGAAGGGGGCGGACAGCCAGGTATATAATAGTCCACTTCGATGACCTGATCCAGGGTTCTGACCCGGTTCAGGAGCCGGGGTAAAGGAGCGCCTGAGGAAGGCTGAGATCCGGGAATTGTCCTGAGCGGATTGGCAACGGTTTCGGCGTCGATATACGCTCTTTGAAGGACTTCTTCCGGACGGTGCAGGTTAGCCAGGCCGATAACGCCGCCGATATGCGCGCATGAGCCGTTCGCAATGACGTATCGGGACTTTTTCCGCAAGAGTCTGGCCATGCTGATATGATCTTCCTGTTGGATGGCGCCGTTAATCAGGGATGCTAAGATTGAGCCGTCCGCCAGGGCCTCAAGATCTGAAAAGCGGGCGTCCATGGCCGCGGGCCAGAAAATGATTTCCGCGGATTGCGCCAGTTTCAGCAGGTCTTCGCCAAGATCAATGATTGATTCTTCGCATCCGCCGCAGCTGGAACACCAGTATAGAGCGATTTTGGGTTTGTTCATGGCGTCTTATTTAAAAGTGGTCAGAAGTCAGGGTGCGACCGATAGGGAGCCGACACCGTCCGGCGTTTTTGTGTGAGACATCTTTCATGTTTTGTTGAGAAGGCTTATATCCTTTGGGTGGCTTCAGCGCCGATGATGTGAACATCGTGTTGCGGGAAGGGCATTTCAATGTGACGTTCCCGAAAAAGCCGCTCAATTTCAAACCGGATATGCGTTTCCACTTTGACCATGTGGTCAACCAGGGTCCATACGCGAAGCTTAAAGATCAGCGCGCTGTCTCCAAAATCGGAAAACAGGACATCGGATTCCGGGGTTTTTAAAACCCACTGCGCTTTTCCGGCAATCTCCTTAAGGGTATCAGATACCAATGCCGTGTCAGATCCATAAGCCACCCCAACGGTGATGACCCTTCGTATGCGATGATCCTTGAAACTCCAGTTGATGACTTTGTTGCTGATAAACTCTGAATTGGGAATAATCAAAGAGGCATTGTCATAGGTTTGAACCAGAGTTGAGCGAACATTTATTTTCTGGACAACGCCCCAAACCCCGCTGATTTCAACAGCATCTCCGACCTGAATGGGCCGCTCGAACAGCAGAATAATTCCGCTGATAAAATTGTTGAAAATATTCTGAAGTCCAAAGCCGAGTCCAATACTGAGCGCACCGAAAACCACGGTAAGGGATGTTGAGCTGACCCCGATCATTCGAAGCGATATAAATATGCCGATGGCCCAGATCAGGTATATGGTGATGGTGGTAATGGAGTCTTTCAGTCCGGTGTCCATGCCGCTTCCGGCCAAAAATTTTTCCCGCAGCATTTTGCGCCACAGGCGGGTGGACAGGTGGGTAAGCAAAAGCATCAGGGCCGAGAAGGCAAAACCCAGAAGGCTGAACTGCATATCGCCGATAGGAATCGGATAATTGATGACCCTGAAAAAACCGACGATCACGGCATTTTTAGCGCCCCATGCCATCAGAATGGCAATAAAAAACACCGGGAACCAGATTGCCCACAACACTTTCATGGACAACCACTGCAGAGTGTAACGATCGGCTGCCTCATCTGACGAATGTCGTTTATTAAGATCCTGCTGCCATTCCCGAAGCGACATCATCAATATTCCGCCCCAGAAACAGGCGATTAGGGTAATGCCCCAGGATGTATACCAGTAAATGGCCAGATAACCGTAGCCGATGAGTTCCAGAACCGGCCCGAGACCCGCAATCGCATATCCGGTTCCTGCCACGATTGGCCGGATTTGGAGAAATCTGCCGGAAAGGGTTGGCATATGAGGCTCCACGGATTTCCAGAAATGGATATATCCGGTCAGCAGGCCGATGCCAAAAAGCATTCGTGCCAGAATCAGGAGGCTTCCACTTCCATCCAGGAACCATTCCAGTCCCAGATATAGGATCCCGAATAAACGGATACTACGAAGACCCAAATAAAGTCCCTGAATGATTCTTGACGGGATTGCCGGCAATGGCAGCCGGTTCCATGTCTGAATGCCTATTAACCCCCACTGGGTCAAAAGCCAGAACCACAGGAAATCCGAAGCAATTCTCCATTTAGCAATTTCAGCTGATTCTGCCTGAAAGGTCATGTATCCGGCAATGAATGCCGTTGTTCCGGCAAGAATCAAGGATTTTCCCAACATGCTGAAAGCCAGATGTCGCCAGGGCTTCTTGACCAGCTTGCCGTTCTGTGCGTAACTACCGTAGAATCTGCGGATACGAATCATTCCCCACAATATGCCGGTGTAAAAAACCAGAGCCGTCAATAACTTATGGCCTGTGGATTCCCAGAACGATTTGGTGCATAATATCCTGAAATCAGAAGACAATAGCTTCCATATCTTGTCGAAAATAGCCGATATTTCAGTTTTAATCTGTATGACATTCAGGGCCAGAAGCGGCGAAGCGCTGCGTTGGAAGAGCGTTTCCTTCTTTTTCATGGCAATCTGATGGTTCAGTTTTTCTGATAGGTCGGAAATTGCGGTTCGGGTTTCTTCGAGTTGCAGCTTCAACGGCTGATAGATGTCAAGGATTTTCTCAATGCGTTTTTGTTTGGCTGTCAACAGGGTAATCAGGGTTTGAAGATTTTTTTTCAAAGTGCCGGTTACCGGGTCAACCTGACTGGTTGCACTGATATCCGCCAACTGTTTTTCATTTAGACTGAGCTGTTCCCGGGTCTGATTCAACATTTGATTGAACGGGCCTGATTTATCGGAAATCTCCTTCAATTTGCTATCGATGGCGTCTCGTGCGTTCAGGGTGTCAATCCTGGCTTTTTCCAAATCCGCCGCAGAGGTCTGAGGCAGCAGGAGAATATTTCCGTATGCCGATAACTGAACATTATACACTGCTTCCGCAGTAAGCGCCTTTTTGAATTTTTCTGCCTGGTCGAGACTGGCTTTCAATTCCGCATTGCTCAGGGTTTCTGTATTGATGGTGGTTTCAATGGCCGAAAGATCTTCTGGCCGGTGATTTTCGGTGACTGATGCGGCGGGGTTGGTGCCGCGGTCGTCAAGGGAAGCCAGGCTGTTGCCCCCCAGGATGAATCCATCGGCAAACAAGGCTGTGAATGCCAACAGACCCATGGCAAACGTACGGCGCCAGAATGTCTGATGAGTCCGGCTACCGGTGTAGTTCTGCATAAACTGCTTCTCCCAATGTTTCGGTCATATAAGGTTTTTTCAAATGTCTGCCAGCCCCAGGTTTCAGTGTTTACGGAACCTGGCCGTAGCAAATCCATGAGCCTCGTTCCATGCAGTTCAGTCATGGCAGAGTGTATCTATAGATTTAATATCTTAGACGAAAGCTTGCCGGATCCGCTCCATATCCCTATGGGTCTGTTGTTCAACAAAACCAAAAATTACAAACTTTTATCATATCATTAACAAGGGCTTGACACAACACTGACGTGACGGTAGGCTGAAATACGATCGCGCATGCCAATGAAATTCTTATCCGGATAATTGTTTTTTTTCTGTTCCGAGGTTCCCATGACTGAAAATATATCGTCTGCATCTATAGGAAACCCGTCATTCAGTGACTGTGAATGGCGCAGCTTCAAAATGCTTAATGTTGGGGCCAATGCCATAGGCGCGGGTCTCTGCATTTTCTATTTTTATAATTTCGAGTCGACAGGGTCTCTTCCTACCCTTTATGATGCCTTTGTTATCCCTGTAATTGTTACTATTTTATTGATCATGATCGGGATGCGATATCAATATCGATGGAAAAAAAATCTCATGGAATATATACATATTCTCCGCCTGGGACTTGATGCCCCAATGGATTTGCAAAAAAAAGCCCAGCGCCAGATTCTAAATCTGCCTTATATCTCTGCCGGTATTTCACTGCTGATGTGGGGGCTTGCCTCCCTGTTGATGGCAATTTTTCGAATATTGACCCATCCGGAAGGAGAAGCGATTTCGGAAAGCATGAAGCATGCGGTTCGTGTTTTCGGGGGGACAGTTCTTGCCGGCCTGGTGACCAGTGCGGTCATTCTGTTTACAACGGAAACCCATTGCCGAAAGATCCGCCCCTATTTTTTCCCGGATGGCGGTATGGTGAAAACGCCGGACGCATACCAGTTAAAACTGAGAATGCGGATGCTGATCACCTTTTTCTTGACCAGCATTTTACCGCTGGGGCTGATGGCGCTTCTTACCTACAACAAGGCTCATATGATGGCCTTTATGGATCTGCAGGAAGTTTTGAACAGTATGTTGAACCTGACGATTTTTTTGGTGGTCATTGGAATATCCGCCTCGATCGTGCTTTCCCGTCAGTTTGCTATCAGTATTGTCGATCCCATCAGGGATATCGAAAAAGCCATGATCCGTGTTGAAAACGGCGATTTGACGGCTTCGGTTCTGGTCAGATCCAATGACGAACTGGGAGCGATGGCGGAAAATTTCAATAAAATGGTGGATGTTCTCAGAGAACGTTCTCGTATTCAACAGTCTCTAAACATGGCTATGGAGGTTCAGCAGAATCTTCTGCCGAAAACTCTTCCCCTGATACGCGGTATCGATATGGCCGGTGCCTGCAGTTATTGTGATGAGACGGGCGGGGATTATTTCGATATCTATATACCGGATTTGTCCACTCCGGAGAGGCTCAGCGTTGTGGTTGGAGATGTTTCGGATCATGGCGTCCCGTCGGCCCTGGTCATGACAACGGCCCGTGCATTGCTGCGCATGCGATCGTCGATGTCCGGCAGCCCCGCGCAGGTGATTTCCGATGTTAACCACCAGTTGTCCCGGGATGTTGAAGATTCCGGCCAGTTCATGACCCTGTTTTATGGCGAATTGGACCGGGCCTCGCTTCAACTGCGTTGGGTCAATGCCGGGCATGATCCTGCCTTTCTTTTCGACACACATACCGGAC
Source organism: uncultured Desulfobacteraceae bacterium (assembly GCA_903909505.1). GTDB lineage: Bacteria > Desulfobacterota > Desulfobacteria > Desulfobacterales > Desulfatirhabdiaceae > RAAP-1. Next base: position 11,090 of record CAIVVZ010000360.1, read on the forward strand.
AGTTTCAGGCGTTGAAAGGAAAAGGAATTGCCCTGGGGATTTTTGCCGACGCCGGTTATGTTCAGTCCGAAATGGGTGTGCTTCCCGGACAAGCATTGATCATCGGAACGGATGGTATATGGGAGACGCACAATCCTGAAGGGGAGATGTTCGGAAAGGACAGGCTGAAGGATATCATCAGAAGCCATGCCGAATCTTCGGCTGCTGAAATCGTTCATAACATAATGAGCGATCTGGAGCAGTTTCGCTATCCGCTAAAAAAAGAGGACGATGTGACGCTTGTTATCATCAAAATTATTCATGAGCAGGCAGGTTGCGCCGAGCAGTAGAATTCATGACACGTGTAAACCCCGCTACATCCGCGGCGCCGGTGGTGTCAAGACCGGCAATACTTCGCCAGCATATACAGCGGTTTCTTATTGACAATTGATTATGGATTCTGAGATTAAGAACCGTAAGTATGTGATCGGCGTTGGTGATCGCCTCGTCTCACGGCAATGAAACTAAAACTATTGATCAGCAAGGATTCAGACAGATCAGTGGACTTTCTTATTTATCTTTACGCATCTGTGGCTACGGTATTTTCATGGTAACCGTGATTCATTGAAACACAATTTCATCAGAAAGGAATCAAGTCATGTCAAAAAAACGATATACGATTCAATCATCCTGTCCCAAATGTGGCTGTTCGGGTTTAACCGTCCTGTCGCCGGAAGAAATTAAAGCGCGATATGGAAATGTCCCGAATATCGATCTGGAATGCGGTGAGTGCATGCTGAAATACACGACGGACGTGAAAACGGCCTGCCCGGAATGGGATCAGGATTGTAAGCTTCAGAATTCGTGACGATTTGATGCGAAGTCTGTTTTCAGATGATCGATTTTTTAAGATCGATCCATCGTTCTTTGAAAGTATCAAGCAATAACAACATGTTATTGCTTGATTTATGTGGGATGGGAGAAAAACAATGGCGGTGATTGACTATATTGTGGATGGACATGTGGCGGTTGTCACTCTGAACAGCGGAGAGAATCACTTTAATCCATCATTTTTACAAAGTTTTTTATCCGTTCTGGATGAAGTTGAAAGTCAAACCGATGCCACAACGCTCGTGGTGACATCGTCTCATGAAAAGATCTTTTCAAACGGCATTGATCTGGCGTGGCTGGTTCCGGTCATTCAGAAAGGGGATGTTCAGGGAGCAAAAGCGTTTTTCTATATGTTAAACCGGTTATTTAAACGTATTGTTACCTATCCCCTGGTGACTGTTGCCGCGATCAGCGGCCATGCCTTTGCAGGCGGTGCCATCCTGTGCTGCGCATTCGATTTCCGATTCATGCGCTCGGACAGAGGGTTTTTCTGCTTTCCGGAAGTGGACCTGGGGATACCTTTTATGCCTGGCATGAATGCCTTGCTAAAAAAGGCCATCCCCATGTATAAACTCGAAGAAATGGAATATACGGGAAATCGCCTGACAGCGGCTGTGTGCGAACAGCATCATATCATTACCCAGGCCTGTTCCATGCAGGATCTGATGCCGCAGACCTTGTCTTTTGCAAAATCAGTAAATAAAAAACGGGCCGTGGTTCAGGAGATGAAACTGAGGTTGAACAAAGACATAGTCCATGCCATCGATATCGAGGATTTGCCCTATATCGAATCCGGAAAATTCAATATCGGATAATCTGTCACGATCAGTCGATCGCAATGCTGCTTGAGAATGTGCCGGGATTTTTTTCTGACAAAGTGTATGATTTCTTTCTGTCTGAAAAGGAAATCCGATCTACTGACTTCTTTTTCTTTAATTGTTAAAGGAGGCTTTTGATGAAATTCCTGATAACCGGCGGAACCGGATTTGTCGGATCATTTCTGACACAGCAGTTGCTGCAAAACGGACATGAAGTCACCGTTATCGGGCGATCATCGGCACCTGTCGTTCGTTCTGGGCATTTTCACGCGATTTCCGCGGATACGGCTCAAAAAGGTTCTTGGCAGCATGCGCTGAGGGATATGGACGTTGTGATCAATCTGGCGGGAATGTCCATTTTTCAACGCTGGACGCGCGCCCACAAGCAGCAGATATACGACAGCCGCATCCTTACCACCCGCCATGTTGTCGAGGGAATGACCGGCGATCGCTCTCAGGTGCTGATCAGCACATCTGCGGTCGGCTATTATGGCAGCAGAGGCGATGACATCCTTACGGAAGCCGAACCCTGCGGCAACGATTTTTTGTCCAAAGTGGGTAAAGACTGGGAACACGAGGCGTTTGAGGCGGAGAAAAAGAATATCCGGGTCGTTGCTGCGCGCTTTGGTGTGGTTTTGGGCAAATCCGGCGGTGCGTTGAAGCAGATGATAACGCCATTTAAGTGGTTTGCCGGTGGGCCTATGGGCAGCGGCCGGCAATGGTTTTCCTGGATACACATTGCGGACTTGCTGGCCGGACTGATGTTTGTGCTGGAAAACGCAAAAATTCAAGGGCCGGTGAATCTGTGTTCGCCGGCTCCGGTTACCAGCGGGGAACTGGCCAGGACCCTGGGTGTTGTATTGGGCAGACCCGCCGTCATTCCAGCGCCTTCCATGGCGCTTCGGCTCATTTTGGGGGAATTTGCCGAAACGCTCTTGTCCAGCCAGCGCGCCGTTCCCGAAAAACTGCTCGCTTCCGGCTTTGTCTTCAAATTCCCTGACCTGAAAGATGCGTTAACCGATCTGTGCCAGTCCCAGCCTGGCTAATTTTTCGATTGTCGGAACACCATTCGGTGTCCATCCCCTGAACCGGTAATAGGCATCCAGCATTTCTTCCAGATGACAGACCGGCTGGCATGGGCTCATCTGTCATTCGCGGGTGAAGGCTATCCTGCTTTCGGTCAAAACCGGCCCGGTTGATAAAGAGCCGTTCGGCATTAAAAATGCGCTCCCCGGCGATTTCGAGCTCTTCCAGAGTATAGTTGGCGCCGGTAGCGGCGTTTAACAGCTCAATAATGCCTGTGGACGAAGGTTCAGAGTGGGTTCTACCAGATACCGGACCGTAAAAAATATGCAAAGACCGGCAGCGTCAATGGTGGTAAAAATATTTTACCACCTGGCGACCATCTCGGATTTGTCTTCTCAGGAATGGGGATCAACGGGGTGGGGGGACTCCCAGAAGCTCGCAGTATGCCGTATCTCCGCGCATGTGAGAGGCGCCGATGGAGAGTGGCATAATTCAGCCCCATGCCCAGCGCGTCCCTGGGATCATAGCCTGCAAAGTCCATTCCCTTGGATACCATGGCCAGTTCCGGATAGACATATCTGGAGGCCAGCCTCAGACTGCCTTCGTCCAGGATGTCGCCAAAGCCTTCCAGATAGGCGGTCTGGCGTACCAGAGACACTAAAGAGGGACATCGAATTTTCCACGAACCACGATGCCTTTGAGGTTTTTACTGCCCATCACCGCGCCAACGCCACCGCGTCCTGCAGCTCTGTCTCGGTCATTCATGATGGATGCGATCAGCGACAGATTCTCCGGCAGGGCCAATCACCGATGTTTTGGCTTTTTTGTCGGTTTCCGATTTTAAAATATCGTCGGCTTCGTGGGTGGTTTTTCCCCAGATATGTGCAGCAGGGCGCAGTTCTGCCTGATCTCCGTATATCCAGAGGTATGCGGGCTTTGAAGATTTCCCCTCAAGAATAATGGCGTCACAGCCTGTTTTTCTGAGTTCCGCCGGAATTGGCGCAGGTAATGGCGCCGGTCAATGGGGATTTTGTTGTAACCATATACTGGTACCGGTAGGCGCCAGGGTTCCGGTCTGGGGGCCTCAGGCCAGGATCATTTTGTTTTCAGGTCCCAGGGGATCGCAGAGTGGGTTCACTTCCTTGAGTAAATAATAAATCCCCAGTCCCCTTCAGCCGATAAAGTCCCTGGCGACTTTCGCATCCAAAACTTCCCTGGAAATGACTGCGGTGGATAAATTGACCCGTAAAATAAGCCCGCGATTTTCTTGAGAGGGTTTTGGCATATCGGACATCGTGACGTTTTTCCCCTTTTTCAATAATGACAAAGCTGACTCCCGGATAATTTAAAAAGCCGAAGTCGAATTCTTAATGGAACCGTAACCCTACGGATGGAAGTCATTCACTCCGAAATCAGGTGTCGAGCCGGTTGGGCTATAAGGAGATTGTCCCTTCGATGACGGTCTCATCTGGAACTGTCGCCGGCAGGCTGCCGGAGTTCTGAATAACGACGTTGCCTTTCAGGGTAACATGATTCCCAAAAAAAAACATCACCTCTTATCGTCAGCGATTCGCAGTGAATCAGAGATGGGGGGCCATAGGGGAATCTTTTCCCGAATTCATCAATCTTGCCGAAATAATTGGAGTCCAGATCAATTTGAATCTGGTCGAGCCGGCGTTCCGGGTTTACTTCAAGACCGCAGGCGTCGGAATAGGTAAAGCAATCCGATCGAATGGCCAGTAGCTCGTTGCATTTTTTGACCGGATAAAAGCGGGATCTGGGGACAACGACGGCGGCCGCACCTTCAAAAAGAGAGATGGCCGATCCCATGGCTGTTTCAATCTGGTAGACGGCGGGACTTTTGTTGTCACGAGGATTCAGAGACTTGGGATTCAGGATCATGGGTAGTCGAACATTTTTCTGGGTATCAATCAGTTTTTTGACATATTCCAGGTTGACCCAGATGTTGTTGGTATTAAAATACCGATAACGGGTAATGTCTCTGCTGATATCCAGTTCATCATCCGGACACTGGGCAACTTCGCGCAAGATAAGTCTTCCGTCCCGGTGAAACGCCAGATGTCCGCCTTTAAAATCCACGGGGGTCCGAAGCGACACTTCCATCATGAATGGGAGCGCATTTTCAGAAAAATATCCCAACAGGGTTTCATCCATTGTGGCGCCAAGATTGTCCGAATTGGCTATGAAGGCGTATCGAACCCCTTCTTTCAACAATTGGTCCAGAACGCCGGAGGTGTAGAGGGCGGTATAAATATCCCCATGTCCCGGGGGATTCCATTCCATGTCCGGATTTTTTGGCCAGATGGCCGGTGAAAAATCGCTTTGCAGAATCTTGGGAAACTTGTTCTGGACAAACAACAGCGGAAACTGCTGAAGGCTGAGCAGATTCAAGGTTGCCTGCGTATCTGCATGGGTATTGAAGCTGTTCATTAAAGCCAGGCGGATTTGGCGGATCTCAGCCTGCTGGACAATGATTTCCAGGAAAGATTTTCCGTCCCGGGCCTCCAGCAGGGATTTGGCGCAAGTAAGGCCCATGCTTGTTCCCAGTCCGCCGTTCAGAACAATCATGACCGCGTGCGGAAGCGCATTTTTGCCTGCGTTGGCAAAAGAATCAAATTGAGCGGCATCGGCGATTTCACGGGTTTCAACCGGCCGAATGTCTTTGTTGAATATCAATCCTTTATCCCCGGTCAACACTTGTTCGTAGTACCAGGCAAAGGTGTCTATTACAACGGGTTGAAGCCCGGCTGTTTTCATTTTTAAGATAAATGCAGGAAGATGTCCGGATTCCTCAGCCATTTTATTGAAATCTCCTCTGATCTATGAATCACGAAAGGCAAACGAAGGGTGCCGGATGACAGATGACAGATATCAGATTTTCTCTGTCATCTGTTCTCATCCCTCTGTCATCCGATTCCTTCAATCCACCCCATGGTATCTGGGGCCTTGCCATACTGGATATCGGTCATGGCTTGATACAACTTGTTGGCAATCGGCCCGACCGTTCCATCTCCGATCGAAATGACCTGCTCGCCGCATTTGAGTTCGCCTACGGGTGAAATGACGGCGGCCGTGCCGGAACCGAAAATCTCCTGCAATTTTCCGGAAGCATGGGCGGCCATCACTTCGTCGATGCTGATCTGGCGCTCGGCTGTTTTGAGCCCCCAGGATTTGGACAGTGCCAGAACGGAATTCCGGGTAATGCCCGGCAAAATGCTGCCATTTAAGGCAGGTGTGATGATCTCGCCATCAATCACGAAAAAGATGTTCATGGCGCCGACTTCCTCGATATATTTCTGCTCCACCCCATCCAGCCACAGCACCTGCGTATAGCCTTTTTTATGGGCGACATCCGCTGCAAACAGGCTGGCCGCGTAATTACCCGGTGTTTTGGCTTCCCCGACGCCGCCGCGCACTGCCCGGACATGATTGCGGGTGACCCATATTTTGACGGGATTGAACCCGGCGGAATAATAAGCCCCAACCGGCGACAGAATGACAAAAAACCGGTAGGTGTAAGATGCCCGTACGCCCAGAAACGGGTCTGTGGCAATGATCGTGGGCCGGATATACAAAGAGGTGCCGGGTGCTCCGGGAACCCAGTCTTTTTCCAATCGGATCAGCTCTTTTAACGCCTCTACCCCAAAGGCCTCATCAATTTCGGGAATACACAGCAGATGGGAGGAGCGGTTCAATCGCTTGTAGTTGTCCCTGGGCCTGAAAAGCTGAATAGCGCCTGAGCCGGTCCGGTAAGCCTTGAGTCCTTCGAATACCGCCTGGCCGTAGTGAAGCACCATTGTGGCCGGATCCATTTGAATCGGCGCATAGGGTTCAATCCGGGGATTGTACCATCCCTTGTCCGGATGGTAATCCATGTTGAACATGTGATCCGTAAAAATGGTTCCAAATGCCAGTGGATTGGAAACATCAGGCTTTGCCTTTAAACGGTCTGCTTTGGTGATGGTCAGTTGCATATCAGCCTCCTAATAAAATCCTTCACAATATCCCGCCCTGAAGGGGCAATATCAAAAAAAAGTCAGTTTTTGACAATCGCGGCAGTAAGCATCTGCCGCGATTGTCAACGCCCATTATGGACTGATAGCGATTGTTGTGATTAAAATCAAGGACTAATGTGAATGGTTATGAAAATAAATCAATTTTTTGAGCGGGTTTGATATGATTTTTTCCAGGGGGAGCGTTGAAGCTCGTTGTAATTGGAAAGTGCCAGATACAGCGCCCCGACAGCCAACTCCGCACAATGAAAGTGATCTTCGGGAAGTGTTTCGAGGTATTCGGCAACCGCTTCAGGGGCAATTTCCCATGCCTCGCCAACCGTTTTTCCTTCGACAAGAAAGACAACCGTATTGGCGCAGGCAGTCGTATTCATACACCCCGTGGTATGAAACGAGACGGTTTCAATTGTCTCTCCACGGGTTTTGAGAAAGATTTCGGTTGTATCACCGCAATCGCCTGTTTTTTTCCCATACCCGTCCGGGGCGGCAAGGATCTCGCACCGGTCGGTTCGAAAAGCCATTTCCAGATATTTCAGGGAATGGCTCTGCCAGAAATCATTTGTATTTTCGCTCATCAGTCACCATCTCGTGGTTTTTAAGCAATAATCAACCAAAGGCAGCGTCCGGCATGTCCATGGCTGCGCTGCTGCCAATTGTAATGGCCTTCATCCTGCCTAATGTTCCGGGAAGAACCGAATGCAGGTAGTATTCGGCGCATTGAAGCTCTCCTTCGTAAAATACAGCTTGTTTGTTATCCTGTACAGCTTTTTTTCGGGCTGCTTCATCCAAGCTTCCGGCAAGCTTTTCCAGTTTTGGGGCGGCGACGGTTGCACGCCATAGATGCATCCAGGCCATGATGATATCGCCTGTGACTTCAAGAAATGGCTGTGCAAAGGAAAATGCCGTCATCACCTTTGGGGACATGGCATTCATCCCCAGGGTCATGGCGACTTCGCCAAGTTGATTCACCCCTTTTTCCATCTGCTCCGCCAGGGGTTCCAGCACTGGAAAGGATCTGGCTGCTGTAATGGTTTTTTGAATTTCTTCCAGAAGGCTCATGAAATACTTGCCTTTTTTCATCCCCAGTTTTCTGCCCAGAAAGTCCATGGCTTGGATGCCGTTGGTGCCTTCGTAAAGGCTGGTGATTTTACAGTCGCGAAGGAGCTGTTCAACCGGATATTCCTGGGTATAGCCATATCCGCCATAAACCTGAACTGCCTGGGTGCAGACTTCAAAGGCCCTGTCCGTGCAATACGACTTGATTATCGGCGTCAGGACTTCGATCAGCCCCTGATAGCGGTCTTTGGTTTCCGGTTCACTCGAAGTCGTCACCCGGTCAAAACAGGTACCGACATAATAAAGAAAGCTGCGCATGCCGTCCACATTGGCCTTCATCCATAACAGCATTCTGCGGACATCCGGGTGGTTGATGATGGCAGTCGAGGGGGCAGCCGGATCCATCATGGACAGCAGACTTTTCCCCTGAATCCTCTCCCTGGCGTAATTCAGCGCATGCATATAGGCGGCGCTCGCCATTGAAAACCCCTGAAGGCCAACTCCAAGCCTG
>CAIVVZ010000361.1 GCA_903909505.1 uncultured Desulfobacteraceae bacterium
GAAAGATATTCATGAGGGGCGGCATCGTCCCGATAGACGCTCAGGTTCACTTCTTTTTTTTCTACATCTGACATCGGACACACTCCTCATAGCCATATTCCCGAATCCATTTCAGGATTTCCCTGGCGTTTCGCGAACAGCACAGCACGCCATTGTAAAGCACCTGTCCCTTGTCGGCATTGATGTAATCCAGAATATGACCGGTATGGGTAATCACCAGCGCGGATTTGGACCGGTCTGCGACGATTTCCTTGTGGGGTTTTTGATTCGGACGTTTAATGCCCCTTCTGAGCAGACTGTTGATGGTGTCTCCCAGCATGACGATGCTTTCCAGGTCCACGCCGGATTCCGGCTCATCCAAAAGCACCAGGTCCGGCTGCTGGGCCATGAGCTGCAACAGCTCGGAACGTTTGATCTCGCCGCCGGAGAAATGATGGTTCACATCTCTTTCCAGAAATTCCTTAAAATTCAACTGGACGGAAAGCGCATCAATATCCACGGATCGCTCTCCAGCGCAGATTTCAACCATGGCACGGGTTTTCAGGCCATTGATGGTCGGCGGCCGCTGAAAGGATATGCCGATTCCCATGCGGGCCCGATCATAAATCGGCAGATGGGTGATATCCTCGTTTTTAAAGGTAATCTTCCCGTGAGTCACCACATAGCCTGAAAAACCCATCAATGTCATCATCAGGCTGGTTTTTCCCGACCCGTTGGGACCAAAGAGAATATGGGTCTCACCTTCAGGGATATGCATGTTGACATTCTTCAGGATCGGCTTGCCGCCGACTTCAACCCTGAGTTCTTCGATTAACAGCATAGTAAAAATCCTCTCGTCCCTAACCCCTTTATAAAAAAAATGGCCGAAGCAGCCCGTAAGCCGAATCTTGTATCCGGAACCGGTTACCCGATTCCGGCTGACGATCATTCCTCTAAGGACGACTGTTGCCAGGCGTCTCCTGCAACCTACCCGGGAGCTCAGGCGGGCCGCCTTCAAACGCTCCTCTATTTGGTCTTGCACCAGGTGGGGTTTACCAAGCTTCTCCGGTCACCCGAAGAACTGGTGCGCTCTTACCGCACCATTTCACCCTTACCCGGCTGTTTTCGCTTTCCTCGCCGTGCGCGAAAAGCAAAAGAGCCGGGCGGTATATTTTCTGTTGCACTTTCCTTCGCGTTGCCACGACTCCACGTTATGGAGCACCCTGCCCTGTGGTGTTCGGACTTTCCTCCGGATCAGGGTCAACCCGGCGATCGTCTGTTCTGCTTCGGCCATGCATGTGTTAATTCTGTTTCCAGTATATGATCCGCTGACAGTTCGGACACATTCTGAGTTTGTCACACCGTTGCAGTTCGTTATACATCTGCGGCGGAATATTGACGTAGCATCCATGGCAGACGGCGTCCTGAACCGGGACAACGGCATTTCCGCGGACTTGCTGGGACTGAACCTTCTGAAACAGTTTCAGCACATCCGCATCAATTTTACAGGACATTTTCAGCCGTTCCCGATCCAGTTCTTTCAACCGTTTTCCGGCGATTTCGGTTTCGGCACCAACAACCTGCTGTTCCCGGAGAATATCATTTTGCACCAACTGAAGCGCTTCTTGCATCGCCGCCGTTCTTTTCTCCGCATCATCAATCTGATTCAGACAATCAATCATCAGATCCTCGGTTGCGGCATTGGTTCGCTTGAGTTCTTCAATTTCTTTTAACAGCGCCTGATATTCCCGGTTATTCTTGATGGAATTCAGTCGTTCCTGACTCCTTTTAATCATGACCTGATTCTGTTTGATGTCGGATTCGTGGGAGCGATACAGTTTTCGCGATTCTTCAATTTTCGCGGCTTCATCCGTAATGCGCTGGTCCAATTCATTCCGGCTGTTTTCGAGAAGATCCAGTTGCTTTGAGATGGAACACAGGTGTGCATTTACGCTTGAAGATTCAATTTCAATCTGCTGCAGTGAAACAAGAATAGCTATCTGATCTTTCATATCTTTACCCGCAATGTTGGGGTTAATAAATTAGGCCCATTGGCCAGTTTATCTTATATCATGACAAATGGGTCTTTTTCAAGTTGATAGGCTTCCACGCGAACTTCCCAGGAAGCGCTTGAGATCCTCCGTCGAAGATAATCGCGGATCGGTTCGATCATCAGGTGCTCGGATGAAAAATGCCCGATGTCGATCAAGGCCTTCCCCGCCGATTCGGCAGCTCTGGCATCGTGATACCGGAGATCCCCGCTGATATACACATCGGCGGTTGAAGCAAAAAATGCATTCAGGAGGCTGGAGCCGCTCCCGGAACAAACGGCGGCCCGCTGAACCATCATATCCGGTTTTCCGGATATTTTTATATTCGGCAAACAAAGTTTTTCCTTAACGGTTTGAGCGAATTGAAACAGATTCATGCGCCCGGCTATCGTGCCTGTCCGGCCAAAACCGTGTCCGCTCTCGACAGGCAAGAGGGGATAGACGTCAAAAGCCATGGTTTGGTAGGGATGATGGCTTCTGACATGAGAAAGAACAGCGGAAATATCCTTTTTTCCGACGAGGGTTTCAATCCGTATTTCATCCACATGAGAAATCTCGCCCGCTTTTCCGATAAACGGCTTGGCCCGGCTTCCCGGAAGAAAGGAGCCTTTGCCGGCGTTTCTGAACGCACAGCACGAATACTCGCCGATGATTCCGGCTGGGGTTTGAAACAGTGCGCTTAGCACCTGCTGCTCATAATCGGCGGGAACATACAAAACGAGCTTGCAGAATTCAGCATCTTCACCTGGTACAAGCACATCCACTGAATCGAGTCCGATTCGCTTTGCCAGGATATCGTTCAAGCCGCCGGACACTTTATCCAAATTGGTATGGGCACAGTAAACGGCAAGTTGATGGACAGCGGCTTGAAAAAGGATTGAACCGGTGGGCGAGTTAAAGTCCAGATTTTTAATGGGTTGAAACAGAAGCGGATGATGGGTGATCAGCAGGTCGACATGCTGATCGCAAGCTGCGGCAACCATTTCCGGCAAGGGATCCAGTGCCACCCAGACCAACCGGACAGGCCAGTCTTTAGCTCCCACCTGCAGACCGACAGGGTCCCAGGTTTCCGCAAGGCGGGTGGGCGCCAATTCTTCCATTAAATTGATAATATCGTGAACACTCGGCATGTTGCCAACTCCTGCAAATGAAAAAAAGGCGTGGAATAATTCCACGCCTTTTCTATCGTATTGATGGGCCCACCTGGGTTCGAACCAGGGACCGACCGGTTATGAGCCGGTGGCTCTTCCAGCTGAGCTATGGGCCCATGAGTCTTCTTTTTTAACTTCCGTATCAATTTTTGTCAAGCTTTACATGTCGATGAAACTTTTTAGCTTCTTACTCCTTGTGGGATGCCGAAGCTTTCTGAGTGCTTTTGCCTCGATCTGACGAATGCGCTCACGTGTGACGGCAAAGTCCTGTCCAACCTCTTCAAGGGTATGATCCGCTTTTTCTCCGATTCCAAAACGCATCCGCAATACTTTTTCTTCCCGGGGAGTCAGGGTAGCCAGAACTTTTCGCGTCTGTTCCGCCAGGTTCAGACTGACCGCCGCGTCTGAAGGAAGCATGAATTTCTTGTCTTCAATAAAATCCCCAAGATGGCTGTCCTCTTCTTCCCCGATGGGGGTTTCGAGTGAAATCGGTTCTCTGGCGATTTTTAATACTTTTCGAACCTTGTCCAGGGGAATTTCCATCTTTTCGGCAATTTCTTCCGGCCTGGGTTCGCGGCCCAGTTCCTGAACCAGGTACCTTGAGGTGCGAATGAGTTTATTGATGGTTTCAATCATGTGAACGGGTATGCGGATGGTCCTGGCCTGGTCGGCAATAGCCCGGGTAATAGCTTGACGGATCCACCAGGTGGCATACGTGCTGAATTTATAGCCTCTGCGGTACTCGAATTTATCCACCGCCTTCATCAGACCGATATTTCCCTCCTGGATAAGGTCCAGAAACTGAAGCCCGCGGTTGGTATATTTTTTGGCAATACTGACCACCAGTCTCAAATTGGCCTTGGTCAGCTCGCTTTTGGCCATTTTGGCTTTATAGCGACCTTCATCGACATCCGATAGAATTCTTTTCAATGCCTGAGATTTTGATTTTACAGCCAGTTCCTTTTCGGCGATCTGCTGATTGAATCCGGATAAATCGGAAAACAAGACAACCGCCTCATTCGGATTCAGTCGGCAGCGTGGCTTAATCCATGCTGAAAAATCCTCGACCGTGTTCAAGCGACTGATGAGTTCTGTCGCGGACACGCCCAGTGCTTCCGATGTCAATGCCAGCATCTTGTTCATGGAATCGAACCAGTCTATCTGATTGCGAATGATCTGCTC
>CAIVVZ010000362.1 GCA_903909505.1 uncultured Desulfobacteraceae bacterium
GAAATCCCGGATGGTCATGCTCATGATCACGCATGACCTGGGGATCGTGGCCGAGGTGTGCGACACCGTGGGCATCATGTACGCCGGGCGCATCGTGGAATGCGGCACCCTGGCCGACATCTTCGACAACCTGCGCCACCCCTACACCCGGGGCCTTTTCGACTCCCTGCCGGACATCGAGAACAGGCGTGCGGAGCTTAAGCCGATCCCGGGCCTGATTCCCGATCCGATGAACCTGCCTCCTGGATGCGCCTTCCATCCCCGCTGCACCTACGCGAAATCGGAATGCTCGCGGGACCTCCCCCAGATGAGGTGGTTGAGCAACACGCACTATGTCTGCTGCCACCTGTACAACGAAACGGTCGAGAATATGCTGTTCCGATAGGACGGCCAGGCGCGGTCCAGGCAGCTTTTGGGCGAAAATGCTCTAACAAACGAGGTGAATTCGTTGGGCGAGATACTGATAGAGGTGAAGAACCTCAAAAAATACTTCTACGTGGCTTCCGGAACGCTCCACGCCGTGGACGACGTGAGCTTCACCCTCGAGCAAGGGCGCACCCTTGGAATCGTGGGCGAGTCGGGCTGCGGCAAGACCACCTTGGGGCGCACCATCCTGCGGCTCATTGAGCCCACCAGCGGCGAGATCTTCTTCAACGGCAAGAACGTCCGCAAATTGAACACAAGCGAGCTGCGCTACATGCGCCGGGAGATGCAGATCATCTTCCAGGACCCCTTCTCCTCGCTCAATCCCCGCAAGACCATCGCCGAGACCATAGAGGAGCCCATCCTTCTGGCCAACCTCATCCCGGACAGCGACAAGCGTTTCATGCGGGTGCTGGATCTGATGGACACCGTTGGGCTGGCCCATCGCCTCATCAACACTTACCCCCACGAGCTCGACGGCGGCCGCCGCCAGCGCATCGGCATCGCCAGGGCCCTGGCCATGAATCCCAAGTTCATCGTCTGCGACGAGCCCGTGTCCTCCCTGGACGTGTCCATCCAGGCCCAGATCCTCAACCTGATGAAGAGCATTCAGCGGGACATGGGCATCACCTACATCTTCATCACCCACGATCTCTCGGTGGTGTACCACTTCTCCGACGACATCGCCGTGATGTACCTGGGGCGGCTGGTGGAAAAGGCTCCCGCGGACGCCCTTTTTGAAAAGCCGTTGCACCCCTACACCGAAGCGTTGCTTTCGGCCATTCCGGTTCCGCGTATCCACAACCGCCACGAAAGGATCATGCTCAAGGGCGAGCTCACCTCCCCCATCAACCCCGAGCCAGTCTGTCGGTTCGCCGTGCGTTGCAGCCAGTGCATGGACATCTGCACCAAGGAGGAACCGCCGCTCATCGAGGCCCGGCCGAACCATTTCGTGGCCTGCCACCTCCACAAGCCCATGGATTGTCAACTCTATCGAACATAATGGAGATCCTGATGAAAAGAAAGCTTGCTGTAACGCTCCAGTGACCCGCGTCGTGATGACAGACATTTCTGAGCGCAAGCAGGCGGAACAAGCCTACAAAGCTGGCGAATTCATGTATCGCTCGCTCATAGAGCATTCGAACGGCATTGTGTTTTGCGTCGATCGAAACGGTGAGTACAAATTCGTGAACCAGGTATTCGTGATGTGGTAGGGAATTTATGGACACTTTCTTAAGAGTGGATTTATAATCCACCAGGAGGTGTTCAAAGAAAAAGAAGAGAAAGAAATACACACGGGAATTCAAAGAAGAAGCGGTTAAACTGATCACTGAGCAGGGATACCAAATTACCGAGGCGGCCCGGAAAACATGGGGATATCATCTCTGATGAAATCAAAGGGATTTATCAGAATGAGTTGTGAGATCCCAGCTACATCCGTTATTGTACTTGGAAAAGGTTATATATCCTGTTCCAGCCCATCACCCGATCCGGTCCAATTA
>CAIVVZ010000363.1 GCA_903909505.1 uncultured Desulfobacteraceae bacterium
GACTCAAGAAAATGCCTTCACTCCCTGATATCAGGCATCAAATTGCCAAACTGCTGATCGATAAATTAAGATGTTAAAACTATATGTGTCGGAGTAGTACTAACTTTGCATCCGTTTTGCATCAACATACTATTCAATTCAATCAGAATCTTTACATCCGGTATAGACCAAAACCCTGATGTTTTCCCGGTACCGTTAGAAGACGTTACCGGTTTTTTTTATTTCCGTCCGAAACATCCCAGCCAACCAGCTACACCCCCGAAGGATAATTATAAGTAGAAGGGGAAATTATTTCGGGAGGTGAATGATGGCGGCTCTGAAACGCCTGGCAACCCTGTGCCTTGCCTGCCTGCTTCCAGCCACGGCATCCGGGTTTTGTTTCGAGGAAGCCGGAAACGAGTACGGCGTATCCCGCTGCTCACTCACCACATCCGTCTTTGTCACACTGCCGCCCATAACCATATTTTTAGTCTCCTGACGCAACAAAAACTGGAGAAGATCAAGGCCATCGTGAAAAACCGCTGAAGGAGGAAGTTATGTCGGAAAGCAGGGAAGGAAAAAACGAAAGGATGTCACCGGAAAGAGGTGAGGAACATCAGCAGCGCTTCCTGGAGCGAAAGCTGAAACTGGCCCAGCGAGACGACATGGGGATCGTCTCGCGCAGAACCCTTGAGTCAACCAATTTCATCCGCCTGTTCGGCACGACCGACTTCATGCTTAGTCTCGTCCGGCCGAACATGGGTCGCAAGGGGAAGATCGACCTGACCATGTTCCGCCTGGGTTCGGAAGCGCCCGAACTCCTGAAGCCACACGGATGCCAACATGTTGTTGAATGAAGTCAATCCTTGTTGTTAATTTTTGTGTATATCTTTTTTCATAACGTTGCTGAAGATTGAGGTTACTAAATAATCGTCCGCATCCAAGCCGCTCGATCAACGCCGGTCTGTCCTCCAAAAACAACTTTTCTTAGCATTTCGGCCTCTTAAACAATTTCACTCATTTTGTGGACGATCTTGTCAGCGATCAAATCACCGACTGCTGCAACGTATGCCTGATAGTGCTTGGAGTTCACATGCTGTTTAAGACAGGCAAGGTTCTTCCAGTTCTCATAGAATACAAAGACAGCCGGATCGCCGTTGTCCTGGTGCAGACGGTATTCCATGCAGCCTTCCTCATGACGTGTTGGTGCTACCATTTTCTGGAGTTCGGCTTTCACAGCTTCAATAGCGTTATTTTTAGCGGTTATCTTTGCCACTACGGTTACGGTTGACATGGTTGTCCTCTTTTCTCGTGGGTTTTTTTCCCGAGTACCCGTTCATAGGCTTTGCAGATGGGGAGTGTCTGTCATGAAACAAGGATTACTGCCTCGCTGAAATTGCCAATCTGGCCCCCAGTTCGGAGGCTTTTCGACAATCTTCCGGGAATACGTTTATGCGACGCTGTCTGCGCTCTTCGGGATCGAAGTAACTGAACACGACCTTGTCGTAGTCCTCGAACTGGAGCGTTTCAAAACAACAGAGCGTTTCGGC
>CAIVVZ010000364.1 GCA_903909505.1 uncultured Desulfobacteraceae bacterium
CCATCTGAAGCGGACTATTGCTCCAGAACAGCATTAAGGATGAGCCGGAGAGAAGGACCATTCCGCCCAGCAGGGGAAGTCGGTGCCCCAGGCGGTCAGAAGAAGGCGACTGGAAGATTTTGTGCCTGAATTCATGAAAACATATTCCTATTCATTAACTGTCTGGCAGCCCGCTGATGTTATTCAAAGGCACACCGTCATTTCTCATATTTTTTAAATTTTATTTATCTTGTTGTTTTTTTATTAGTTTTTTATTATTTCATGCGTCATGACATAAAACGGATATAAAATCCGGAAAACACAGCCCACAACAGCACGCCGATTGTTGCCAGCACCAGAATGCCGGCAGCCAGATGATGCAGTGTGTTCTGACCGGATTTTTCCCAGTATCCCAGAAGCGCCCCGCAGACCGCGCCGGAAATTATGCCGCCGCCATGCCCCCAGTTGTTGATTCCGGGAACCAGGAATCCGAAGATGAACAGACCCACGGCCCAGTTTCCGATCTGCCGAAAAACAATCCGGCCAAAGACACCGCCCCGGCTTTTGCCGTAATACAGGGCCGCGCCCATCAGACCGCACAGGGCGGCGGATGCGCCGATGGTCAGCGGAACGCCGGCAAGACAGGATGCCCAGAAGCCGGCCATCCCGCTCAGCGTATAGATGATAATCATCCGCGAGCCCCCGAACTGATTCAAGATGAGCGGGGCGATCTGACGGAAGGCCATCATGTTGAAGAAAATATGCAGAATGCTGCCATGAAGGTAGCTGGCCGAGATCAGCGTCCACCAGCGGCCGAAACGATGGACCGGAATCGTGCCGGTTGCGCCCAGAAGAATCAGGCTTCCATTGTCCGGAGACAGAAAAGTCAGCGGATTCATAGAAAGGCCGGTTTTCTGGGGATGGATGAGAAGGGACAGGACAAACATCCCCACATTGGCATAAAGAATGGCGGGGATGATCCAGTCCTCGCGGCTCAGGTTCCTGGCGATCGACTTCAGCAGCACGCGCCGCCCCCGCAGGTGGCGGCTTCTTTGCCCCTGATCCAGGTCTGAATGATATAGGCCGCGCAGCCCACTCCCGGTGTGACCGAGATGGCATGAACCGGGCAATTGGTGGCGCAGGCCCCGCATTCCATGCATCCGTCGGCGTCAACGACGGCAGCTTTTCTTTGATCGATTTTCAGCACGCCGTGAGGGCAGACCATTTCACACATGCCGCAGCCCACGCAGGCCGCGGCATCCAGGGAAAGGGTCGAAACACCCGGCAGATATCGAAATGATTTCATGGAAAAATCCTTTTCATACAAATGGGGTCAGTATCCACAGCACGATTGCGGCCAGCATGGCCAATGCCTGAAGGGGGATGGCCAGGCGCATCTCTTTTTCCACGCCGGACGGCGAAGTAAAGGGCGTGGAACCGGTAAAATTCATGGCAAGGTATGAACTGACGGCCGTAACAACCAGCATCAGCGTCGAAAGTTCAATTCCGGAAAGCCCCTTGGGCAGAAAAACCGCAAAGACCAGGCCGATCAGACCGCCTTTCAGGGAAAATGAGCGGCATGGTATCCAGGGCAGGAGGAGCGGCGTGACAACGGCTCCGGAAAAAATGCCCAGAACAAGGGCATGGGCGGCATAAAGCCCCCGTGCCCATGCGGCGTGAAACGAAAATAAGCCGGGTCCGATACCGGATACCAGAAACACGGCGGCCAGAATCCCAATCAGGGGCTTTGCGAGCAGAGACAACTCAACCGGTGTCAGAACCAGCCGCTCAAGCAGCGAAAACGTGACCCGGCGCATGTTCCCATCCGCCTTCATGCCGTCTTTCAGGAACCGGGGAATGTCTTCCGCCCGCACCGGTCCCCATAACACTTCAAATCCGGAAAGCTGCTTCACTTTCTGAGCGGATACGCCGGTAGCGGCCAGTTGCGGCAGGGTCAGCCGCCTGTGGCGAACGAGCAGCTTCAGGTTGGAGCGGGCCGCGCGATCGGCCACTTCTTCGCTGGAGAACGTCCCCTTGCCGGCCGCGCACCACACATTTATTCCCCGGGTGTCGCAGACCATGATCCAGGTGTCCACAGCGCCCAGATGACGGCGAAGCGCATCGAAACTGAGTTTGTAATTGGCGGTGACCAGGACCGGCGAATCCGGACCCGGGCGACCGATGCTGTAGATTCCCGGTGCAACCTGGTAGGCATCGCGGAAGATTCCCATCCTGGCTCTGACGGTTCCCATCCAGTCCGGTCCGGTCAGCCGGGTGTGGATCACCGGAATCCGGCCTGACGGCGTTTCCACAAAATCGCGAA
>CAIVVZ010000365.1 GCA_903909505.1 uncultured Desulfobacteraceae bacterium
GGATCATTTGTAAGAGAAATCATTCTGAATGCAGTGCCGACGATTCAGGATATCAACGGAATTCAGTGCTCAAGTAAGGCCATGAGCCCAATTATGGCGCCTGTCCCGGAAAAACTCACCGTTCATTCTTTATCTTCAGTGGTTCAGTTTTGCCAGAATGAACTGGAAGACGGGAAAAATCATGTCGTATCGGTTGAAGGTCCTGGATCAGTAAATATTTATTCCCGGCTGTCTCTTGGATTGCGTCAGCGCGAAACCTTTCTCCATGCTGAGTTGCTCATGCTTCAATTTGATTTCGGACGCAAGAACAGTCTGGAAAATTTCATCATCTCCCTGCAATCTCAGTTTGTCCAGGACGAGACAACGGCGAATATCCTTGCTTTCGTCGGAAATATCACAGCAGAGGCCACACAGAAAAACGAGGATGACGGCGTGACTCAGGTTGTCACAGTCAAGCAGGGCCTGGTTAAGGTGGCGGAAAAATCGGTCCCTAATCCGGTAATCCTTCGGCCTTTCCGGACATTCACGGAGATTGAACAGCCTGCAAGCCGGTTTGTTCTGCGTGTCGATCCCGGTCCGTACTGTGCCCTTTACGAAGCAGACGGAGGAGCGTGGGAGAATACTGCTGTGATGAATATTTCCGAATATCTCAACCATGAGCTTGCCGAACTGGTAGCGGATAAAAAAATAACCATTCTGGCATAAAAAACGGCGCGATGTGGAGAGCATCGCGCCGAATTGGAAAACACATCAACCATCGAGAAATCGATATTACCACGGAGTTTTAAAATGGAACAGAAAAAAGAACACACCCGCCTCACGCTGGAAGAGGAATTCAGCCTGCAAAAAAAGTTCAAGATCGTTTTCACCAAGAAGGATGGCAGTGTTCGGACAATGATTTGCTCGCGTCATGATTGGAATGCTGATGCTGATCTTTTGCCGGAGAGCAAACAGTCCGAAGGTCAAGAGAAAACAACCTCCAGGCCTCCGTCTGAAACCGTTTTTCCGGTCTATGACCTGGAAAAATCGCATTGGGCCTCCTTCACGATTGCAAACCTTATCTCAATTGAGGCCGTGGCATGAGAAAATTGGAATTATTAAGGCTTGAGCTTACCGAGTTCAAGGGGTGCAAAGATTTTGATTTTTCTCCCAATGGTAAAAACGCGGATGTCTTTGGCGATAACGGAACTTTTAAGACAACCCTTTACGACGCCCTGTGCTGGCTTCTGTTTGGCAAGGACTCGTCATTCAAATCCGATTTTGAAATCAAAAGTCTGAATACCGATGGTTCGGCAAAGCACAATCTTTGCCACGAGGTCAAGGGGCTTTTCCGCCTTGACGGGAAAGTCATCGAATTAAAAAAGGTCTATTCGGAGATCTGGACCAAAAAGCGCGGCTCTGCATCAAAGGAAATGACCGGCCACACTACTGACCATTCTATAGATTCGGTTCCCAAATCCAAACGAGAGTACCAGGAATACGTTTCCGGCATCGCCACAGAGGAACAATTTAAATTGTTAACCTCCCCTTTTTACTTCTCCGAGGTCATGAAGCCTGCGGATCGGCGGGCCTCCCTTATGGGATTGGCAGGAGATATCACGGACGCTGATGTCATAGCAAGCAATCCGGACCTTGCCCCTCTCTCTGAAATACTAAAAACTCGATCTATCGAAGATCA
>CAIVVZ010000366.1 GCA_903909505.1 uncultured Desulfobacteraceae bacterium
GTCCGATCTGTTCCTGTTCCTTGCGGAAATCATCGGAATGATAACTTGGCGGGATGAGGCAGAAGGCGGCGGTGCCACCTGAAAAAGCTTTGTTCACGAAATCAGGGTCGTTCACATCACCAACCATGGCTTCGGCGCCCTTGTCAGTGAGTTCTTTTAACTTATCGGCACTCCGTCCGATGACCCTAACCTTTTTTCCTTCGGCCAGCAATGCGGTGGCCAATGCTTTACCGATGTTGCCGGTTGCTGCTGTTATAATGTACATGGTGTTTCTTTTTAATTTGAAAATTTGAAAATTTATTTTGTCAGGAGTTTATAACGACAAAAACCATACTAAATTATAATCGTTCTAAATTATGACAAGTTGGCAGACATGGCAACCACTTGCTCCCTTGTTACCCCCCACCATCCTTAATCCAATCTCCCTCCACCGCGGGCCGGTTTTCATAGAACCGTCGAAAAACAGTACAAAAACCGTTCTTTTACCGATTTGGAGCGACTTTCCGACGGTTCACGACGGTTGAACGACGGTTGAACGACGGTTGAATGACGGTTTAAAGATGGTTTTATCAAAGACCGGCAAAGGACTGGCCGGGACCGGATAAGTCAGGGAGATTAGATTTGTTGATTTTTTAACCAGGCGAACACCAGGCGAAGCTTAACCGAACCTAAGGCGAACAGCAGAATAAATTTCTGATTGATCTGAAGACGTTACGACGTCCTACGTAAAAGAACGAGGAGAAACCCAAGTCCGATAGCAAAAAACAAACCGATTGCCATCACGGAATACCGCATGCTGCCTGTGATTGCTTCGATGATCCCGAAAGCAAAGGTTCCTGCCACGGTGGCCATTTTCTCCGTTACATCGTAAAAGCTGAAGAAGGAGGTGTGGTCGGTCGTTTCGGGCAACATCTTTGAGTAGGTTGAGCGGGCCAGGGATTGCGACCCTCCCATGACAATGCCGATAAACACGGCTGCAATAATAAAGCCTGCCGCGGTTGTGATATAAAAGGCCCCGATACAGATAAGGATCCATATCACTACAGAAATGATCAGGGCCTTCAGATTACCGATCTTTCCGGAGAGTCTGGCAAAGAACCAGGCTCCTCCCATCCCGACGATCTGGATGAGAAGGATGGTCGGGATCAGTACGCTGTCGGTAAGACCGATTTCTTTTTCTCCATATGTTGCTGCCATGAACATGACTGTAAGAAGTCCCATCATCAGGAAAAAGAACCCGGCCAGGTAGATGCTCAAACGGGGAGATTTCCTTACCTGGTTAAAGACCAGCCTGAGCTCTTTGTACCCATTGGTAATCACGCTGGCGTGTTCCGAGCGTTTGCGGTAAGTATATTTGGGCAGGCTTGAAAAGGTGATCCTTGAAAAGCCGACCCACCAAAGGAATACTGTCACAAAAGAGATCCTTGCCGGAAGGCTGGATCCTACGGGGATCCCAAACCAAAGTGGTTTCATGATCATGGAGAGGTTGAAGAGCAGAAGAATCACCCCGCCCAGATACCCCATCGAGTAACCACGGGCACTGATGCGGTCCTGATCCTCCGGTTTGGCGATCACCGGGAGAAAAGAGTTGTAAAAAACGATGCTTCCTCCGTAGCCAATGGTTCCGAGTGTGAATGCCATGATGCCGAATTCAACATTGTGCCCGTTAAAAAAGTAAAGGCTGCCACACGCAAGGGCTCCGATCCATGTAAAGGCCATCATGAAGGCTTTTCTACGACCCGTGTAATCGGCCATTGATGAAAACAATGGTGAACCGAGGCCGACAACAAGGTAGGCGATCGCGATGGCCCAGGAATAAAGTACAGTATTGATGATCTTCGCTCCGAAAAAATTGACAGTAAAATCATGGCCGTTGCGGGTCACAGTATTATAATAGATCGGAAAGATAGTGGATGCAATAGTCAGTTGGTAAACGGAATTCGCCCAATCATACATCACCCATCCCCGGACTGCTTTCCGGTCACCCATGCGAATCTCTGCTATGTCTTTTCGTTTCACCAAAATGAGGATATTTGATACGAATGTACAAATTTTCATCCCAGTCCTGACCAGGAAGGAATGGGGCCGGGCATGAAAGATTATCTATATTTGCTTTACTGAACAGAGGCGGAAATGTTAAACCCGAAAACAATATGATGATCTTTCTTGCAAAAAGGATACTGATCCTGTTCTTTGTAGTTTATGTCGCTACTACCTTTGGAAGTATAGGCGGAGGGTATTTATCATCCTA
>CAIVVZ010000367.1 GCA_903909505.1 uncultured Desulfobacteraceae bacterium
AAACTTGGGAACATCGTAAAGATACTCGGATTGTCGAATTTCGGGTAGCATCGTTTGCCTCCTTTCTGCGGTTTTGTTTCGCAGTATAGCAGGCAAATACAAGTCGAGCAAGTTTAATTTACATCATATTGCGTTGTAGTGATAATATCCAGAAACTGTTATATTCAATTGTTATTGCATGATATACAAAAAAAATAAATAAAATGTCTTGTCAAGTATTATTCCATAATATATTGAATGGTTGTAATGAAAATGCAGTTAGATTGAAAAATCTGATATCACAGATATTCCAGAGATCATTCATTGATTGGTAAGATATCCAGAAACTATAGAATTCCTTGTTAGTCGATAGAACGGACAATCATGAAACATGACGGCATAAAACTGAATATGGACTGCTCTGGCACTGCGTTTATAAATGGTAGTGCAAAATCTATTTCTTCAGGGAAAGATGATGATTTTGTGACAAGAGTTGATATGATCCTGCCGTTCAATCCACAAGAGATTGAAAGCAAGCGATATGAAGTAGAATACAAAGAAAACAAAATCGAAGTATTTATTAGAATAGTAGGCTCTAAAGAGCTTGACCCTATATATAATGCGATTAAAGATGTTAAAATTGGAACACCAAACGAAAGTGGGCTGCCAGAGTTATTGCCCCTTGAAGTCTTTACTGATAACAGAGGGGTTTATCCGGCTATTTTTGCCTCGATCATTTTCCCATATCGCCTTGCTACCTGGATAGATGATAATCACCCAACCGGCATAAAAATGGACGTAACAGTTTAGCTCTTTGAAAATATATCACAAATAGCTGGCGTCAGAAGAAGCTTTTTGATATAAAGCTATCCATGATCAATGGAAGCCACGAAGAGCTGGTTGTTTTTCGTTACCGGGGCAAAAACCTGACCGCTGATGACGTCTCGTTCATAAATGAGATCATCGAGCGGGACAATAGTCATGGCCGCAGTTACATTGCCCGGCAGCTCTGTGAAGCCTGGCAATGGAGACAACCCAACGGTAATTTCAAAGAATATGCTGCCAGAGATCTTCTGCTGCGGCTTGAAGAAAATGACTTTATTCTGTTACCAGCCCGTAAGCGGCCTAAAAATAACAACAAGATCAAAAGTTTTGATCAGATTCCGCTATTTTTACAAAAGCCCCTTGAAGGCATGGTGGGTGACTACTCCTGGCCAGTCCTTCGAGAATTACGGGGGGCTGAGACCTATCTGTGGGATTTTATCATCCACCATTACCACTACCTTGGCCTGCCCACGCTTGTTGGAGAACATCTCAAGCAGGTGGCTACTATCGATGGCCAGATTGTAGCCTGCCTGGGATGGGCATCGTCAGCATGGAAAGTTCGGGACCGTGACAGCTTTATCGGCTGGGATCAGGCCACACGCAGACAAAACCTGCACCTGATAGCAAACAACGTTCGCTTTCTGATTCCCGAATGGGTGCGCATCAAACATTTAGCTTCCAAGGTGCTGTCGCTCAGCCTGTCCTGCCTCAATGAGCGGTGGCTGACCCACTACGGCCATGGTCTGGCACTGGCTGAAACCTTTGTTGATAATGCCCGTTTTAAAGGCACATGCTACCGAGCAGCAAACTGGGTTCACGTGGGTCAAACTTCCGGTAGCGCCAAAAAGGGCAATGTCTATCGTTATCACGGTCAGTCAAAGGCGATTTACCTGTATCCGTTGCATCGTAATTTCAGGAGGCTTCTTTGCCATGACCCGAGATGAAGCCATTGCTATCCTGGAATTACCACGAGAGCAGGCAATAGAGGCAATTTTAAAGCTGGCAGAAAAGGCTTTAAAATGTGATCTTGCCCAGCACGATCCAGGCCCTACAGCCCCCTCCGGAATGATACCTCCATATCTTAAACCCACGTGCGAAAAAAGCCGGAAAAAACCCGGGCGACCGGCGGGACACCCTGGAAGCTGCCGAGCCCGGCCGATCAAAATCGACGAGACCATACCACACGAGCTTTGCCAGTGTCCTGAGTGCGGCACGCCTGTAAACAGGCCAGTGCGGGTTCATCGGCGTGTGATCGAAGACATTCCGCCAATTGAGCCCAGGGTAACCGAACATATCGTCAACGGCTACTGGTGCTCAAAGTGCAAGAAGATCGTAACAGCCAAAGTTACCGAAGCTTTGCCCAATGCCAATATCGGACTGAGGCTGGTCGTATTTACCGCCTGGTTGCATTACCTGGTCGGCGTAAGCATTGATAATCTGGTCTCAATGCTCTCGGTATTATCCAGTGTCAGAATCAGCCCCGGTGGGTTGACTCAGGCCTGGAATGCTCTGGCCAGACATTTGTGGTACGGTTATGAAGCCATCGGCCAGAGGGCTGCAAAAAGTGCTGTATTGCATGCTGATGAAACCGGTTGGCGCCTAAATGGTGTTACACACTGGCTGTGGTGTTTTACCACCAAAAGTATCTGCTATTACGTGATTACCAAAAGCCGGGGCTCTCCAGTTGTAAAACAGGTTCTCGGCCTGATGTTCAAAGGAATTCTGATCTGTGATTTCTGGGGCGCCTATAATAAAATCAGCACTCTGGCAACGCAGCGGTGTTTCTATCACCTTTTCACCGAACTGGTAAAAGTTGACAAGCACAACAACTCTCAAGACTGGAAGGCTTTTCGTAAAAAACTGTCACGACTGATGAAGGATGCCATTCATCTTTCGGAAAACAAAGAAATCAGCACCCAGCAGCGTGACCGGTTAATAGCCAGACTGCACATCCGTCTTGATGAGATGATCGCTGGACACTATGAGGATAAAGACGCAAAAAGACTGATCAAGCGCCTTAACCGGCACAAAAACGAGCTGTTCACTTTTCTGGAATACACCGGTGTCAGCCCGTACAACAATCACGCAGAACAGCAAATGAGAAAGGCCGTGCTTTGCAGAAAGGTCAGCCAGCAGAATCGATCCGAGTCCGGAGCTGTCACGCAAGCCGTCCTGATGACCCTTTTTCGGACTGCCGAACTTCAAAACCAAAATCCGGTAGAGGCTGTTCTTGCAGCAGCAAAAGCGACCATAGAATTTCGAAAACCCAACATGCCAGAATTTAAGCTGGCAGCATAATTTTCAAAGAGCTATTCTGATACAACATTTCAAACATGGTTCCTCGTTAATTTGGGGAGGTCGCCCAGACAATACAGCGAGGAGCCTGCAAAAACAGGTGGATTATTACGGCTTAATCTTCATAATCCATCAATCCTGCGTTCTCATCGTTGTATTCCATCCAGACTTCATCAGGGATAAACCCGACAACCAGCTTCACGTCCAGGATCAGATCCGCCCTGTGATGTAGGGTCGCATTCATCACCCTACAACGCAAATTAACGATTTCAAGGCTACATGTTGTGGCTCTTGTGCACTAAAGACACAATATGCAGTACAATTGTTAGCAACTTGCGTTGTAGGGATCAGCAGGATATGGTGGATATCTTCCGGGATCATCATTTTGTCATCGATGTCAATCGCGTGTCCGTACATTCCCTGGCCATGGGTCAAAAAGTATTGCCGCAGGTGATCGTACCCGCCCGCGTAACGAAGCGTAACCTCGCCCGCTGTGTCCCAGGGTAGGTGCGATGCAAAGGTCAACAGCACCGCCAGGTGTGGTGACTTTCCAAACATATTGTATTTCGGGAAATCTCTGCATTATTCAGCCTTTATGTCGGAGAGGGATGTCTTCCAACCGATGAAATAATCCAAATCGAACACCCTTGGAATCCTTTTATTTATTACATCATGTTGGCCATACCTTTTGTATTCTTCCAGCAAAACAGAAGTGTCGTTTAAACCGGATGATTGTTTGAGCGCAAGATACAGATATGTGAGTTGAAGCACGAGCGCCTTTGATTTAGCCCTGTTCAGGAACCGGGATTATTGACAATGGTCTGATTCTGACCGGGTACGAAAGCTCAGCATTTTATACTTTATTCACGTCGTCCGGTCAGATCAAACCATATGGGCGGTTGCCGCGAAGGGACGCTCTCTCGCTCTTCTTGGAGAATGAGAAAGCCCAGTTTCCCCAGGTTACAGTTATCGAGTATCTGGGTTAACGGAACAAATTGTGGGGACAGTAAAAACAGATGTTCCCATTGCGCCTTGCTATGCAATCAGGCAATTGAGTGCATGCCGTACGCTTTCTTTCGCAGCACGCCGATAACAGTCGTGATGATCTTTATAGTTATCCGAGCAAAAATCACATGCCCGGAGTTCCGATACCAGTCGCTGTTTTTCCGTGGAACAACAACGATGTGCTGTAGTGGATATCTGACTCATCATTTCAATACCTCCTGGTTTTGGGTTGTCTATTACAACGAGCAGTCGTCGAAACAATTCCGCTCGCGGGTCTTGCATATGGTGGAACCGTTCTCGGTTTCCACGCAATCGACCCATTCATAAACACATTTTTCCTCACACCGGAGCTCTTCCTGGCTGAAAAAAACATTATTTTCCATAGCTGCCTCCTTTATGCTTTCCCATGGTTACGCAACAGACAATTTATATTTAATATTTAATCATCAATTCTGATTTATAAAGTGGTGTGGCATATCCGGAAAACAAAACAACTGGATAACCGGTTACAGGTTATGATAAGACGCTTATTCATGGGGAATTGTCTGGTTGAGAAAATTTGGACGAAAATGAGCTGTCGCCGACTGTCATGGGGGAAATGATGCCAGGTGAACCTGACGGCAGGTTAAAACTGATGATTCGGGCCCAGTATTTTTTGTATTTCGGGGTCATGGGCATTTATCTGCCATATTTTAACCTCTATCTTTACCACATTAAGCTTACCGGTTTTCAGATCGGCGTGCTTTCGGCCCTGCGTTCCGTGCTGCTGGTGCTGTTTCCCGTGCTCTGGGGCATGCTTGCCGATCGGCTTCAGGCCAGAAGGGCCATCTATGTTTTTTGTAACATCGCCAGCGCGATACTCTGGTCCCTGTATCTGGTTACGACCCGTTTTGAGTGGTTGGTGATGATCACCCTTGGGTACGGGATTTTTTTCTCACCGATCATCTCCTTTCTGGAAGCCATTACCATGGATGTTCTGGGCAAGGACAAACTGCGATACGGCCAGACCCGGGCCTGGGGTTCCATTGCCTTCATCGCCGTTGTTATTCTGGTCGGCGGAATGATCGACGCCTATCCGGTTGGCATTATTCTGCCATTGATTCTGGCAGGAGGACTGATTCAATCCGTGGTTTCCCTGGGGGCGCCTTCCGTTCGCATCGCCAAACTCAAAGGGCTTCCCAGGGGCATTGGGCATTTGATGAGCCGGAAGAGCATCGTCTTTTTGATCTGCGCCTTTTTGATGCTGCTCAGCCACGGAGCCTATTACGGTTTTTTCTCTATCCATCTGGAGAAACTGGGCTATGGAAAAACATTTACTGGTATCTCGTGGGCCGTGGCATCGGCTGCCGAAATCATCGTGATGATGCATTCCGGGCGGTTATTTAAGCGGTTTTCCCTGGAAACCGTTATGGTCTTTTCATTCAGCATTGCGGCGATGCGCTGGTTCCTGCTCGCCTTTGTCGACAGCGGACCCGTGATCCTGATCACCCAGGTGCTTCACGCGTTTACATACGGGGCCTTTCACATGGCCAGTATCTTATATGTGGATGCCCTGTCCTCCGAGGCATCCAAGACTCTTGGTCAGGCTGTCAACAACGCGGTCAGCTACGGCTTGGGATTGATGGCGGGATTCTTTTTGAGCGGATATCTGTACGAAACCATCGGCTCTCATGCCCTGTTCATGACCAGCGGGGGGATCGCGCTATCCGGGGGCATGATCATGACACTGTATCAGATTGGCTTTCAGAACCGGCAAAAGGAGGCTTCATGACGCATGAGAAATGTGGGAATCAGGTCGCAATCGCCATTGACGCCATCCGAAAGTATGTTTCGGAGATAACCGGTCAGGCGCCTACCGAGGCAGAGATTGCAAGGGCGCTGACCCGGTTTTTTATGCTCAAGGAAATATGCGAGCACATCGAGATGCAGCGGGATAATCCTGAATGGTAAAGCAGTCATCGTGCTTGATAAAATATAAATCCTACGATAAGCTGTTTTTTAAGGATTATTTAGAAATATGGATAGCGTGGGATAGCAAGCTTGAACATAATCTCGAAGACCGGGCAGGGTAAAGCCTCTTGCGCGAGTTCTTCGTTTTCTGAAACCCGTCCGATGGGGAGAAAGATTATGAGCAACTACTACTTGTTTCAGGATAGAAAGAAATGTATCGGCTGCCATAGCTGCGAAGTTCAGTGTGAAAGCAACAAATCCCTTCCATCCGGCCCAAAACTCTGCCAGATCATTCCAGACGGTCCCAATGTCATTGACGGTTTGCCCAGAGTATCCCATGTATTGATGTCCTGCTTCCATTGCGAGATGCCCTGGTGTGTGGCAGCCTGCCCTGCGGGCGCCATGAAAAAGCGACCCCGGGACGGTATCGTTTATGTCGACCCGTTGCTATGCATTGGATGTAAAACCTGTATTGCCGCCTGTCCCTGGGGATCGGTTCAATGGGATTCTGAAAAACGCCAGGCAATAAAATGCGATTTCTGCATGGACCGAATCGATCAGGGACTGAAACCGGCCTGTGTGACGGTATGCACTTCTCACTGCCTGGAATTTGGAACGACCGAACAAAAATTGCCGGGATTGCGAAAAAAACCGCTTGCCCCCATTGCACCCGAGCTGGAAGAGGCGAGGGCTGAAATTCTTCCAAAAACGGGGTGTCCGGTGAATGCCGCAATTGCCGAGCTGGAGCGCAACCTGGATACCGGAAACCTCATCGATCCGAAAAGCCGGCGAAGAACTGAAAAAATTCTCGAACTGATACGGGATGTGGCCTGGGGAAGGGCTGGAGCAGACCACCTGCAGTCCATTGAATCCTTTGC
>CAIVVZ010000368.1 GCA_903909505.1 uncultured Desulfobacteraceae bacterium
ACTACCTGAAATCCAAGGGCAACCTCACCACCAAAGACCTCACCACGCTCCAGACCCGCACTTTCTGCGGGAAGGAAAAGAAGTCCCTCGCCTATGTGATTGCGATCATGAACATGATCCTGCACGGCATAGAGGCACCCAACATCATCCACACCAACACGCTGGCAGAAAACCTGGCGGATATTCAGGACAAGGACCGCTTCGACGTGGTGCTGGCCAATCCCCCTTTCGGCGGCAAGGAGCGAAAGGAAGTCCAGCAGAACTTTCCCATCCGCACCGGGGAGACCGCCTTTTTGTTCCTGCAGCACTTCATCAAGATGCTCAAGGCTGGCGGCCGGGCGGGCGTGGTCATCAAGAACACTTTTCTATCCAACACCGATAACGCCTCGGTGAGCCTGAGAAAGCTCCTGCTGGAGAGCTGCAACCTGCATTCCGTGCTCGATTGCCCCGGCGGCACCTTTCAGGGCGCGGGGGTGAAGACGGTGGTGCTGTTCTTCGAGAAAGGCGCGCCCACCCGCACGGTCTGGTATTACCAGCTCAACCCCGGCCGCAACCTGGGCAAAACCAACCCGCTCAATGATGCCGACATGGCTGAGTTCATCGAACTGCAAAAAACCAAATCCGTCTCCCCCAGGAGCTGGAGCGTGGATGCGGAAAGCATCGACCCCGCGACCTTTGATCTTTCGGTCAAAAACCCGAACGGCGGCGAGGCAGTCATTCACCGCAGTCCCCAAGCCATCTTGGACGAAATCGCGGCGCTGGATGCGGAAAGTGCGGCGGTTTTGCAGAATATCAGGGGATTGTTATGAAAATTGCCCCCATAGAACATTCAGCGGTATTGGTGGACATCCGCCAGCTTATTGACAGCACCCGTCATCGGGTGGCGATGGCGGTCAATGCGGAATTGACCCTGCTGTACTGGCAGATCGGCCGGCGTATCCGGACCGAAGTTTTACAAAATCAGCGTGCTGAATATGGCAAACAGATTATCGCCACCCTGGCGCAACAACTGACCGCCGATTATGGAAAAGGCTGGAGCGAGAAGCAACTGCGGCATTGTCTCCGCATCGCGGAGATTTTTGCCGACGAGGCAATTTTCTCCACAGTGCGGAGAGAATTAAGCTGGAGCCACATCAAGACCCTTATGTACCTTGATGATCCGTTGAAACGCGAATTTTATATCGAGATGGTCCGTATTGAAGGCTGGTCTTTACGACAGATGCAGGAACGTATCAATTCGCAATTATTCGAACGTACCGCTATTTCGAAAAAACCCGAAGAGACGATCCGGCATGACTTGCAGGCGCTACGTAATGAAGGACGGTTCTCGCCCGACCTGGCTTTCCGTGATCCGTATCTACTTGATTTTCTGGGACTTGCCGACACCTATGCCGAGAAGGACTTGGAAGCTGCCATTGTGGCCGAACTGCAGCGATTTATCATTGAGATGGGAAGTGATTTCGGGTTTTTGGCACGGCAGAAACGCATCACCATTGATCAGCGTGATTATTACATTGATCTGCTTTTTTACCACCGCCGCTTGAAATGCCTGGTGGCGCTTGATCTGAAAATCGGCGAATTCGAAGCCGCCTACAAAGGCCAGATGGAGCTGTATCTGCGCTATCTGGAGAAGCACGAGCAGTTGGAAGGCGAGAACACCCCCATCGGCCTGATCCTCTGCACGGGAAAAAATCATGAGCATGTAGAGCTGCTGCAACTGGATAAAAGCAATATCCGGATTGCAGACTATCTCACCCTGCTGCCGCCGAAAGAGGTGCTGGAAGCCAAGCTGCACCGTTCCATCGAAATTGCTCATCAGCGCCTGGCGCTGGGGAATGGGGAGGGACTGTGAAAGTGGGATGGAAAGAGATGTCGGTCGGGGAAGTTCTTCGGCTTGAGTATGGTAAGCCCCTTGAAGATGCGGATCGGAAGTTTGACGGTCTGTATCCTGTCTATGGCGCCAATGGCGAGAAAAACCGAAGTGACAAGTTTTACTTTGACAAACCGAGCCTCATCGTGGGTCGTAAAGGTTCTGCCGGCGAATTGAATATAACAGAGGAGAAGTTCTGGCCTCTTGATGTCACTTACTTCGTCACATTCGATCAGCGGCAACATAACCTTCAGTTTCTTTATTATCTCCTCTCAACACTTGATCTGCCAAGTTTGGCGAAGGGCGTTAAGCCTGGCATCAACCGAAACGAGGTTTATTCACAAAGGGTCGCGATTCCCCCGCTCCCTGAACAGAAGCGGATCGTCGGCATCCTCTACGAAGCGTTTAACAGCATCGCCACCGCCAAAGCCAACGCCGAAAAGAACCTCCAAAACACTCGCACCATTATCCAGCCAACGTTCATAGCGATACTCAATTCGTTCGATCATATTCGTTGGCATGCTTCGACTGTTGAAGACACAGCCAAGACAGAGAAGGGATCGATCAAGACGGGGCCCTTTGGCAGTCAGCTACTGCACAGTGAATTCGTGAATGAGGGAATCCCGGTCCTGGGAATTGATAACGCGGTCCAGAACCACTTTAGGTGGAACGAGCGTAGGTATATCACGCCACAGAAATTCTCAGAGCTGTCTCGATTTCAGGTAAAGCCGGGGGATGTGTTAATCACCATCATGGGCACATGTGGACGCTGTGCTATCGTCCCTGACGACATCCCAACCACCATTAACTCGAAGCACCTCTGCTGCATTACACTCAATCATCAAAAGTGTTTACCCGAGTTTCTCCATGCCTATTTCCTATACCATCCAGCCGCGCGGGCGTTTCTTTCCAAGAGGGCTAAAGGCTCGATCATGGCAGGTCTGAACATGGGGATCATTAAAGAACTACCCCTGCTGCTGCCCCCGGTAGAGCAACAGCGGACCATCGTGAAGAAAGTAGCCGCAATTCGCGAGTCGACGGAAGCTCTCGAATCCATCTACCAGCGCAAGCTCGCCACCCTCGACGCGTTGAAGAAATCCTTGCTGCACCAGGCATTCACCGGCCGGCTTCGAGCCGGCTTGACAGAAAACTTGACTTATACTTGACATTTTATTACTTTTAACCATGGCCTATATCCCAGAATTTACAATCACCCCGCTCCTGCTGTCCGAAGTCGAACAAGTGGCGGCATTGCGAGAGCGGATTCAAAGCGCCGTGGTGAATATTGCCTGGATTCCTGCCCTCCAGAAAGACACCCGCACACGCAACGTCCACGCCTCGACAGCCATTGAGGGGAATCCGCTGACTCTCGAACAGGTCCGCGCTCTGGAGGAGGGACGCGAACTTTCAGCGTCCGGCACGCGGCACAAGCGGGAAGTCCTCAATTATTTCGCCGGGCTGCGCCATGTGGAAAAAACCGCGACCAAAAAGACCATCCGTCATGCGGACATTCTGGAACTGCACCGGATTCTGGCCGGAGAGGTGATGGATCAGGGCGAGGCCGGGAAATACCGAATGATTGCCGTGCGGGTCGGTCAGTATCGCCCCCCTCCGGCGGATGCCGTGTCGGGGCTGATGTTCGAGTTGCTGGAGTGGTGGAACGCGGCTTCACAACAACTTTCGCCGGTTCTCAGTTCAGCCATCCTGCATTACCGGTTCGAGGCCATCCATCCGTTTGCCGACGGCAACGGCCGCACGGGCCGGGCACTTGCTTTGTGGGAGCTCTATCGGCGAGGTTTCGATATCCATCATCTCTTTTCGGTGGATGAATATTACTGGGAAGATCGGCCAAAGTACTATGCCGCGCTGGAAGGTGTCCGGCAGGCCGGAGAAGACCTGACCGCCTGGCTGGAGTATTGTGCGGCCGGACTCCGGCAAACGCTCGAACGGGTGTGGCTGCGGATTCAAACCTTCCAGGTGAAGTCCCCGGATAAACTGGTCTTGCGGCCCCGACAGGGACAGCTTCTCCATCTGCTCCGCGATCACGGAAGCATGGCCCCGGGTGAAATATGGAAGGCGCTGGGCGTGTCCCGGCAAGGTGCGATGGATTTATTGCGACCGCTGCTTGACGCCGGACTGGTCGAGAAGATCGGCGGGAAAAAGACGGGACGTTACGTTTTGAGGAATACATGAACGAAGCTGAAACCCGAGCCGAATATATCGACCCCGCGCTGAAAGCGGCGGGCTGGGGCGTGGTGGAAGCCAGCCGCATCCGCCGCGAGTATCCGATCACCCTCGGTCGCATCGAGGGCCACGGCAAGCGCAGCAAGGCGCTGACCGCCGATTATGTACTGGAGTACCGTAACACCAAGCTGGCGGTGGTGGAGGCCAAGGCGTGGGACAAGCCGTTGACCGAGGGTGCGGGGCAGGCCAAGGATTACGCCAAGAAGCTCTCCATCCGCTTCACTTATGCCACCAACGGCCAGGGCATCTACGGCATCGACATGGGCACCGGCATCGAGGTCGAACTGGCGCAGTACCCGACACCGGATGAACTCTGGAACCGCACCTTTGCCGCCCCTAACGCCTGGCACGACCGGTTCGCTGCGGTGCCTTTCGAGGACCGGGGTGGCTATTTTCAAGGGCGATATTACCAGGACATTGCCGTCGAGCGCGTGCTGACAGCTATCGCCGACCAGAGATCGCGCATCCTGCTGACGCTGGCCACCGGCACGGGCAAGACATTCATCGCCTTCCAGATCGCGTGGAAACTGTTCCACAGCCGCTGGAACCTGACCGACTGGAAGATGGAGGTCGAGCCGACCCAGCGGCCGCGCATCCTGTTCCTGGCAGACCGCAACAATCTGGCTGACCAGGCATACAACGCCTTTTCCGCCTTTCCCGAAGATGCGATGGTGCGCATTGCGCCGGAAGACATTCGCAAGAAAGGCAAAGTACCGAAGAACGGCAGCATCTTCTTCACGATTTTCCAGACCTTCATGAGCGGGCCGGCTCTTGGACCCAATGGGGACGGCCACCCCTCCCCCTATTTCGGCGAGTATCCGCCGGACTTCTTCGACTTCATCGTCATCGACGAGTGCCACCGGGGCGGGGCCAACGACGAGAGCAACTGGCACGGCATCCTGGACTACTTCGCTCCCGCCGTGCAGCTTGGCCTGACCGCCACGCCCAAGCGCGGGGACAACATCAACACCTACGCTTACTTCGGCGATCCGGTGTTCATCTATTCGCTTAAGGACGGCATCAATGACGGGTATCTCACACCGTTCCGGGTGAAGCAGATTTCCACGACGCTGGATGAGTACGTCTATACGTCCGATGACACGCTGGTCGAAGGCGAGATCGAAGCCGGCAAACTGTATGTGGAAGCCGATTTCAACAAGATCATCGAGATCAAGGAGCGGGAGAAGAAGCGGGTTGAGATTTTCATGTCCCTGATCGACCAGCGGGAGAAAACGTTGGTGTTCTGCGCCACCCAGGCGCACGCGCTGGCGGTACGCGATCTTATCAACCAGATCAAGACCGGCACTGACCCGAACTACTGCCAGCGGGTAACGGCCAACGACGGCGCCCTGGGCGATCAGCACCTGCGGAATTTTCAGGATAACGAGAAGACCATTCCCACCATTCTGACCACCTCACAGAAACTCTCGACCGGCGTGGATGCCCGCAATGTTCGCAACATCATTCTGATGCGCACGATTAACTCGATGATCGAGTTCAAGCAAATCATCGGGCGCGGCACTCGGCTCTATGACGGCAAGGACTATTTCACCATCTACGACTTCGTGAAGGCACACCATCATTTTTATGATCCGGAATGGGACGGCGAGCCCATTGAACCGGAACCGAACGAACCAAAGCCGGAGTGGACACAGCGACCTCCCTCCAAGACACGCGAAATGGCGGCTGAAGTTCAGAAGCGGCAGCAGATCAAGGTCAAACTCGCCGACGGCAAGGCTCGCACCATCCAGCACATGATGGTGACAAGCTTCTGGCACCCGGATGGCACACCCATGTCGGCGCAGCAGTTCCTGGAAGCACTCTTTGGCAAACTGCCGGAGTTCTTCAGGGACGAAGAAGAACTCCGCGCCTTGTGGAGTGTACCGGATACGCGCAGGAAGCTGCTGGAAGGATTGGCCGAGAAAGGCTTCGGCAAGGACCAGCTCGCCGAGATGCAGAAGATCATCGATGCGGAAAAAAGCGATCTGTTCGATGTCCTGGCCCATGTAGCTTATGCCCTGGCGCCGCTCACCCGTGAAGAGCGCGCCGCAAAGGCCAAAGTCATTATCACCACGCACTTTAACAGCAAACAGCAGGTCTTTCTCTCTTTCGTGTTATCCCATTATGTAAGCGTCGGTGTGGGAGAACTCGATCAAGGGAAGTTGACACCCCTGCTTCGACTCAAATATCATGGCTCGATTGCCGATGCCGTGGCTGATCTCGGCAGGCCGGAGGAGATCGGCAAGGTGTTCTGCGGCTTTCAGAAATACCTCTATCAGCAACAGGCAGCGGCATGAGAAAGGTTTCGCCCGTCTTGATCCTGAACTTTTTACTTTGCCCCATGTTGATTTTTTATGGGTTCATCACAACCAATTGGAATAAAATAATATGAGCTGGTCAGAATTTATTTTGGTAGGGTTGGCGGCCATTGCCGGCGGCGCAGTGAATGCACTTGCCGGCGGTGGCACGCTTATCACGTTTCCGATGCTGACGGCTGTGGGCATTCCTGCTGTCGCCGCTAATATCACCAACACCGTAGCTCTCTGTCCAGGCTATCTGGGAGCAACATTTGCGCAGATGAACGATTTGCGGGGGCAAAAGCGTCGCGTATTGCTGCTGTTGCCTGTGGGCGTACTGGGAGGAATCGCCGGCGGAATCCTGCTGTTGAACACCGGAGAACGTACGTTTCGGGCGTTGGTACCCTTTCTGATCCTGCTTGCGTCTGGACTTCTGGCCATTCAGGATCCATTACGGGGATGGCTCATACGTCGAACCGGTGGCCATACCGGCACTGCAAAAATTCATGAAGCCTGGGCCATACTTCCCGTGATTCCAGCCGCCATTTATGGCGGGTATTTCGGCGCCGGACTCAGCGTAATCGTTCTGGCCGTACTCGGACTTATTCTGGACGATACGATGACCCGGCTCAATGCATTGAAACAGGCCATGGCATTCAGTATCAATATTGCGACCGCAATTTTTTTCCTGTTTTCAGGCCAAATCGTATGGCCTGTCGTGGGGATCATGGCCGTTGGCTCTCTTGTGGGTGGGACACTGGGAGGCCGATTGGCAGGTCGAATCCCGCCGGGCGCCCTGCGTAAGATCGTTGTCATTATTGGCATCATTGTCTCGTTGATTTATTTCATAAAGAATTAGCGCGGACATATTTTCCTGTTCCGGCAGACAGTTGCATTTTTCATCGGCCATCCTATTTTATGGGGGAAGACAACCTATCATAACCGATTCAGGGAGCGCTTGTTAAACATGCTACCGAAAGGACGCGGGGTAAAATGAAGATTGTTTCCATCGCCATCAGCAAGAAAAAAGGGACCCGAAAGACGCCGGTTCAAGAGGCGTTTTTAACAGAGGATCATGGCATCCAGGGGGATGCGCATGCCGGGAAATGGCACCGACAGATCAGTTTTCTGGCATCCGAAAGCATCGAAACAGCCCGGAGCCAGGGTCTTGACGTCACCTTCGGGGATTTTGCCGAAAACATCGCCCCCACCGGAATCGACTGGGTACAGATGCCCATTGGCACCCAGGTCCGATTGGGGGAAACGGCGTTGGTTGAAATTACGCAAATCGGCAAGGAATGCCATAAAAAGTGCGCCATTTATTATCAGGCCGGTGATTGCATCATGCCGCGGGAAGGCGTGTTTGCCCGCGTGCTGAGCCCGGGGAAAATCTGCTGCGGCGATGCCATCGAAGTTGTGACGAACCCGTAATAAGTCCGGAGGTACTGATATGCATTTGGAAGAACACCCCACGGTCAAGAATTACCGGGAAAAGCAAACAGCCATCCCCCCATCGACATCCCGAACCGCCCTCGACGCCACATGGCTGAAAACCATCGCCCTTGAAGCCGGAGCAGACGATGTGGCTTTGATCGAGATCGATCGCCCGGACATAGCAGAACACCGGAAGGATATTCTGGAGATTTTCCCGCGCACCAAAAGCCTCCTGAGCATTGTCTGCAAACTCCACCCTGAAAATATCCGTTGCGTGTCCCGCGATGTATCCGATCTGGAGTTCCTGCAGACCTTTGAAAAGACAAACTCCGTGTCCCGCCAGATTATCAAATTGCTTCATGACAATGGTGCGTCCGCGCTCAATCCATCCTGCGGTTTCCCCATGGACCTTGCCAAGTGGCCGCAGAAAATGTGGCCGATCTCCCATAAACCCATTGCCGTTGCCGGTGGTCTGGGCAAATTGGGTCATCACCGCCTGCTGATCCATCCCCGATTCGGCAGCTTCGTCATTTTAAATACCTTGCTTCTCGACAGTGAAGTTTCCACTTATGATCAACCGCTTGATTTCAACCCCTGCGTTGAATGCCGGCTCTGTGTCTCCGTTTGCCCGGTCGGGGCCATTGAACCGGACGGTCATTTCAATTTTACCGCTTGCATGACCCACAATTACCGTGACCGCCTTGGTGGATTTATCGATTGGGTGGAAAAGATGGTCTCAAGCAAGAACGTGGCGAATTACCGCAAAAAAGTCAGCGATTCGGAAACGGTTTCCATGTGGCAGTCCTTGAGCTATGGTATTTGCAACAAATCTTCCTACTGCATGGCCGTTTGTCCCGCCGGAGAGGAAGTCATCGGCCCTTTTCTGGAGAATCGGAAGGAATACCTGAATGATGTGGTCAAGCCTTTTCAGGACAAGGCGGAAACCATCTATGTGGTTCCCGGCTCCGATGCCGAGGCCTATACCGCCAGGCGTTTCCCTCACAAGCAAACCAAATTGATCGGAAACGGACTTCGGCCCGACTCGACAAGAAGCTTTCTGGATAGCTTGCCCATCGCTTTTCAAAGGGGACAATCAGAGGGAATCAATTCCACTTACCATTTCACTTTTACCGGCGAAGAAGAATTAAAAGGAACCGTGGTTATTAAAAACAAAAGTATCGAGGTCTCCACTGGTCACATGGGGATCGCCGATTTGCGTATTACCGCCGACAGTCGGACCTGGATAGGCTTTCTGTCCAAGGAAAAAAATCTACTTGGCGCCCTGATTCAGGGAAAAATTCGTATCAAGGGATCCCCCAGTCTCATGAAGGCCTTTGCCCGGTGTTTCCCCTCTTAGCCATTTTGGGGATCGAATAGTTAACCTGATGGCGCATTTATTCTGGGATTACAGGCACCTGATCTTTAACTTTGGAGACGCGCCGCAGCTCTTCATCGCGGATCTCCCGGCGCAGCAGTTTATAGATGCCGTCAGTGCGCACCTTTTATGCCCCGGTCGATTCGTCCTTGCGGCGCTGGATTTTATTTCCCATTTAGGCCCTCTCGTTATGACACAAAAAAGGATACATATGAAAACCATCGGAATTCTTGGCGGACTGGGTCCGGAATCAACCTCTGATTATTACAAAGAAATTATTTCGACGTTTAACACCCGATATCCCGAACTTGCCTATCCTGAAATTATTATTTATAGCGCAAATCTCAACGAATTCATGCGGTTTGTAAAAATATCCGCCTGGAACAGGCTGACCGAGTGGTTATTGGAAAGAATAAACAAGATTCACAATGCCGGCGCGGAATTCGCTGTTATCGCTTCCAATACACCCCATATCGTTTTTGATGAATTAAAAGCCTTATCCCCTATTCCCTTGCTGAGTATTGTAGAACAAACCTGTAAAAAAGCACAAAAAATGGGGCTTGAAAACATCGGGCTCATGGGAACAAAACTTACCATGGAATCAGATTTTTATAAGAAACCATTTATTCAAAAGGGCATGTCCGTAGTTGTCCCCACAGAAAACGAACAAGAGCTCATTCACCATAGACTGTTTTCAGAAATTGAACTGGGCATATTCAAGGATTCAACGCGAAACGAGTTACTTAAAATAGCAGAAAGAATGATAGGGCAAGACAGAATAGATTCTTTAATTCTAGGTTGCACCGAGCTTCCTCTGATTTTAACCCATGACGAATTCGGTATCCCTTTTTTAAATACATCCGCCATTCACTGCGAAAGCATAATCGAATACTGCATCAACGAATAAATGCCATGTCACGGCGCTTATACTCGACGGTCAGAGCTTCCGCCCCGCAGGTGTGATTTAGAACAGCGCTGAGCCAAGTCAATCTTGAAATGGTCAGTCAGTTGGCAAAATATCTCGCGATGATGGCCGTTGATAACTCCGTAAGAGGCATTATCATTAATAGAACCTGATATCTTTAATTGAAAGGAGTTTGCCATGAACACATATCAAATCGCAGTCGTCGTTGGAAGTCTTCGCAAGGATTCGTTCAACCGCAAGCTGGCAAGCGCCATAATTAAGCTGGCGCCGTCAGAGTTCTTGTTCAAGCAGGTGAAAATTGACGACTTGCCACTTTACAACCAGGACGACGATGCTAACCAGGCTGAGTCCGTCAAACGGCTGAAAAACGAAATCAAGGGTGCGCAGGGCCTTCTGTTCGTTACACCGGAATACAACCGTTCGATACCTGGCGTACTCAAGAACGCAATCGACCATGCTTCGCGTCCTTATGGCCAAAACGCATTCGCGGGAAAGCCGGCTGGTGTTTTGGGCGCTTCGATCGGTGCCACCGGCACGGCCCTGGCACAACAGCATTTGCGCAATGTTCTCGCGTATCTGGACGTACCGACGCTTGGCCAACCCGAAGCATTCATCCATGTAAGGGATGGATTGTTCGGCGAGGCCGGTAACATCGGTGCAGAAAGCAAACAATTCCTGCAGAACTGGATGGATCATTATGTCGCATGGGTGAGAAAGCACGCTACCTGATGCAGTAAAAGAACAAGGAAATTTGATTACCCGGTTGATGGTTTCGACCTTTGATCGCTTAATTCCCTTTTACCGGCTTTTTGGCATAGAACTCGGCGCTCCAAACATTTCCGACCGCGTTCCGTGTCATCTGATGGATCATGTTTTCACGGTTTTGTACGGAATGGCCGTCGAGTATTTCCTTCAAGCCGGGGATTTCCTCGGATTGAAAAAATGCTTTGATCTGGGATGCTTCATAGACAAACCGGTTTCGGACTTCCACATCGATCAAGCCCGCGTGGCGTAGTCCGGCCAAATATTCTTCTTCACTGATGGCACCCCCCACACATGCGGCATAGAGCCGGTCGTTCCGACGTAACCAATCCGGCAGATTTTTGACCACGATATCCGACACCAGCATTTGCCCGCCGGGTTTGAGCACCCGCTGGATTTCCGAAAAAACACGCACTTTTTCCTGCGAGAGATTGATCACACAATTGGAAATCAGCCAGTCCACGGATGCGGATTCAACCGGCAGACGTTCAATCAGCCCGTGCCGTACTTCCACGTTGTCCAATCCCTCGGCCCGGATATTTTCTCTTGCTTTGGCGCGCCTTTAAATCCATCGAAGATCACTTTGATGATTTCTGTTGCCTGTTTTGAGGTAAGATTTTCTTTGGCGGCTAAAGCTGCGATAAGGTCTGAATAGTTCATGATGGGTTATTTTGATTGAATTGATTTCCGGCGAATATCTTTCATGTTCCGCAAACCAACGATCGGCAGCGATAAAACGGGCAAGCCGGAGCTGACAGAAAGTTAAACATACATTTCTTCTATCTCTTTAGCATACTTGGTATTGATGATTCTGCGTTTGAGCTTCATGGTCGGGGTTAACTCTTCCCCTTCAACACTAAATTCAATGGGCAGGATGGTGAATTTTTTTATGGTCTGGACCCTTGCAAGCGTGGTATTTACCTCATCGAGTTTTTGCTGCATATAGGCTCTGAATTTCGGACATTTGGCAGCTTCGGCCATGTTTCTGGCCGGACTGCCGGCGTTTTTTAGCTCCTGGTCGAGCCTTTCCGGAT
The DNA here is from genome assembly GCA_903909505.1 of uncultured Desulfobacteraceae bacterium. Taxonomy (GTDB): domain Bacteria; phylum Desulfobacterota; class Desulfobacteria; order Desulfobacterales; family Desulfatirhabdiaceae; genus RAAP-1. Next base: position 11,942 of record CAIVVZ010000368.1, read on the forward strand.
TCAGCGTAAATAACGCGGTCATATATGGCCGCCGATCGCCGATAACAACCACATTGGCGACTACTGGAATTGACTTGAGTTTTGCCTCCAGAACCTGGGGAGGAATGTTTTCACCACCCGCGGTAATAATCAATTCCTTTTTCCGGTCCGTAATTTTCAAGAAATTCTTATCATCGATTTTCCCGACATCGCCTGAATGCAGCCATCCCCCCTTATCGATGGATTCGGCAGTTGCCGCATCGTTTTTAAAGTAGCCTTTGAATACATGCCGGCCTTTCATCAAGACCTCTCCATCTTCTGCAATTTTAATGGTTGTGCCGGGTACCGCCGGTCCGGCCCACCCGGTTCGATATTTAAAAGGCTCCGGCAGGGACACGGTCCCGGGACCTGTGCATTCGCTCATCCCATAAACTTCCGTCAAAGGAAGCCCCAGGCTCAGAAAGAATTCAAGCGTGTCCGTGGAGATTGGCGCAGCAGTGGAAATAAATATTCTGCAACGGTCAAACCCCAACTTTTCTCTGACCTTTGAAAAGACCAGTTTATTGGCCAGACCATAAAAAAATGGTTTCGGTTTCCCTTCCTGCTCGGCATAGCCGCCCGCAAGTCCCTTTTTGCGAGCCCATGCAGCAATTTTATTCTTCAGAGGGGGATTTTGTGCTCCGGCCGCCATCATCTTCGATTGAATCTTCTCCCATACGCGGGGAACACCGACGAAAAGGGTAGGCCTTACTTCAGTCAAATTTTCACCCAGTTTATCAAGGCTTTCCGCAAACCAGACCGTGCATCCCGCAAGATACGGAACATGAAGACTGACGACCTGCTCGGCAATATGGCTTAACGGAAGATAGCTGATAATTTGATCCGTTTGATTCCATTTGATTAGATTGATCACCTGCTTTGCAGTCCAGGTAATATTGTCATGGGTGATCATGACCCCCTTCGGATTGCAAGTGGTTCCGGAAGTATAGATCAGCGTACAACAGTCATCCGGTTTTTGAGCCTTGATCCTGTCTTCAAGTTCCTGCTCCGAGATTTTTTCCGCGAGTTTCGGCAATTCATTCCAGGCATGAACCATATCATCCGGATCAGATCCATTCATCAGCACAATGGCTTTCAATTCAGGCAACTGATCCTTTATTTTTTTGAATATCGCCAATTGGTCGGAATTTTCAACCACCACGATGTTTGCTTCACTATGAGAAGCGATATACTGGCATTGATCGGGTCCATTGGTCGTGTATATGCCGCCCGGCACCGCGCCGGCAAACACTCCGGCCAGATCACTGATGAACCACTGAGGGCAATTGTTTCCAAGGATGCTGACAGCCTTGCCTTTCTTAAGCCCCAGCGCCATAAACGCGCGCGCTGTTACCCTGACCTGTTTATAATAGTCTTTCCAAGTTGTTTCTTTCCATTGCCCCCCTGTTTTGAACTTCAGCGCCACCCGGTCTTCAAATTTGTCGGCAGTTTCTTTGAATGCCTCCATAATCGTTTTTTTCATATGCCCTCCCTGGAAGTATTCAACTGCATACCGACATTTAACACCCCATCGGGGCGCCATTCAAAACCACAACGCACTATAGGCACGGATTCAGCCATTTCGCCTTGCGCATCATTGCAAATGATAAATTTTGCGTTATTTCTGTATGATATTCATCATTTTAAGTCAACTATAATTTCTTATTTCTAAAAAGATTTGCTACGAATTAAGGCGTGGATGCTCATAGGCTGGGCTAATGATCGAAAAAGTCACAAAGAGTGGCACCGGGGATCAGGTATTTGTATGTAATCATTTCATGACTTGCCCCAAAACTTCTTGCAGGGTGCGCAGGGTATAGGGTTTTGCGGCGATGCCTTTGAACCCATAATCAGCAAAGTGCGCCATAACAGGATCATCGGCATATCCGCTGGAAACAATGACTTTGGCATCCGGATCAATCGCCAGAATTTCCTTGATCGCTTCCTTCCCGCCGATTCCGCCGGGGATGGTCAGATCCATAATGACTACGGCAAAAAGCTCGCCGGCCTCCAGCGCTTGTTTGTACATCTCGAAGGCTTGTTTGCCGTCAACGGCTGTTTCAACTGAGAACCCGATGATATTCAGCATTTCCGTGGCTATGTTGCGCACCATTTCATCATCATCCATCACAAGAATTCTGGCGGTTTGTTCCAAGATCAGACATTCAGCAGAACACTTCTGCGATTCCGTCGGTTGCGGGAACTCGGAGGCTGGCAGGAAGAGCGTAAAAGTTGTTCCTTTCCCCAGTTCTGAATCAACGCCTATATGGCCGCCGTGTTTATTTATGATTGAATAGGTCGTTGCCAGTCCCAGACCGCTGCCGGCCTGCTTAGTGGTGAAATAGGGATCGAATATCCTATCCAGGTGATTCTGATCTATACCGGTTCCCACATCCCGCACAGTGATTCTGACATATTTCCCCTGTGGAAGACCGGATACGTCCGCCTCCGTAATGACCGCATTCTCCAGTGTAATATAAAGGTGACCACCATTTGGCATAGCCTGGCTGGCATTGATGGTGAGGTTGGAGATAACCTGTTGCATTTGCCCCTTGTCCACCTTAGCCGGCCACAGATCTTCGACCTGATTATGCACGAGCATGACATTGCTGCCTGAAAGGTCAAAACGCGCGACTTCCTCGACAAGCGCCCCCAGGCTGACGTCTTCCTTGACCGGAGCTCCACCCTTTGCAAAGGTCAGCAACTGCTTGGTAAGGCGAATCGCCCGATTCATGGATTTTTCCGCTTCATTAAGAAATCTGAATCTTGGATGTTCTTCTGAAAGGCCCTCTTTAGCCAATGATAAGTTCCCGTAGACCCCCATCAGGATGTTGTTGAAATCGTGCGCAATGCCGCCGGCCAGTGTCCCGACACTCTGGAGTTTCCGCATTTTCTGCAGTTCGGCTTCCGCCTGCTTGCGTTCAGTCAGATCAAGACCGCAAGAATAGTTCTTATCCCCCAGGGTAATGAAAGCCCACGAGATATTTTTCTTTGAGCCATCCTTGCAGGTAACCACTACTTCCATTGGCTCAATTTGCGATTGGGTCTCAATCGCGCACTCGATTCTTGCCGTCCATTCCTCCGAGATTTGTCTGCGGTATGTCTCATCGGGATAGGCCAGTGGCCACCAATGCTTGATGGTTGGTATATCCTCCAAAGTATAACCGAATAACTCGATGAACTTGGGGTTCAAGTATTCGGATCTCTGTTCGATTCCAATCGTCAAAACGATAGCCAGCGGGAATGTTTCCACCATTGCCCTAAACATTTCTTCGCTCTGCCCCAGGGCCTCCTCCGCCCGCTTGCGGTCGGTGATGTCTTTGGATGAACAGATCGCAGAAACCACCTCCCCCGCCGTGTCTTTGATTGGAGTAATCGTCGTCATGTAATACCGGTCGCCATCTGTCAGCGGGACACACACCTCGATTACCTTCTCCTTCCCCGTGCGAAAGACTTGGCTCAGGAAAGCGAAGCGCTTGTCCGCCTCCTCTTTGGGAAAGACATCCCAGATTCTTTTGCCGACAATGTCCTCGACTGGCTTGCGGACACCCTCGGCAAAGGCTCGGTTGACATACGTGTAGTGACCTTCCGGTGTGAAGGAAAAGAATGGGTCG
>CAIVVZ010000369.1 GCA_903909505.1 uncultured Desulfobacteraceae bacterium
GATGTCATGCGATCAGACGGCGGATATGAAGCAGGAGAGGGCCCATCGGGCCGAACGGGCCAGGGGAGATATCGTCATCGGCGCTGTGGGGGACTGGAAAGACGCCGAAAAGTTGCATGTCTTGTTTTGGAACGGTCTGGAAATGGCGATGGATGAGATAAACACCGCGGGGGGTGTCCTCGGCAGGAAGATTCGACTGCTTAAAGTCGATGACGGGGGAACGGTATCGAATGCGAGAATCGCGGCCCAAAAACTGGCGGACAACCTGGATGTTGTTGCCATGATCGGTCACCTGCAATCCGATATCACGATTGGCGCTTCGATCACCTATTCCTATAACGGCATTATCCTGCTCTCCCCTTTGACCACCGCACTGGAGTTGACACGACAGAGGGGCTTTAAGTATATATTTCGAAACATTCCCAATGATGATGAAATCGGCCGACAGCTTGCGGTTTATTCCGTGCGCCAGGGTTATAAGCGTGTGTTGACGTATTACAGCAGCAACACTTATGGCCAGAACCTGGCCAACGCATTCGAGAAGTACGCATCAAGGTTCGGCTGTTTCGTGGTGGATCGCCTTTCATACGATTACAACGCCGATGCCGTCTTTATTAGAAAGGACCTGTACAACTGGAAAAAGAATTACGTATTTGACGCAATATTCTTTGCAGGATCGCTGCCGCAGGGCGCGATCTTCATCCGGGAAGCGAGGGCAATGGGTATCCACGTGCCCATATTCGCGGGGCCGGGCCTGAACTTGCCGGCCTTTTTTGAAATTGCGGGGAGCGCGGCTGAAGGTGTGGTGACGCCGACCTCCTATAGTCTGGGTGAACCCAATAACGAGACCATGTCGTTCAACAAGGCTTTTGCCGCCAGATACGGCAGCATCCCCGATGCTTATGCCGCGCAGGCCTATGATGCGATCAAACTGCTTGGATACGCGATTCAAAAGGCGGGCACGACGGTCCCGGAAAAAGTAGCGCAAGCGCTGTATGCCACCAAAGGATGGAATGGTGTTACCGGCTCCCATACCTTTGACGAGAATGGCGATATGGTGCAAAAGCCCATGGACTTTCAGGTCGTCCATAACGGCAAATTCGAGTTCCTGAATGTCAAAACGGATTGAAGACCACCCAGTTTAACAAAACCTTTATATCCGCAGCGGGGCGGACACTGCGTTCCTTCAATAAACCGAAACACATCTTCAGGGAAAGGCGATATTCCGATCGGGAATAAATATAGTTAATAATCTTTAATGGGGATTTGAAGAATTGACGATTTTCTCGACAATCACCTTGGTAATCATGTAGGTGGGCCTGATTCCTTCGTCTCCCATGCTGCCGGATGCCAGGGTCTGGCCGCTGAGCAGGGGATTGTCCGAGGCGTAATAGGCATACCGAAGTTTGATATCCCGGGAGATATGCCCCCGGATGATGGCGGCGCTGATGGCGCGCTGATAGTGCCCCCCCTCCATTTCAAGACCGATCGCTTTCCAACTGGTGGTTTGAAATTTTTCCAGAACATCCCGGTTCTGAAGGGACGTGCCCAAAACCGTGACGATGGGCCCGACATAGACGTCCACGGAATCATCGAAATCCGTTTTTATTAGGTCGTTTTCCACCAGGTAGTTGTGAGGGGTTCCTTCCATCACGTGGGCTGTCGGCAGCATGATATCGCCTTTGCTACCCGGAAGAATGCCGGCTTTACCCATGATGGATATGGAGCAAACCTGAATGCAGGGCTTCTCGTGAAGCTGCGACAGGAGCTCATCCATAACTTCATAAGCCTGGGTGCCAAAGGCATAATCGATGACAATAAGAACCGGCTGGGTGCTTTTCAGGTTCTGGCGCTCCAGGTGAAGTTCGGGATGGAACATTAACGGGTCGAGCTGAGCCATATCGATAATCTGGGCATGAATCAGCATTTCGGATGTGTCCGGCACATCATGAAACCCCTTTGCAGCCGCATGCGCCCGGATCATTTGGCTTTTGTCCCGAGAAGATTGCAGAAAGCGGTAAAGATCTCCGTCGGGTTTTTCAGGGCTATTGCTGCAGATCGCATCATATCCATACAGCAGATTGACCACGCTGTGCATGTTGGCGCTGATAATGTGCAGGGGCCGGTTCTGCAGACCGATTTCGCGGAGTTTGTTCTTGATGTGGGAAGCCCACTCGGGCCCGTAGCGATGATGGCCGATCATGCTCTGAAGGGCCGGCGTAAAATAAATCAGAAGCTCATCGTCCCGGCAGGCGTTTTCCCGTTCAACGCGTTTTCCCAGGCGGTAGATGATCTGAAAGAGGCTGTTGTTGCATGCGCAGGACTTCCGGTTTTCATCCAGATACACATAGCTATCCTTGGTCTCCTGATAGGTTCTCCCCAGAAAAATGCTCAGGTTCCAGATGGCCTGATCGAGATGCCGGTCGGTGAGCGTGTCTTCCCGGGAAGCAATGCGC
>CAIVVZ010000370.1 GCA_903909505.1 uncultured Desulfobacteraceae bacterium
AAACGTACTCCTTGAAATCTGAGGGCAGATCATCAAAATCAGGCGTCATGGCAAGTATCTGCCCTTTGCCCGAACCGGGCTGCCGCCCCTTTCTTGCTTCTGCCACGGGCGTCAAGCTGAAAAGTATCATTCGCCTTGATCGTTCAGGATATACGTGCTAATCAAATTTGTTATCTTTTATTCGGAGGAGAGCCAATGTTAAAAAACACACCGGACAGTTACGGTTTGATTGCCCGTCTTTTTCACTGGATTATTTTTCTGATGATCATCGGCGTTATCATCGGGGGAAATATTGCGGCGGATATGCCAAACGGACCCGGTAAAGCGGAGATGATCGGCATGCATAAGTCGTTTGGTTTTGCGATTCTGGTCCTGGTGGTGCTGCGCCTGCTATGGCGACTTGTAAACCCGCTCCCGTACGATCTGGGAACCAACAGGATTGAGAATAAACTGGGGCACGCCATGCATGTTTTCCTGTACATCCTCCTGCTGACGCAACCTGCTATCGGGATACTGATGTCACAGTCCTTCGGTCATCCGGTCTATCCCTTTGACTTATTTAAAGTGCCGACTTTTGTCAGTGACAATATCCGTCTGGGGAAAATCCTGCTTGAAATCCACGAGACGCTCTGGGTGGTGCTGGCAACATCCGTTGCAGTCCATGCCGCCGCCGCACTGAAACATCACTTCATTGAAAAAAACCGGACGCTCATGCGTATGATTCAGGGCAAATGAGGGAGACAGGGAGGGATATTAGTCACGATTCTGCCGATGGAATAACCGGGATACCGCCCTGGCTTAACGGATTCGGCCGGGCGATCGCCTCACCGAATCCACATGACGGCCGCGATATTCCGCTTCTTGAGATCCAGCACGCTGCAGCGCATTTTGTTGAAAATACGCTATTGACAGTGCAAAGGCTTTTCCCTATGGATATACAGAACCGATAGGGAAAGAAAATGAGGAAGAATGAATAAGCTGCTGGTAACCGGCGCGGGAGGATTCCTGGGGTCAGCCGTATGCCAGGCTGCATCGGCCTTGTGGCAGGTTTATGGCGTTGTATTTTCTCATTCGTCGGCCCTGAATCCTCATGCCGTTTTCAGAGCTGATCTCACCAGGCATCGGGAAGTCAAACGGGTAATGGATAGCGTCCTTCCCCACGCGGTGATTCATACGGCCGCAATGGCTGATCCCAACGCCTGCCAGGCCAATCCGGCGCAGTCCGGTAAAATCAATGTGGATGCTGCTGTATTCATGGCCGGATGGTGCGCTGACCACGGGATTCCCATGGTATTTACTTCCAGTGATCTGGTGTTTGACGGGCAAAATGCGCCTTACCGGGAATCGGATCCCGTTAATCCCGTGAATCTGTATGGCGAACAAAAGGCCCGCGCGGAAGTGGAAATTCAGCGAATCTATCCGGAAGCATCGGTCTGCCGCATGTCCCTGATGTTTGGCGACAAACCCTCTGCCCGGTATCAGCCGCCTGCAATTTTGCTGAAACAGGGCCAAAAAATCCGACTTTTTGTGGATGAGATCAGAACCCCTCTTGACGTTTATACAGCGGCGAAAGGGATTCTCCTGGCGCTTGGGAAATCACGCGGCCTGCTTCACCTGGGTGGGGCGGAGCGCATTTCCCGGTATCAGTTCGGACGGCTTCTGGCTGAAGTACTGAACATTGCACCCGATGCCATTGTTCCTTGTTTTCAGAAAGACATTCCTATGGCAGCGCTCAGACCTGTTGATGTATCCTTGAATATCGAAGCCGCCAGAGAACTGGGGTTTGCCCCGCCTCTCCTTTCAGAAATCCTTCATGGGTTATACAAATGACGTCATCACGCAAAACCAACATACAAAAGCCCCCTCCGGATGATGAACCGCTGCTTTTCAGGGAACAGCTTTCATTATTGCTGGAATGTCTGCCGATCATTCCCTTTGTCTGCGACGCAAAAGATCCATTACGCATCCTGTTTATCCATCCGGCCGTCCAGACCATTGCCGGATATCCGCCTGAAACGGTTACCGGAAACCCGGATTTCTGGAAAATGCATATTCATCCGGAAGATCAATCCATGGTTCTGGATAATTTTCATGAAACCTACAACACAAGTGACAGCCCGTTCGAATACCGGTTCCGCATCGCTGACGGGTCCTACAAATGGTTCAGGGACCGGCGCAAAAGGCTGGACAGAATTCACGGCGCCCGCTACACCATCGGCTCTTGGCAAGACATCACGCAGGAAAAACAACTTCAAATGGAATCCGAATACCGCCTTCAGCAGGTGATTCAGGCGGACAAGCTGGCGTCCCTTGGCGAGGTGGTGGCCGGTGTGGCCCATGAAATCAACAACCCCAACAGTTTTATCACGTATAACCTGCCGCTTCTGGAAGAAACCTGGCTCTTTCTGAAACCCATCATTTCCGGATTTTCAAAAACACACCCGGAATGGCAGAGTTCCGGACTCCATATTCCGGAACTCTGCCAGGATATGGAGGAAATGATACATGCCATCCGCATCGGCTCGGACCGTATCACCAAGGTGGTCAGCAGCCTGAAGGATTTCGCCCGCATGGATCAGAACGCGCTTACCCGTCCGGTCGGCGTCAATGATGTGATCGAAAAAACCATGGTGATCGTCGGCGGTCAGCTCCGAAAAGCAGCTTCCCAAATTAAAATGGAATTGTCCCCCAACCTGCCGGAAATTCAGGGGCATTTGATGAAACTGGAACAGGTGGTGGCCAATCTGCTCCTGAATGCGGCAAACGCGCTGCCTACAAAGGAAAAAGGCAGAATTTCGATCACCACCCGGTACATTCATCGCATTCATTCGGTATTGATTGAAGTGGAAGATAACGGTGCCGGCATGAAGCCCGGAATCATGGACCGGATATTTGAACCTTTTTTCACAACCCGCCGGGATACGGGCGGTACGGGACTGGGTCTTTCCCTTTCCTATGGACTCATCAAGGAACATTCCGGACGGATCGGCGTACTCTCCAGGCCTGGTGTCGGCACACGGTTTTCCGTCTATTTGCCGGTCGGCAAGGATTGCCCTTTTGAACTTCGCCCCACCATTCTATGCGTGGACGATGATCCGGGAGTACTCTCGATGCTGAGCAAATATTTTGTCTCGGTAAAGAAAATCCCGCTGGAAACGCTTGCCAGATCCGAAGAAGTGCTGGGATATATCGAAAATCATCCGGAAGTGGATATCGTGATTTCGGATATCATGATGCCGGGGATGAACGGGTGGGAACTGTTAACCCAGATCAAGAAAAAATATCCGCTGATTACCGTTATTCTTTTTTCCGGAAATTCTGATCAGCTTGAGACCAAACCGGATCATGCCCCCCGGCCCGATTACCTGTTTCCCAAGCCGGTCCCGTTAAAATCACTGCTGGAATCGATCAACGCCATAGGAAGGCAAAAATTATGAGAATCCTGGTTGTGGATGATGAGGCCGTTGCACTGACTTCGGTCCGCCGCCTTTTGAAGCGAAGGGGTTTCACGGACGTGGATGTCTGCGACAACGGCAACGAAGCCATTTCCCTGATCCGGACAAAAGAATACGATGTGGCGCTCATCGACCTTCTGATGCCAGGCATTGATGGCCTCCAGGTCATTGAGGCAGCCAAGCCCTATGCGCCGGCCACGGAATTCATCATGCTGACCGCGGTGGAAGATGCGTCGGTAGCGTTTAAAGCCCTTCATCTGGGCGCCTATGATTATCTGGTAAAGCCGGTGGAAAATGACCGGCTGCTGCTTACCATCGAGCGGGCTTATGAGCGAAAGGGCCTGCTGGCTTTTATCGGGCAGGGAAAGCCGGATGACGCCGGATTTGAGATCCCCGCTGCTTTTTCCGATATGATCACGCAGTATCCACCCATGAAAGGCCTTCTGTCATATTCGGAAATTATGGCAAGAAGCGGAACGCCGATATTGATCACCGGAGAATCCGGAACCGGAAAGGAATTGATGGCAAGAGGGATTCATCAATCCGGACTAAACCCCAAGGGTCCATTTGTCGCGGTCAACATGGCATCGGTTCCGGAAACCCTTTTTGAAAGCCAGTTTTTCGGGCACGCACGGGGAGCATTCACCGGCGCTGAAAAAGACATGGCCGGGTATTTTGAGCAGGCCAATGGCGGAACGCTGTTTCTGGACGAAATCGGCGAACTACCGATGCACCTTCAGGCCAAACTGCTCCGGGTGCTTGAAGAAAAAACCGTGGTCCGCATCGGGGATTCCCGGGGAATTTCCATCAGCGTGCGGATTGTATCGGCCACCAATCAAAACCTGGACAAGGCCTGCCAGGAGGGAAAATTCAGGCTCGATTTGCTTTACCGGTTAAAATCCGCCCACATTCACCTGCCGCCGCTGCGGGAACGCGGCAAGGACATCCAACTGCTGGCCTCACATTTTCTGAAGCAGGCCTGCCTCCGCCACAACAAACAGATTTCTGGCTTCAGTGCCGAATCGTTGGATCTTCTGAGCCGGGAACCCTTTCCGGGAAATATCCGGGAACTGAGCCAGTGGGTGGAGAAAGCGGTACTGCTTTCAGATTCCGACATCATTCTGCCTCAAAGCCTGAACCCGAAATCAGCAAGCCAGCCGGCCGGTTTTCTGCGAAACCTATGCAGCCTTAAGGAAAACGATGAAATTCACACCGCATTCGTTCTCACCCAAACCGGTGGGGATCGCAAACAAACAGCTCGAATTCTGGGAGTGACGGTCCGGCAAATTCAGCGAAAACTCATCCAGATGAAAGAAAATCCGCGATTGAAA
>CAIVVZ010000371.1 GCA_903909505.1 uncultured Desulfobacteraceae bacterium
GAACTTCGGAGCGAATACTACTGTGGTGATGTTTTTGCCATGGCAGGAGGAACTCCCAATCACAATAGAATTACGGTAAATCTGGCAAGCCTGCTGAACGCAAAATTCAAGGACGGGCCATGTGAGGCATTCTCGATCGATTTACGCGTGCAGGTTGCCAAGGATTTCCACTATACTTATCCGGATGTTGTCGTTGTATGTGGAGAGCTGATACTTGCCGAAGGCCGTTCAGACATTATCACAAACCCGGTTGTGATAATGGAAGTGTTGTCGGAATCGACAAGAGACTACGATCGCGGTACGAAATTCACAGCTTATCGGAGCATAGGAACACTGACGGATTACATTTTGATCGATCAGGATACGGTTCACATAGAATATTTTTCAAAGGAACGCGATGGGACCTGGAGATTGCGGGAGTTTTTCAGTACGGAAGATGTCGTGGAAATTAAGTCAGTTGCAGCAACGCTACCTGCAAAAGCAATATATGAAAGAGTCGCTCTTGCACCAAAAAGCAGAGTGTTCTCCACACACGTGGGGATGAACCGGTCGGATACCTGAGCGATTTGGTGGACGCAGAGTGTTCCCCACATACGCAGGGATGAACCGCATATTTCAAAAAGTTGTCCGTTTTCGGTCGTTCATCATTTTGTCTAGTGTTTGGGGTCTTTGACCTCACGCGAAACCGCATAACAGTCTTTAACTGTTTACCTTTTCGTATGATATACAGAGACAAGAAAAACTCTTGTTCGGCGATGAATGATAGATGCAGAGGCATTTGAATGAGCGAGAAGTCAAAGAGAACTCTTGGGCTTATTTATCTTATGCTTTCGGAAGAAACATCATCGCGTGAAACAAAGGGAAGAATTATGAAAGACCTCATACTCCCTCCCTTTGTGCGAAGAAAGCCCTAATTGGTTTTCTCTTTCTCTCTCTGCATCGCTTTTATGCTTTCTTTACAGGGGACGGATAATTCGTTTTCGTGCGCCTTCAGGCATTTTAATGGCTCGCCTTGCGCAGAAGCAGGCTCTTTGCAGAATTTGGCCATATCGTCCTTGCAGGCCTGACGGAACCTCATCTGATGCATTCCTGCTTCTCGCGACTCTACTCTTGTTTTTTCCATCTTCGCTTCATATTCTCTGCAAACGTCGGATAGCTGGCTCTCATGCAGTTCCAGGCAGTTCATGATGGCCATTCGGCCTGGTTTGACGTCTTTGCAGAAATTCGCAATATCCTCGGAGCATGAGCGACGACCAACAGAAAAGGTGAGATTTGATCAAACCTATTGTGCGGGACAGGAAGGAGGACTTTCATACAAATATCTTAAGTCAATGCATTGAAGACTCACAGCGCGGGAAGATAGCAGACAAACGTGCTGCCCTCCCCGATGCGGCTGCTGACGGAAATTGTGCCTTTCAGTTGATCCAGGATTTCCTTGACAATCACCAGCCCCAATCCCGTCCCATTCTCGGAAAAATCTTTGGCATTTTCCGCCCGGTAAAATTCTGAAAACAACCGCGAAAAATCCTGTTCGGGAATGCCGATGCCGGTATCCGTCACTTCCAGCCGGATGCCCCCTGCCTCGTTTCGGGTCAGGCAAACCGTCACCTTTCCACCCGGCGGCGTATATTTCAAAGCATTTGAAATCAGATTTGTGAGCAGATCGTCCAACAGTCGATCTGTAGCCATCACCGCAGGCAGATTCTCATCAATCCGAAAAATGATATCGATGGTCCTTGCCCGCGCCTGAGACTCAAACAGACTGGACAAAACCCGCAGAACCTCCGGAATATGAACCCGATGCAGTGCGTCGGGGTTCAGGGCGGTCCGCCGGATACTCAGGCTGAGAAGGTCGTTGACCTGACCGTCCAACAGCTCCAGGCGTTTTTCACAGCGCAGGACGGTATCTTCCTGCTTGACGTTCATTGCTCCCAGATACCCTTTTTGCAGTATCTTGAGCATGCTGATAACCGCATGCAGGGGAGAGCGAAGTTGGTGAGCGGCTTTTTGCAAAAACCAGATCCGGTTAAGTTGCATGTTGAGTTTTTCGATTTCCAGTGCGGTCAGGTCTGCCATCAGCATAAAAAACTGCACGTCGCTTTCTGTAAAAGATGCGGCAGCCTCGCTGTAAACGCAGAACACCCCGAAAACCCTCTTCTCCACGCGAAGGGGCAAGCAGATCAGGGACGCAATCCCTTCTTTACGGATATCTTCCGGATAAGCGAAATAATCCCGCTCCTCGATATGTCCGATGGCATAAATAGCGCCATCAATGATTTTCCGATTGATCGGACTCTTTTGAATATCGATGCTCTCTTTGGATTGGATATAATCTTCGCTGAGCCCGTAGGTTGAGGCAAAGCGGAGTTTTTTCTGCTGTTCATTCAGCAATTTGATGGAGCAGGCCTTTACCCCCATGATGCCGGCAGCCTGGCGGGTAGCCGAATCCATCAAGGCCTTGGGCTCCGTGCATATTCCCATTTCCTTGACCATCTCGTAGAGGGCTGTCAGCTTGGTGTTGCTGGCGTCCAGTGCTTTGGAAAGCCTCAGCAGCTCTCTGCCCTTGGTTCTGAGGCTCAGCTTGAGTGTTGTTACCAGAAAAGCGGTTATCAAAACCGCTGCAACCAGCGTTGCATAGCGGATGAAGATTTCTCCCGGTCTGCCATTGTGAGGCAAAATCAAATCATGAAACCATAACGGGAAGATGGGTGAAAGGGCCCCTTGCTGAAGCCATACGAGTCCTCCCAGGGCCAGCGAAACCAGCATCCCATAAAGATAGCAGGCCACCGGCGGCAGCAGGATGCCTGTCAAAATGATATGGAAGATGACAAACAACGCCAGCGGGCTGCAGATGCCGCCCGAGTACCAAATCGCCAGGCAAAGGGCGAAAAGATCGAGCGAAATCTGTGCATGCGCAAAAACGTTGAATCGAAGAATATCCTGGGTGCGAATGAAGGATGGATCGGAGTCGGAATGCATTCCTTGTGATTTAAAAGGCGAGAGTCTTCTCCAGATAAGCAGAAACAGGAGATTATAGCAAAGAACGCCTGAAAGAAGTACCATCAAAGGCAGCGGCAGCCATTGCCGGAATAAATAAACAGCGCCACAGCCTGCAAAACCGAAGACAATCACAGCCCACCTGAGCCGGATCAACCAGGGAAGCCGTTCGATCAGTTCCTTGCGGAAAAACAACTGTTCCTTGACCAGCGCATATCCCGGTTGCATCGGTTGACCTCCCGCAAGAAAACAGACCTGCGGCCTGACCGAATGATCGCAATCGTATCGGACCGCCCAGGGGGTTTAGGCTGAAAGTTGAGTAGTTTCCATTTTATGTTCGGTGAGAATTTTTTCAATGACGATCAGCAGGTCTTCGGGATCGATGGGCTTTTCGATAAAGTGGGAGATGGGCCAGGATTCGCCCAGAATGTGCTGAAATTTCTCCGGGCCTTCTTCCGCCATTTTCTGGGGAAATGACGTCGCCATGATGATGGGGATATTTCGGTGCTCAGGTTGATGCTTGAGTTTATACGCCAGATCGAACCCATCGGTATCGGTTGCCATCATCACATCCAGAATGATCAGATCCGGAATCTTGGCTTCAATTTTCTCATACCCCTGCTTCCCATTATAGGCCACGCGAACCCCATACTGGCGGCTTTCCAGAATGATTCGCATGGACTCCACCAGATCTTTGTCATCATCAATGACCAGAATGTCTGCTACGCCACCCATATGATATCCCCTTATGATGACCTCGTAATAGCCTTGTTATCGCGCGATGAAGCGGTCGTATCCGAATTTCCTGGCAACTCATCCGCTCTGTTGTGCCGTGGCCCATGTCACACAATTTTTCTCTCTCAGGCAACAATCGATAACACGGGCGACTTCTCTGGTTGTCTGCGCTGCATAATCCGCTGAAGCCTGGCTCAGGCCCTCGCCAAAACTGAAATCGTTACCCTGTATGGAAACCATCCAGGCCGGCGGGCAGCGGCCGTAGAGAAGCTGCGTCAGGCCCAGCAAGGCACCTGCCGTCAGACCGTGTGAAATGCCGGCCATATCGGAAACCGGCCGAATGCGGCGCCAGGTCCTGCCACTGAATTGCGGTCCCACGGCAGCATCAATAAATACAATGCCGCTTGCCGCCTGAAGATCCTCTGCCAGTTCAGGCCCCAGCTGATGAAGCGACCGTAGCTGAACGCCTGCAACAGCCCCATAATGCGGCATCAACTGATCCGCCACGTGGCGCCCGATCCCGTCGTCCCGGCGATGGCAATTGCCAAAGCCAATGATCCAGAGATTAACCGTTCCAGGTTTCCGCCAACGCTTCAACCACTTGCTCACGCCCTTCTCCCGCCTACCCACTTGCTCAGTCCCCCGATTCCTTCTGAAATCGACCCAGCAACAGGCCGTTCGCGCCATAAATCTGAACATCAAGCGGCATCCGGCCCAGGGCGTGGGTCGAGCAGGAAAGGCAGGGATCATAACACCGGATGGCGCCCTCGACGCGATTTAAAATACCTTCTCTGACATTTCCCCCTCGAATATATTCCTTGGCCACCATGGTAACGGATTGGTTCATGGCCTGGTTGTTGTGGCCGGTGGCCACAATCAGATTGACATCCTTGACAGCGCCATATTTATCCACCCGGTAATGATGAATGAGGGTTCCCCTGGGCGCCTCGATGACCCCGACGCCCTCTTCGTTTGAAACCGGCGCGGTGTTTTGGAAGTCCGTACCGAGAACGGCGCTCGCACGCAGGAGATTTTCAGCACCTTCCAGACAGTTCATGAGCTCGATCAGGCGTGCATAATGATACAGCAGCGTGGATCCGCCGAGTCCATTTTGAGTTTTTTCCCGGTAAAGCAGCAGCTCCGCATGGGCCTTGGGCGTGCCCATGGCGTCCGCCATCGTCACCCGGGCCAGGGGCCCCACCCGGTAGCAGCCCTGGGGAAATCCCTTTTCCTTGATATAGGGAAACTTCAGATAAGACCAGCTTTCCACATGCTCCGCGATATGATTCAAATAATCCCCGGGATCGATATCCAGCCGGCTGTCCGGCTTCCAATCCTGGATTCTCAGCTTACCGTCATACATGTCCGGACAGCCGGCATCGTCCACCAGACCAGTCAACATAGAGGTGAAATTGGCAAACCGCTCGATTTCGGAGCGGTTTTTTTCCAGCCATTCCTTGATGAAGTTCAGGGCGGCGTAACAGGTCTCATAAGCCTGCGCAAACCCCGTCAGCAGATAATCCCGATCCTTTTCCATTAATCCGTTCATGACGCCGCCGGGAATGGCGAATGCCGGATGGATGCTTTTCCCCCCGAGGGTCCGGATGATGTCCTGGCCGAATTTTCGCAGCTGAATGCCTTTTTTGGCCAAATCCGGATAGGCTCCGATCACCCCTACCACGTTGCGGAGTTCAGGGTCGGAATCCCAGCCCAGAAGCAGGTCCGGACTGGCCAGATGAAAAAAATGCAGGGCGTGGGACTGGATAAACTGCCCCATGTGCAGAAGCCGTCGCAGAATCACGGCGGTTTCCGGAATTGCAACGCCAAGAATGGCGTCGCAGGCCTTGGCCGACGCCAGTTGGTGACTGACCGGACAGATCCCGCAGATCCGCTGGGTGATGATCGGCATTTCCTCAAAAGGCCGGCCCTGGCAAAACCGCTCATATCCCCGGAACTGGGTGACGTGAAACTTCGCATCCGCCACATTGCCGTCTGAATCCAGATGGATCACCACTTTGCCGTGGCCTTCAATGCGGGAGATCGGATTGATCGTTATCTTTCGATTGGCGTTCATGGAATCGGCCTCCTCAGTCAAAATGCATCATGCTTGCGGGAAGGACAACCGGCATTCGTCCTTTTAAGATTTCCATCAGGCAATAGGCAATGGATTCCGGGGAGGGAGGGCAGCCGGGAACATAGACATCCACCGGAACCAGCCGGTTGACCGGCATCACCTGGTCCAGAAGTGCCGGCAGTTCCTCATGAATCGGCAGCACGCCATCGGTTGTGCTGGGCGTCTCCTGAAAGGCATAGCGCATCAGCTCCGGGACCGGAATGGCATTTCGCAGGCAATTGACGCCGCCAAAAACCGCGCAGTCCCCCCAAGCCATGAGAATTTTACAATGCTCGCGCAGGCGAAGAGCGATTTCCTCCTGTTCCTTGTTGCCGATCCCCCCTTCGATGATACCCACGGTCAACGGACCAAAATCAAAGTCCTTGAAATCCGTTATCGGGCTTATGGTCAGATCGATGGCCGAGAACACATCCAGAAGTTTTTCATCCAGATCCAGAAAGGACATGTGGCACCCCGCGCATCCTTCCAGCCATACCGTAGCCACTTTGGGTTTTGTCATGAATCCGCCTCCATCACTTTCGCGATTGCATTTCACCGATGACCCTGGCGTTGATGTCTTTCCACCTGGCATAACTGGGATGAAAATCCGTGCGTTGCATCAAGGCCAGCAGGGTTTGCCAGGACTCGCTCACCGCTTTGGGACGCCGAAGGATCGCATACAGCGTGCGGATTTCCTGGCCGTCCAGGGAAGTATAGGAACCATCCTCCTCCAGGCCGATGGGCCTGGGGATCAGAACATGGGCCAGGTCTTTGAGCGCTTCCGGGAAATAGGGAGTGATGACTGCCAGAAAGTCCAGCCCTTTGAGCTGATCCAGGATGGATGACTTTTCCAGATTCTCGTCATCCAGAAACATCAATCCGCGCCGCCACTCCCCGGCCTGCGCCTCGGCCAAAATTCCGAGCTTCAGGGCTCCGGCGCTGTTGCCGCGGGGTTTGAGGATCACAAGCCGCAGAGCGCTTTCAGGTAAAACACCTTTGATCAGCGACAAAAGCATCAGGTTGCGCAGGCAGTCATCCCGCACCGGGTCAATCACCCCATTTCCGGCAATGACCATCGGGTTCCTGCTCTGAACAAATGCATTCACCGCCGCCATAAATGACTGCTGGGCGTTATTTTCAAGACCGACCTGAGTCAGGCAGGCTTGAACATCCACCGAAGCAAGCTCGGAGAGAATGGGCTTCCAGCCTGAAGACAACTGATGATTATGACTTTTGAGCGCCTGTGCCAGAAATGCCCGAGTAATCAAAGATTCATTCCCCGGCGCCACTGGCACATGATGCGTGCTCCAGGAGCTGAGCGCATCGCAGTTTCCCAAAACAGACACGGTGCTTCTTTTCTCCAGAATCGCCCGCCGAATCAGCCCGCCGATCAGCGGCTGGGTTTCAAAAGAGCCGGCCACGAGGATGTGATCCGCATCCAGAATACGGCGCCAATTGGCCTCTTTAAAGGCCAGAAAGTTTTTCGCCAGCCCCTTCCAGGCACTTGCAACAGTGCTGAGCAGCCAGCCATCCAGAGTGTCCAGAGTGTCCACGGCCCAGCCCTTTAACATGAGATCCCGGAAGATCATGAGTTGTTCATTGGCACACTGTCCGGAAATAAGGCCAAAGGCCCCGCCCTGCCCTGCGCTCATTTGGCGCTCCACCCTATCCATGGCCGTTTTCCAGGTCACCTCTTTCCAGGCGCCATCCGCATCCCGCATCATCGGGTGAAACAGACGATGTCCGGGCGTTTTCAGGGCTTCAAATCGCCCCTTAATGCACAATTGCCCCCGCTCCGGTCCTAAATCCCCAGGGGTGAGAATGCCATCGATCCGGACCAGTTGATTGTTTTCGACAACGGTGCGCGTTTCACACATCAAACCGCATCGGGAGCAAAAATCGTGCATGGATGTGCGAGCGGATTTTTCATGTCCCTTGACCGAACGATGGGAGCGATACCGGTTGAAAATGGCGCCGGTCGGGCAAAGCTGCAGGCACGCCCCGCAACTCAGGCAGGAAGATTCCTCGCGGCTGACATTCATATCAAAAACAATCTGGTTCTTGATCCCGCGATTTTGATAATTGAGGACATAGGCCCCGGCAATCTCGCCGCAGGCCCGGACGCACCTGCCGCAGAGCACGCAGCGATTTTGGTCGATGGCCATATATTCACTGGTGATATCCACGGGATAAGGCTCAAAGGACTGCGGCACGGTAAGATGATCCATCTGGAGTTCGTAGGCCAATGCCTGCAGCTCGCAGTCGCCGCTTTGAGAACAGATCATGCAGTAGTGATTGCGCTCGGCAAACAAAAACTCCAGAATGGTGCGCCGGGCCAAAATGATGGCATCGTTGCTGGTGACAACCACCATCCCCTCGCGCACCGGCATAACGCAACTGGCAACGAGTTTGGGGCTGCCATCCACTTCAACCACGCACAAGCGGCATCCGCCCCAGGCCGACAGGGCCGGATGATAACACAGGGTGGGAATCCGGATGCTGTTCTGCCGGGCGGCCTCCAGGATGGTCATGCCTTCCGGGACAGATAGATGGCGGCCGTCAATGGTCACCGCTACCTGTTTTGGGCTGTTTTCCATGTCCATGCTTCTCCTTTTAAAAGTCAATCCCCATCCTTTAAATTGCACTGAAGACAGCGGCAGGCTTCCAGCATGGCCGCCTCCGGGACAAGCCCCAGTTCCACCTCACGGAAATCGGTTCTTCGCAGGGCCGGATCTGCTTCGGGCATGGACATCCGTGGTTTACTCTGGGCCTGTGCTTCCATCAACCGCGGAATATTCAAAATTTCCCGAGGTGGCGGTTCAAAAGCCGGCTCCGCATTTTTTTCACGGATGGCAGCGTCCATTTCCTCGGCGGCCCTATGGCCGTCTGAAATGGCCCCGACAACCGTATCCGGACCTCTGACCGCATCGCCTCCTGCAAATATCATGGTCCCCGAGGTCCGAGTCTTTTTTCCCGGCACAATTTCAATCAGGCCCCTGCGGCTGATTCCCGCGCCGATGGTGCGAATATCACCTGCAAGATCCAGCTCCTGCCCGATGGCCAGAATGACATGATCGGTTTCCAGCAAAAATGTGTCTTCGGTCGCCGGAACCGGCTTGCGTCTGGCACTGGCATCGAATTCACCCAGAATCATCCGCTGGCAGACCAGTTTTTTCAGCGGACCGTCCATTTCCGCAAAATAGAGAGGCGCACCCAGACAGCAAAGTCGAATGCCCTCTGCCTCTGCCGCCAGAATCTCATCCGTCTGGGCCGGCATATCCGCCTTTTCGCGGCGATAGAGAATCGTCACATCTTCCGCACCCAGCCTTAAAGCGCAACGGGCCGCATCAACGGCCGCATTGCCGCCGCCCACCACCACGACGCACCGGCCGGTGTGAGGCTGGCGGTTCAGGTGATGGTCCCGAAGATATTCGACGGCCCCTATCACCTGAACGCCCGCGATGGGCTTTAAATCCGTGGCCAGGCTTTTCTGGGCGCCGACAGCCAGGTAGACCGCCTGATACCGGGCGGCAATATCTGCCCAGGAAATATCCCGGCCAATCACCGTGTCACCCTGAAATTCAACACCAAGATCGAAGATATCCTGAATCTCCCGGGCAAGTACCTCTCGCGGCAGGCGGTATGCGGGAATGGCCCACCGCAGCATGCCTCCGGCCTCGGAAAACCGTTCAAAGACCCGGACTTGATAACCCCTGAGGGCCAAGTCCTTGGCCGCGGTCAGGCCCGACGGGCCGGCCCCGATGACCGCGATTTTCTCCCCGCGGACAACGGGGACCGGTTTAACCTTCGGCCGGGGCGCATGATCGGTGATATAGCGCTTCAAAGACTTGATGCCAAGGGGTTCATCCAGCATCGATCGCCTGCATTTTAACTCGCAGTTGTGCTCACAGACCCGGCCGCAGATACTGGGAAAGGGATTGGTCCTCAGGAGCACCATGTAAGCATCTTCCAGCCGGCTGTCCCGGATCAGGGCCACATAATCGGGAATTTCCATCCCCACCGGGCAGGCATGCTGGCAAGGTGCGTCAAAAAGACTGGCGCACACCACGGCCGGACACCTTTTTTCCCGGATATGAGTCTCGTATTCATGCCTGAAATAGCGAAGGGTCGAAAGCACCGGGTTGGAGGCGGTCTGCCCCAGGCCGCACAGGGCCGTATTGCGCATGATGTCCGCCCATTTTTCCAGGGTTTCGATGTCTCCGCTGCGGCCCTTGCCTTCGCAGATCCGGGTGAGAATTTCGAGCATCTTGCGGGTGCCGACCCGGCAGGGCGTACACTTGCCGCAGGACTCATCGGCACAGAACTCCATGAAGAACCGGGCCACATCCACCATGCACTTGTCCTGATCCATGACGATCATGCCCCCGGAACCCATGATAGCCCCAAGCTGGGTCAGTGATTCATAATCCACCGGCGTATTCAGGTGCTGACCGGGAATGCATCCCCCGGAAGGCCCGCCAAGCTGTACGGCCTTAAACTTTTTGCCTTTGGCTATACCGCCGGCAATATCAAACACGATGTCGCCCAGACTGGTACCGACAGGGACCTCCACCAGCCCCACGTTGTTCACATCTCCGGTGACGGAAAAAATCTTGGTTCCCTTGCTGCGCAGGGTCCCCAGCTCCGCATACCAGGCGCCGCCGTTTATGACGATTTGAGCGATGCTGGCCAGGGTTTCGACATTGTTCAGAACCGTGGGTTTCTTCCATAGCCCTTGAATGGCCGGAAACGGGGGCCGTGGCCGGGGCGTTCCCCGCTTGCCCTCAATGGATGTCATGAGCGCTGTTTCCTCGCCGCAGACAAAAGCGCCGGCACCGCGATAAATATCCAGGTCAAAATCAAAGCCGGAGCCCAGAATGTCCTTTCCAAGCAGTCCGTAATCATGGGCCTGATCAATGGCGATACGCAGGCGTTTTACGGCCAGTGGATATTCGGCCCGGCAGTAAATATGCCCCTGGTGGGCGCCGATGGCCTTGGCGGCAATGACCATGCCTTCCAGAACCGCGTGAGGATCGGATTCCAGAACCGCGCAATCCATGAACGCACCGGGATCGCCTTCATCGGCATTGCAGAGAATGTATTTGACGGGTCCCGGCGAACGATGGGCGAACTCCCACTTGAGGCCGGTCGGAAACCCTGCCCCGCCGCGGCCGCGCAACCCGGAAGCCTTGACCTCCTTGATGATCTGCTCCGGGTTCATTTCCAGCAGCGCCTTGCAGGCCCCGGAATAACCGCCGGTTCCGATATACTCTTCAATGCGTTCGGCGGCGATCCGGCCTTTGTTCCTTAAGACCCTCGGCTGCTGCATGGAAAAGAAGGGAATGTCTTTCAATCGCGGAATGGGCTGGCCGGAGCCGGTATCTTGGTATAAGAGCCGATCCACGGGCGAGCCCTTCAGGATGTGCTGATCCAGTATCTCGCCCATATCGTCTGGGCTCAGATACTGATAAAAAACGCCTCCCGGATAAACGACCATGACCGGACCGTGGGCACAGAAGCCGATGCATCCGGTTTCAACGAGCACAACCTTATCCTGAAGCTGCCGGCTTTCAATGGCTTCAATCAGGCGATGCTTGATCTCCATGCTTTTGGAAGCACGGCAGCCGGTGCCGCCGCAGAACATCAGATGATAGGGATATGCCGGTTGACCGGCGGGGACATCGTCCATGAAACGGACCGCCATGAAACGGCCCATTTCCGTTCGCAGTGTGTTCAGACTTTCCGGAGTCAATCGATTCATCCGAGTTTTCCTTCACTTCAACAGGTTGATAAACTCGTAAAAAATCAGAGCCGGCGCCAACTGATACCGGGGCGCAGCATCCAGTCCACGGGGAACCTCATATTACGCAGCGGCCCTATTTGAATCCTTCCAGGATTTCAGGGATTTTCATGGGCTTGACCTGTGCGAAGGTCTCCCCGTCCGCTGCCACAACCGGCGCCAAAGCGCAGGCACCGAGGCACCGGACGGTCTCCAGCGAAAACCGGTTGTCCTCGGTTGTCGCGCCAGGCTCGATGTGAAGCAGGCTGGAGAGCTTTTCCAGATTGTTTTTACCCCCCCGGACATAACAGGCCGTGCCCAAACAACAGCGCACGGTATGCCGTCCTCTTGGCGTTGTGGTAAAAAAGGAATAGAAAGTGACCACGCCCCAGACTTCACTGAAGGGAATGCTTAATTTGAGCGCAATTTCTTTAAGGATAAATTTGGGAAGGTAGCCGAGAATTTCCTGAACTTCTTCAAGCACTGGAATTAGTGCCCCCGGCTTTGAACAGTTGCGAGTGATAACGGCCTCCACGGCAGTCCGCTGCTCGCGGGATAGCTCCTCAGGGAATGGTGATTTGCCGTTCATTTCTTCTGCATTCAGCATGATCGGGCCCTCCTTATTCTTCCTGGTGGAAGGGTTCGTATATCACATCGGTTGGTTGAAAACCAGTTTTATTATTTCACTTTTTGATGTTGCCAAAATCCATTTGATGAATAAGATCAAATATGAAAGAATCTGATTGGAAGCGGAAGCATTGAACACGCATTGAAGAAGCGGGCCTGGATCGTTGTTTCAGCCACTGCTCGACAGATTCCCCCCTAATCCCCATTATTAATATGGAAAAAATATCCGGAGGCATTTATGGCAAGGCAGAAAAAGGCTGAAAAAAATATGGTAAAACCTATTGAAAGAATCCCTGAAAAACATGGCGTCTCTTATGGGGTGATTGCCGTGGCATTCGTCGCAGGACTTCTGGTCGGAGTGCTGTTAACCCTCTATAAGACCGGGGGTAGTTCGCCTGCGGACCCGCATCAACATGTTGAACAAAAATCATCTGCCGACATGTCGGATCAGATTGCCGGGCTGGAGTTCAAAACATCCCAGAACCCCGGTGACATCGCAGGGTGGATACAACTGGGAAATTTATGCTTTGATTCAGACCTGCCGGAAAAAGCCATTGCTGCCTATGAAAAGGCATTGGCCCTTAACCCCAATAATGCCGATGTGTTGACGGATCTGGGGGTGATGTATCGCAAAAGCGGAAAATTCGACAAAGCGGTTCAGAGTTTCGACAAGGCCGTCGCCGTTAACCCCAAGCATGAAATCGCACGGTTTAACAAAGGGATTGTGCTGATGCACGATTTGAACAATCCGCAGGGAGCCATTCAGGCATGGGAAGAACTTTTGGCGGTCAATCCGCTGGCCATGGCGCCAAACGGACAATCCATCGATGAAATGCTCAAGAAAATGAAGCAGCAGTAACCCGCAGCCGCTCTCTTTCGATCCCCCCATCCCCTGCCCCAGGGGCGATTGATGTTGTGGGCCGATAAGCGTGTGCGGTAAATCAAACATCTCTGTGCCGGTGAAGCCGGCAAATAGAAAGGGTAATGGCTATGTTCAGATCGCGCTCGATGCTTCACCTGATATCCATCCTTTGGCTTTCGGCGCTTTTTCTGACCGGTTGCGCCATGCCCCATATCCGGTCAACGCAAATCAGCGACGGCGGGACGACGGAAAGTTGCGCGGATTTTTTTACATCACTGGATCAACAGATCGCTGAAGCCGGCGTGATGGATTCGGGCACTTTCCGTGTGAAGGATTACCCGTACTTGCGGACGAATCGTTTTTTGGCCTCGTTTCGGGAAGAGGCCATGGACAGGGAAGCCTTTGCAACCTGGGTGAACCACATGCAGGCACTGGATCAGGAGGCTCGCGGATATGAAATCGCCAATCTGCCGGCTGATGCCCCTCCCCTGGTCTCAGCAAACAACAGAGACGAACTCAAAGGTAATGTCGTCACCTGCGGCAACCTTCTAAAGGCAGCGGATTTTCAGGACGCCAACCCCCGGATTGAGGAACTGCGGAAAGAGGTTAACGCACCCGATGAGTATAGCTTGCTTCACCGGGCCTTGGGTTTTTATCCGCTGTTCAGTGTGTTTGTCTCATTGGGCGTGGACAACTGGCATGCAGAGGCGATAAAAAGCTTCTCCACCAAGCCCCCGGCAGATTGGTCAACCACCCGTTACGTTCCGGAAAAATCCGGCGAGCTGCCGACAAGCCGCCAAATCGCTCAGAAAACCCGGCAAGATGCGTTGGGCATTCCAGCATACGCTCCCGAGGACTTGCAGGCACTTTTCCGGATATATGCCCCGGCGTGGGAAGTTCAGACACAGGATGATCAAGACAAAATCGGCGCCCCGTTCTGGACTCCTGAAGGGATGCTTGGCGTCAATACCGAAAGCCCCTTCACCTATACGCTTCTATCTTTTACACGTTTTGGAAAAGATATCTTGACCCAGCTCAATTACATCATTTGGTTTCCCTCCCGTCCCAAGAAAAATGCTTTGGATATTTATGGAGGATTTCTGGATGGGGTAAATTATCGCGTCACGCTGGATAAAACCGGAGAGCCCCTACTTTATGAAACCATTCACAATTGCGGATGTTGGTATATGGCTTTTCCGTCAAAAGGACTCCATGTCCGTGATACAATCGATTACGCGGAATCACCGCTCATCCTTCCGACACCTGAAGTCAATCCCGTCAGTGAGTTCATGACCATCGCCATGACGAGCCGGGCCCATTCTATTCAGCATCTCTATCCGCTGGCACGTGAAACGCAATCGCAGTCAACCGTCTATTCCCTGGCTGACTATGGCCTGCTCCGCAGCCTTCCCCGCCATACAGACGGGCAAGCCGGCATGTTCGACCGGAACGGTGTGGGAATCGGGAGCGAAAGACTGGAGCGCTTTATCCTCTGGCCGACGGGCGTTCTCTCCCCCGGCTCCATGCGGCAGTGGGGTCGCCAGGCAGTGGCTTTCGTAGGCACCCGCCATTTCGACGATCCGTACTTTATGGACAAAATTTTCATGGAAACAGACTTTTAAGCAATTCTTTTTATATAAAATGGCGACCATGTTCGAACAAGCTTTCAAAAACATTGATGACGTTCTCTGGAAAGAGGCCGGTTGCACCACCGAGTTGGACTACACCGAGCAGACCTCCTGGCTGCTGTTTCTGAAATACATTGATGATCTGGAACAGGACAAGGCAATGGAGGCCGAGCTGGAGGGAAAGAAGTACGCCTTCATTCTCGATGAGCCCTACCGATGGGAAAGCTGGGCCGCGCCCAAAGGACCCGGTGGCAAGATCGACCACAACAAAGCCTTGTCCGGCGACGACATCCTCGACTTCGTCAACCGGAAACTCTTTCCCTACCTGCGCAGGTTCACGCAGAAGGGTAGCAACCCGAACACCATCGAATACAAAATCGGGCAGATCTTCGGAGAGATCAAAAACAAGATTTCCAGCGGCTACAACCTGCGCGAGATCATCGACCACATCGACGAACTACGCTTCCGCTCACAGACCGAGAAGCACGAGCTGTCGCACCTCTACGAAGCCAAGATCAAGAACATGGGCAACGCCGGACGCAATGGTGGTGAATACTACACCCCGCGCCCGCTCATCCGCGCCATCGTCAAAGTGGTGCAACCGCAGATCGGCCAAACCATCTACGACGGAGCAGCCGGATCGGCTGGATTCCTGTGCGAGGCGTTCGATTACCTGAAGCGGGAGAACCCGAAGCGCACCACCTCACAGGACCGCACGCTCCAGACCCGCACGTTCTACGGCAAGGAGAAGAAGTCGCTGGCCTACGTCATCGGCATCATGAACATGATCCTGCA
>CAIVVZ010000372.1 GCA_903909505.1 uncultured Desulfobacteraceae bacterium
GCCCATGAGAGAATTCAATGTCGATATGACAATCGAGCTGGTCCGTTGGATTCAAAACCGAAACCATCGTGCCTATCTATCGCATAGGCGAAAGAAGCTGGTGGGTATTAATAATGTTATTCATATTGCGTTGTAGGGATAACCGGTTAACATTATGTTTCGAGAAGGTGTGATGATGACCCGTGCCTGGGTGCAAACCCTTAAACTATCGCTTCCTTCACTGAAGGACAATACCGCTGACGCGGACCGGCTGATTCAGGCGCTGAAATCCCGGCTGGACGCTGGTGACATTGCCGTGGATCTGGATCTTTTGAGAGTGCTGCCGGATATATTGAGAAATGCCGATTACCATATCCGGTGCGTGCTATATAAGGATCGGGACGGGTGGGGGATTTCCGGTGTTCTGGCGGCCGAAGATCCGGCCCCGGTTCTGGGCATGGCCGTGGATCTGGGAACCACCCGCGTGGTGCTGCGTCTGGTGGATCTGGCTGATGGCAGGTCCCTGGCGGAATCTTCCTTTGACAACCCCCAGCTTGCCGTGGGACCGGATATCCTGACACGGATTCATCATGCGGACTCTCCGGAAGGGCAGTGTCATCTGCAGAATCTGATCGTGGACGGCCTGAATAAAGAAATGGCGGCACTTTGCGCATCCTGCGGGTTTGCGGCAACCGATGTATTCCTGATGTCCATTGCCGGAAACACGGCCATGACCCATCTGTTCATGGGCCTGAACCCCCGGTGGATCATCCGGGAGCCTTATATTCCGGTGGTCAACCGGCCCGGTACGCACCGGGCTTCACAGCTCGGGCTTTGCGCCAACCCAGGCGCCAGGGTGTTCGTGTTTCCCAATATCGGCAGCTATTTTGGTGGCGATCTGATTGCCGGTATTTTGTATTCCGGCCTGAATCTTCGGGAAGAAACCGCCATTCTGGTAGATGTCGGCACCAACGCGGAAGTGGTTCTGGGAAACAAGAACTGGATGATCGCCTGCGCCGGCGCAGCCGGACCGGCCCTGGAAGGCGGGGCTGCCAGAATGGGGATGATGGCGGGTCCCGGCGTGATCGATCGGGTCGCCGTTGACCCGGATACCCTTCAAATGGATATCCACACCATTGAAGACCTGCCTCCCATTGGGATTTGCGGTTCCGGCCTGATTGATCTGGCTGCCCAGTTCTTTTTATGCGGCATGCTCGACATCCGGGGAAAATTCGTTGCTTCAGCATGCGGCAGCCGCCTGAAGGAAATCGACGGCCTGAAGCACCTTGTAGTGATCGATCAAAAAAATTCGGCAACCGACCGCGACCTTTCCATATCCCAGGCGGACATCGACAGCCTGATCCGGTCCAAGGCGGCCATGTACACCATCCTGGAAACCCTGACGGCTTCGGTGGGAATGGTGCCCCGGGACCTGACCCGGTTTTATGTGGCCGGAACGTTTGGTTCCTTCATCAACCCGGTTTCGGCCATTTCCATCGGCATGATTCCGGATCTGGAGCTGAACTGCTACCAGACCCTGGGAAACAGCAGTCTCGGGGGAGCTGCCCGCATCCTTGAATCCAGCGGCTTATTCGAAGAGGTCGACCGGATCCGCGACAGCATCACCTATCTGGAACTGAATGTGAATCAGGATTTCATGAACCGGTTCAGCGCGGCGAAATTTCTGCCGCATACGGATCCGTCACTGTTTCCGTCCGTAAGAAAAAGTGCCTTGTAGCAAGTCATCGGCACGAACAAAGTGAAGCGGATGTCGGTGTTACCGTGCTTCTTCGCAGTGCTTAAAATTGCCGGCTTCGCACCCTCCCAGACATTTCACCTTACCATACGAATCAGTAGCGGCACCCCCACCCGGCTCCTTGGAGCACCATACCTCGTCCGTGTCATCCTTGGCGCAATATCCGACTCCGCACAGGATGTTGCTATATCTGTCTTTCATGATTCCGCCGTCGCGCTGGGTACATATCACCTTTCCATATTGATCCGTTTCACACTTGCCCTTCCCGCACACGACTTTCCCATACTGGTCCTTGATGCAATCTGCATTTACTTGCGTGACGGCTGCCAAAGCGACGATGAGAAAAGCTATTACTCCAAATCTCATGGGAACTCCTTTAAGGGGATTCCAATTTATAATAATTCAGAAATCGCCTGTTCCAGATTTTTCAAGGTATTGGCCGTGTAAACCTTGCAGGGATAATCTTTGGGGAGAATCTGCTTCAAGAGTCCCGCCAGAACCCTTCCCGGTCCCACCTCCACAACCACATCGATTTGTCGCTCCATCAGAAGTTTCATGGCCGGATACCAGCGAACCGGGCTGCAGAGCTGATGGGACATTACCGAGCGGATTTCGTCCGGATTCTGCTCGGCCGCCGCAGTAACGTTCAGCAGCACATCGCATTGCGAGATGTTGAAGGGGATGGTCTTGAGGAAATCCGAAAATTCCTGTTCCGCGCCCTGAATCAACTGGCTGTGCCAGGCCCCGCTCACCTTCAGGGGGACTGCCTTGGCGCCTTTCTGCACGGCCTGGCCGGATACCTTTTCGACCTGTTCCGGAGAGCCGGTGATGACGATCTGCTTTTCGGTATTGTGATTGGCGACCGCAACAATGCCTTCGGCTTGAGCTTCTAAAACCATCTGCTGGATGGTTTCGATCGGAAGCCCCACAATGGCGTGCATGGCGCCGGTGTTCTGCGTGGCTTCCCGGTGCATGAGCTGTCCGCGTTTGTGGACGAGTTTTAACGTGTCTTCGGTGGACAGGACCCCGGCGGCGCAAAGGGCGCTGTATTCTCCCAGACTGTGTCCGGCAGTCAACTCCGGGACAATTCTATGTTTGTTCAACAGGGACAGGCAGGCCAGATTCATTGCCGTCACCGCCGGCTGAAGGTTGACGGTCTGGGTGAGGTGTTCCATTGGGCCTTTAAAACAGAGATCCCGGATGGCAATGCCGGTAATGGCCTCCGCCATGTCGAAAATCTCTCTTGCTTCGGAAAATGCCTGATTCAGATCCTCTCCCATGCCGACGCTCTGAGATCCCTGGCCCGGAAAAAGGAATGCAATTTTTTTCATAAAACCTCCTAAAAGTCAAAAATGAGATGGCAAAGTAAAAAGTTCAAGATCAAGGCGTGCAAATCCTGAGGATCGGCGTTCCGCCTGCCGTACGACCAGTACGCCGCAATGACGAAGGATGAAGCTCAACGCAGATATTGGACTTTTTACGAAGCCATCAACCGTTTGTTTCATCGTCCAGATTGAAGAGCTTTCGGGTTATGTCAATATTTATCGATTTGTCCCCGTAACAGCCGTTTCTTTTTAAATACACCGTTGGATCATGAAGTATTTTATTGACCATGGCCTGGGTCATTCGCTGAAGGGCGATGCGGTCCTCTTCTGAAATGTGTTTGAGGGATTGCAGGGTTTTCTGGATTTCGGATTCGGCGATATGCTCCAGTTTGGCTCTCAGCGACACGATGGTGGGTACCACACCCAGGCTTTCATACCACTTGCGGAACTGGATGACGGCCTCATCCACGATGCGTTCCCCCTTGACAGCCTCCCGATTCCGGTCCTCGATGTTTTCATCGATGACATTCTTCAGGTCGTCGATGTCATATACATACGCGTTGCTCAGGCGGTTGATTTCGGGATCGATGT
Organism: uncultured Desulfobacteraceae bacterium; assembly: GCA_903909505.1. Classification (GTDB taxonomy): domain Bacteria; phylum Desulfobacterota; class Desulfobacteria; order Desulfobacterales; family Desulfatirhabdiaceae; genus RAAP-1. The sequence continues at coordinate 3,652 of CAIVVZ010000372.1, forward strand.
CGCGGGGAACGGCAATATCGATGAAAAAAACCGGCCGGTTTTTGCGGACTTTCATGACCGATTTCACCTGATCACGGTTTAAAATGAAACCGGGCGCGCCGGTCGAGCTGATGACGATGTCCACTTCTTCCAAACATTCAGAAACTTCTTCAAGCCGGATCGCCCTGCCTTTGAAGCGTTTCGCCAGCTCCAGGCCGCGTTCAAAGGTCCGGTTTGCTACGAAAACATCGCCGGATCGGTTTCGAAGCAGGTGCTCGACCGCCAGTTCAGCCATTTCTCCGGCGCCGATCAGCAGCACTTTTTTATCTTCCAGCGAGCCGAATATCTTGCGACCCAGCTCGATGGCCGCGTAGCTGATGGATACGGCATGATCGCCGATGCCGGTTTCGCTGCGGACTCTTTTGGCCACGAAAAAAGTTTTGTGAAGCAGTCGGTTCAGAATCACACCGGAGGTGTTTTTCTGTGTTGCAGTCAGATAGGCGTCCTTCATCTGCCCCAGAATCTGGGGTTCTCCGACAACCATGGAATCCAGGCTGGAAGCCACGCGAAAAACATGGCGGATGGCATCTTCTCCGGTATGAACATAAAGGGCGTTTTCAAATTCGGAAACAGGTATCTGTTTAATTTCAGAAATATATTGTTTGGCGGTTTGAATCGCAAGCAGCCTGTCCGAAGTTGCCATCAGAATTTCCACCCGATTGCAGGTGGAAACCAGGACCATTTCGGAAAGGTGCGGATAATTGTTGAAATCATCCAACGCCGTTGCAATTTGCTCCCCGGAAAAGGCAAGGCATTCCCTCAGTTCAACCGGAGCGGTTTTGTGATTTAATCCCAGAAGTACAATATCAATCATAATAAACTCGAATAAAAATCAAAGTCATCAAAGGTGCTACCAGCGGGTAAATACGCCATGATGACCTTTTAAAAACAGGTTAACGCCAAGAAACGTGAAGACTACCACGCAAAAACCGATGATGGCCATGATCGCTGCTTTTCTGCCGCGCCAGCCGACGGTCAGGCGTTCGTGAATCAGGGCCGCATAAATCAGCCAGGTGATGGCGGACCAGATTTCCTTGGGATCCCAACTGAGAAACCTTCCCCAGATCAGCTTGGCATAGACAAAGCCCGTAGCCAGTCCGATCGTCAGCAGGGTAAACCCCGCCACAATGCAGGTATAGCCGGAAGCATCCAGAAGTTCCAGAGAGGGCAGGCGTTTGTAAAAAAAACTGCGTTTTTTGGTTTTTATTGCCTTTTCCTGAAACAGGTAAAGAATGCCAATGCCACAGGCCAGTGCAAAGGCCGCTTCTCCGATAAATACCGCCAGGATATGGAAAACCAGCCAGATGCTGCGAAAACTCATCTGCGCCTCAATAGATGCGCGCGGCAAAAGGGCGGAAGCAACCATCACCAGACTGGCCAGAGGGACAACAATAGCGCCAAGGACCTTCAGGTTAAAGCGATAAAGAGATAGAATATACGCGCCGGACAGGGTCCAGGCAGCCATGGACAGGGCTTCGTGAAGATCCCGGACCGGAATGTGGCCGGCCAGGAAAAAATTGTATCCTATGGCTGCCGTATGACATAGAAAGGCAGCCACCAAAGTGTAGCCGCTGATCTGCTGAAGGGCATTTTTCTGCAGAAAAAGATAGGACAAATATCCTGCCGAACTGAGTAAATACAGGAAAGTGATGCCGAATATCACCATTTCCATTCAATTTCACCGTATAGCCTGTCTGAAAGCCCATTGTTAAATATCATAACCATGCTCACACACCCAATCATACCCATAGCCCGGACCCAAGACCGATATCAACATCGTGTCGATTCGAGCCTTGTCATCGTCTCGAATGCATTCCAGCAGTCCCTGATCGATCAGGCTTTCAAAAACCCGCCGATGCGCCTCGGGAGCGCGGGTTCGTTCCAGCAATATATTGCGAACAGCACCCATCAGTTTTAAAAACCCGGCATATTCCGGGCCGAACTGCGCCTCAAGCTGCTTTCGAAGCCGTCTGGCAAATGCCGGACTCTTTCCCGAAGTGGAAATGGCAATAATCAGATCCCCCCGCTCAATGATGGAAGGAAGGATAAAATTGCACAGATCGGGCTGATCCGCAATATTGCACAGTTTCCCCTGCTTCCGGGCATCGTCGTGAATGGCGTGGTTCAAAGCCTTGTTATCGGTTGCGCCAATGACCAGAAAAACGCCGTCAAGATCAGATGCCTGATAGGGCCGCTGTTTCAGCGAAATACGGTTTTCCCCGGCCAATACAGATAGCGGATTCGTCACTTCCGGGCTGACCACCGTAACCGCGGCCCCGCAGTCCAGCAGTGTCTTGACTTTACGGGTTCCAACGGCACCGCCGCCGACAACCAGGCAGGACCGGCGCCGGATATCCAGATTTACAGGATAATATTTCATAGACGCATGAGATCCTCTGCCAGCACAAATTTGCCATTATATGTTTTTCGGCATTCTTTTTCAATATCAAACCCGTCGCACCGGGGATAAAAATGGGTCAGTACCAGTTTTTGGACGCCGGCGCTTGCGGCAATTCCACCGGCCAGGGAAGGCGTCAGATGCCCCTGAACTTTTTCTTCATCCGGATGCGAGCACTCACAAATCAGGACCTGAGCGCCTTTAGCCAGTGTAATCAGGTTTTCGGTATAATCCGTATCGCCGGAATAGACCACCGAATAGCCGGATGGCGATGTAATCCGGTAAGAAATGCTTTCTGGATTGTGAGCCGCCGGCCGGGTGCTGACCGAAAACAGATCGAAGTCCAGACGGTCGGGCGTTCGGGTGTCCATCTCGACAATTGACAGGATGTCGGAGTCCAGTTCAATCCAGGCGCCGTAGGCCTGCTTAAGTGCTTGGTAGAAGGCGGAGAATCCTTTTCCCGCGATAAGGGTCAACGGTGTTTTCCGGGGCTTGCGCTCTGAATACTTGGTTGCAAACAGAAAGGGGACCAACTCCGCGGTATGATCCGGGTGAAAGTGGCTGAAGAAAATACAGGAAATATCAAAAATGGAAACGCCGCATTCCAGCATCCTTCGAAGGGTCCCCGCGCCGGCGTCAAAAAGCAGTTTTTGTTCGCCGATTTCCATCAGGACCGAGCAGGAACTTCTGCGGAGCGAGGGAACGCAGGTCCCGGAGCCCAGAATGGTAACGGTAATGGGGGGGAGGGCATCCATCATGATTTTTTTCGCTCGATTCGGCCAATCACCCAGTTCAGCATCCGCCCGTCAGGTTTAGGGTCCAGTACCCCTTCAATATTGACAATCGGAATTTCGGCCCTTGCCATGCCTTTATGGCCTCCGGCGGATCCGAACGACCCAAAAGCCTTTTTAGCCAGTTTTCCGGCGTCTTTTCGAAGCCCGTCGTTTCTGAACACGATCACCAGTTTCTGTGAACAAATGCCTGAGACAATGCTCCAGGTGATGGAATGCACCCGCATGAAAAAATCCGCCACCAGAACGCACACATCCGGATTTTTGACCGTACCCAGGTGGGCATAGATTCTGCCGCCATGAATTCGCTTGCTCTGAAGCGCCGTGGCAAAGTATTTCAGGTATTCGGGCCGGATTTCGGCATGTTCAATTTTTCTGGCCAACTGAATGTTGACATGGTGATGCAGAAACTGAAATGCGCGGATGTCTTCCACGAGAGAGGGACGCTCAAAATTGCTGGTGTCATTTTTTATGGCATGATACAGGCCCGTGGCCAGCTTGGACGATGGCTTGATACCGGCGGCTCGAAGGTATTCGGTCAGGATACTGGCGGTTGCCCCGTAACACGGCCGGATATCGGTAAATGCGGCCTTGACATCGGTTACGGGGTGATGGTCGATCACAACGTTAAGGGGGCTGAACCTGGCAAAGGCCGGATGATGGTCGGGCTGCGAATCCACGATGATGAATCGGTTATACTGGCCTTCCTTGACGGCATCCACATGAATTAGGGTCACGCCCAGTAGTTCGACCATGGCGAGGTTGTCGGGCCGCTGGATGATGTTGATGCTGGAGATGGCGACCCCCGCGGTTTTACGCCAGAGCAGGCGTTTGATGGCCATGGCGCTGGCAATTGCGTCGGGATCGGCATTGATGATGATCAGCACCCGATCCTCACCGGAAAACTGATCATAGAACCGGCGCAGTTTTTCAGCAATCGACAATTTCATCTGTCCCCCAACGGTCCGAGTTTCTGTAATCGTTCTGTCATTTCGCAGACAACCTGAACAAATTTATCCTTATCTGCCGCGGATATCCACTCCAGCCTGAGCCGGTCCGCTTCGATACCCAGGGTTTGAAGCGTTGCGACCAGCAGAACATGGCGCTTAAGCGCCTGAATGTTGCCGGTCTTGTAATGGCACTCTCCCCTGCGGCATGCCATCAGGACCACGCCGTCCGCGCCCTGATGAAACGCTTCAAGAATCAAGCAGGGATCCACTCTGCCGGAGCACATCACCCGAATGATTTTTAAGTTGGCCGGGTATGCTTTTTGGGATCTTCCCGCGGAATCGGCAGCCTCATAGGCGCACCAGTTGCACAGAAAACCGATGATCTCGGGCTCAGACGAATATTTTATGGCCGTCATTTCGGTATATTTCCAATTATTATTCGAAATCTAAGCCTCATCGCATATTGTGTCAATATCAATTTTGGATCGGCATTGTTTATCCTGTTGCCAACGGTTTTTCTTGACACCCAAGCAGGGTTTATCTTAATACCAAAAAAACAGGACAGCATCGCATCCATGCTTTGCGATAACTTCCCTTCTATTCAAAAAAGGAGATAATCCGATGTATGTTGGCCGCGTCATGCACACTGATCTGGTTACCGTTTCCCCCGAAACCACCCTGGTGGAAGCGATGGAGATTCTGAATGAAAAACGGATCGCCCATCTTCTGGTTGTGGACAAAAAAAACAAGCTGCTGGGTCTGGTCTCTGACCGGGATCTGAAACAAAACTGGGCCTCGCCGGCCACAACCCTGAGCACTCATGAACTGAATTACCTGCTGACAAAAGTCACGGTGAACATGATCATGATCAAGAAATATGTTTCCGTTACGCCGGCTACCACCATAGAACGGGCTGCCCTTGTCCTGCAGGAACATCGCATTGGCGCGCTTCCGGTTATGGAAGGAGACAATCTTGTCGGCATTATTACCACAACGGATGTCATGGGCGTGTTGCTTGAGGCCATAGGAATTGATAAGGAGAGCGTCCGGTTTACGGTCCTGGTATATGACCGTATCGGCTATGTGGCGGAGATCTCCAAGATTCTGAAGGATCTTCAGATCAATATCCGCAGTATTTTTGCATGGCCGGATAAAAAATATCCCGGTATCTATCATCTGGTCATGCGGGTTCCGTCCAGAGATGGAGAAAAGGCCATTTCCGCTTTGAAACAAGGTGGATTTAATGTGCTTATCGAATATGTTCAGGATATGACGCCTTATCTGCCAGCGGCTTAAGTGAGCCCGCAAAGATGACCATTGATGGTTGGGGCGTTGGCGTTATTTTCTCCCATTTATCAAAAATTGCCGGCAATGCTTGACAGTCTGCCTTTCATCGTGTTAATAAGTCAAAAGAGTCGGGGCGTAGCGCAGACTGGTAGCGCACTTGAATGGGGTTCAAGGGGTCGAAGGTTCAAATCCTTTCGCCCCGACCAATAAAATCATAAGGTTACGGGTAAAATCGTAGCCTTTTTTTATTGGAAAAATTGACGGGGTACAAAACGGGGTACAAGATCAAAGCCCCTTTGAACCAAAATAACAAAGCCCTCGATTCCCAGGAGGGAAAGCCGGTAGATATCGCAGTCAAGGTTATCGATGATAGATGGACGGAAAGCTTGAAGACCGAGAAGATGTGAGAATGCCTATTTATAGCGATTATATCATTTATGTTGATGAAAGCGGTGATCACAGCCTTTCATCTATTGATCCGCAGTACCCTGTTTTCTGCTTGTCTTTCTGTGTCTTCCTTAAAAAGGTCTATTCTGCCCAGGTAACCCCGGCATTGCGACAGCTCAAATTTGCCACCTTCGGTCACGACATGGTCGTGCTTCATGAACACGACATCAGGAAAAAAAAAGGAGCTTTTTCCATGATGGGCAAAACGACCAGAGAGAACTTCATGAGTGACCTGACTACAATAATCGATCAAGCTGACTTTACACTTTTCGCGATGGTTATTGATAAAAGACGCCTTTCTGCCAGATATGTAAATCCCGCCCATCCGTATCATTTCTCTATGGAGCTTGGCCTTGAGCGCTTATATCGTTTTTTGCTGAATAATGGCCAGGCCGACAAATTGACGTATGTTGTTTGTGAAAGCAGGGGGAAAAAAGAAGATTGTGAACTGGAACTTGCGTTCAGGCGCATTCAAGGAGGCAACAATTATTTCAGGAAACCACTGCCCTTTGACATCATCATTGCTGATAAGAAAACCAATTCGGAAGGGTTACAGCTTGCCGACCTTACGGCACGACCAATCGGTATCTCTGTGTTGAATCCAGGGAAACTGAACAGGGCTAGAGCTATATTGGACGGTAAATTCTACAGGGATGGAGCGGGAAAAATAGAGGGGTTTGGATTGAAAGTGTTCCCTTAATATAGCGAAAGGCCTCTTGGTAGTCCAAGAGGCCTTTCGCCGACCGGGTAGTCCCAATCCATTTATGATTATATAATCAGCTTGAATGACTCGGATGTCAAGAATTTTTTTCAACAGGCAATTTTAAACTACATCGCCCTTGACCCAGTATAGCCCATTAATTTTCAAGCAAACAGCTTGCCACTGATCCGCCTGGAGCCTAAACAACAAAGAAGCATATGGGAAAAAGTCGTTGAAATCGCCCCAGAAGGGAAAATAACCGGCTTTCCCCAGGACAAAGAGAAAACCGGGTTCATGGCATGGCATAAGTTTAGGCGGCTTTTCTTGCCGGTTTTGTAAGAAACTTGTTCACTTTTTCGATAGACCGGCCTGCAACCCGGTTTCACTGGCCCGGCTCGCTCATGGCCCCGTGCTGCCTGTTTCGGCCTTGAACCCATGTTGAACCATCAGAAAGATTCCGGTGCCTGGATAGCCCGGCCAATGAACAAGACAAGAAACAAATCCCCTTTGTCTTGATTCTGTGTCTGTCCGGCTTTCCGGTGCATGTCCTCACAAGGCCCACGCCCTGAAAGCCCCGCCTTGTGCCCCACGTTTCGCCGTTCCCTGGTCCGGTGCATCTGATCCCCTGAAAAACCTGGACTCGATTATTATTGTTGACAGGACATGCTGAAATTCATACTGGGTAGTATCCATTTTTTTTAAAATTGATGCTGCACAAAGCAAATCCTGTACCGAAATAATTGATCGGAGCCAATTGGGAAGAATACGATACCGGAAAGCCATATTGGGATTAATATCACTTACCGTCACATACCAGGAGGCATATAAATGGAATATATAATAGTTCCAGGATTAGTTATTTTATTCTTTTATGTATTTTTAAAAAAAGCGGCAAAAATAGATAGCGCCAATGGCAAATATAAATTATTGCAAGAGCAGGGGCCTATTTCATTTAAATATGTTTGCCCGCATTGCTTGACAAGGGGAATGGTCAGAACGATTCACGTCAAGCGTAAAAAGGGCATAAGCGGAGCAAAGGCAACCGGAGCCGTCTTAACAATGGGCGTTTCCACGCTCGCAACAGGCTTATCCCGCAAGGAAGATATGACTCATGCGACGTGCGGGAATTGTGGATCAGTTTGGGATTTTTAGCCTTACCATCACATACCAAAGGAGAATAGAAAATGAAAAAACTTATCACTATATTGTTTATCTGTTTATCAATTTTGGCCCATGCCATCGCTATGGCTGGCCCTTGCGGTAATTATGAATACGCTGAACTACAGGATATGGATCAACCGACTTTCATCAAAGAATATTGCAAGGTTATGTCCGATGGCAGGGTTTATGCTGGTGTTGTTATGGGAAGGCGCACAAGGCAATCTCAAGCTGATTTTGATTCATGCTATGAGTTGATGAAAAAGATGGAAAGAATATATATGAAAAAATTTAAAGTTGAAGATGAAAAAGAAATGAAGAAGTTATGCGAAAAATCCCCATGAGCGTCCACCAACCCAAACCCGCCAGGAAACAAAAGGAGATCAACTATGGCCCGCTTCGTTCCCAACCCCGACTTTGGCCGCGATGACATCGCAAAGGCTATCAAAGGTAATATCGCCTGCCCTCAGTGCGGGAAGGAGATCAAGATATCTGGCCTCAGCCTTAAAGATGGCACGGGCAGGGTTATTTGTCCATCCTGCGGGATCGAGTGTAAAATAAAAGGTATTCCTGATAAACTGTTTTAGTTTTTCATTTTATATATTTGTGATCGTTACAGGGTGCCCCCAATATACTCAAAAATCCCATGTCGAATTGCAGTTCTCACAATACGCTTGTGTCAGCCCTTCTTTTCTCGATAGCCCCGTAGCAAGTACAGATACACCACAAGTCAAAAGAGCTCCTGTCACCTTAGCGCCACTCACGCCTTTTTTACGTTTAACGTGTATGGTGTGAACATGCCCTTTTTCTTTGCAGTGTGGGCAAATATACGCTGGCGAAATTGGGCCAATTTTTTTTAACAGTTCTTCTTTTCTAAGTGCTTCAACTTCTAACTGTCTTTGAATTCTAAGTGCTTCAACTTTTACTGGGTCTGGTTTCTTGTAACAGATTAAAACAATAATTATTAATACAAGAACAATAACCGCTAAAGCTTCCATTTTAAAAATACTCCTTTTGAGGTGTGATCGGAATGGGTATCTTGCATTATAAGGCAATGTCAACATAATTGACGCTATAACATAAAATATTTTTTCCCATTCGGCCCCGGTGCGGATTATTCCGGTCATGGCTCCCTGGTGTCGGTTCCAATTTCAGCAATGCCACATTTCCGACCAATAAGGCAAGACAATAAACAAGTCCCCTTTGTCCTGCCCGTTTCCTGTGTCTGTCCGTTCCTTGTGTATGTCATCTATAAGGCCCACGCCCTGAAAACGTCACATAGCGCCCCTGACTGGCTGCCCTGATCATAGCCCGGCGTATCTTATCCCCCCAGGGAAATCCCAGCCTTGCCAGTCGCTTTTCAACGTATCGTTTTTCAAACAGAAGATAATATTGTTGACTCAGAACTCTGAAATTTATACAGGGTAGTATCCAATTATTATTGTGGAGAGACATCAAGAATATTTAAATTATGAGCCATATATGAAATCAACGTCAAAGATTTTCATATTATTATTGATATTTGTTTTATCAGGTTACAAGATTGCCTTTTGTGATATTTATGTCTATGAAGATAATACTGGCAAAAGGCACTTTTCACCTGCTCCATTAAATAGTGAATATAAACTTTATCTTAAATCAAAAAATATTAAAATCGACAAAAAGTTAAAAGAATCAACTGAAAAATCAGCCAAGAAAAGAGCTGAAAGAATTTCCGAAAATTCAAAATGGTCAAAAGAAGATAAAGACCTCATTCTTAATCATTATGTAAGACTTGGTATGGATATGGATCAATGCAAAGAGTCATGGGGGAAACCCATGCAAGCATCATCGACAACGACATATATGGGAAAAACTACACACTGGTGCTATGGTGATTTTTGTTTAAAGGCACTTGTTTTTGAAAACGGGTTATTGGTGCTGATACGCGAATAGCGCATTATGTTGAGATGGTAAATTGGGACATTTGAAATATTTAAAAGGGGGGGAACATGAAAAGATTAATTGTTTTGTTGGTACTGGCAATCATTATTTCAGGCTGCACGTCTGCCCGCATTTCAAGCCAATTTACATCCGGCCAAGTGCCATGTAGGCCAGAAGAAATAATTATCACAGAGGAAACCGCAAGCGCCATAACTGGAATGCACAATTGGGTAGCTGAATGCAATGGTAAAAAATACGTTTGCAGTTACCATCATGGCGATGGTGCAAAATGTACGGAAATAAAGCCATAGAAGGGGAAATATGCGTATTAAAACCGCTCTATCAATCTTTTGTTGCTTTGTATTTGGTGCGTGTGGGATGAACCAAGCCATAACTATTAAGGCGCCTTTTGATGAAAGCCAAGCAAAAATTATGCTTTTGCCGGGCTCAAATCAGATAAAAGGGAGCGGCCTTATTCGTCAAGTCGGAGGTGGAGTTGTAACTTGTGCAGGTAGCAACGTAATTTTAATGCCTGTTACCAATTGTGCCCGCGAATGGGCGAAACACGTTTTTGGATCGGATATTGAGGGCTATTATTCAACAGGTATGTATCAGTCTATTACATTCCCCGGTGCTGATCTTTTTTTAAATACTGTTCGATTAACAAAATGCGATGCGGCTGGCTTTTTCAATTTTACAGATGTTGCTGATGGGTCATTTTATGTTATCACAAGAATCAACTGGACCGTACAAAACGAAAGTCAAGGCGGATCAATAATGAAAAGTGTCACGCTGTCGGGGGGCTCAAAAGCGGAAGTCACGCTCAGTCCATAAGTCAAAGGGAAACGGGCTTGAATGAAGGATAAAACCGGCTTTCGTGCTTTGCTGTGGCGTTTGCCGATGGACGAAAACCGGCACTGGTTCGGCTTAATCAAAAAACCTTTTTTCCGGATATTCACTTCCGGCCACATTAAATTATGTGAATCCATTGTGTTATTTCCGGCTGTGACAGCGACGCCCGCCGTTCTTCACGTCGCTTCTGGATTTTGAGTATTAATGCTTTTTTTTCTGCTCTCCGCCTACATTTGATAGAGCAATAACGCCGATTGGGGCGCCCATCAAAGATCGTAGGACATGATTCGCATTGTATTTTTACCACTGAAACCTCCTTTTCGAAAAAGTTCTGAAAATGCACCGTTGCGCACAAAGCAGCCTATCCGGTTCACAAGAATGGCCGCCTAGACATTTTACCCGCCCCGTACCCCATTGTAATCATTCATCTTTTAGCGTTAACATCTATCCTTGCTGTGGTTAACCAGATTCATCAATATTGCGGGATTTGCATTGAAACAGCCAGACTGGTTGTCAGAATTCTGAGATTGTATACATATCGACCGCCCCTATGGTGTCCCTGCCTCTTCAACCATGCCCCCTGCCGTTCCCTGATCCCCGTCAAGCGTTTGGTTAGCAAGTTGGCAAGCCCAATGCCGCAACCTCACTGACAAGCGCCTCGTGTTCATCCGATAGTCTCACATCACCCCCCCCCCCCCCCTTGGTATCACATCAGCTTGAAATATCCATCCTGAATTGTGGCCTTGCCGGTCCGGATCATATTCCGCGCCATCTCCCTGAATTGCTCGGGTGTCATGGCCTGTGTCATGACGGCACCCCAAAAGCGCCCGCGTAGCGACTCATGACCACATCCGCGCTGCCAGGGTCTCATGACCTCGACGGGGATCTGCGGATATTGATCCATTATTTCTTCAAATTCAGTTTGGTTTTTCATAAATTCCATTTCTCGTTTCATTCACAGGGGGGTATTTTCTTATGCGTTACAAACGTTACAAGTGTTACAAACGTTACGATTGTTACACAAGGCAAGTGTTACAAACGTTACCTACCTCTATAAGAGGTAACGAATGTAACGCCTCGTAACGGTTTTAGGAGTAACCTTTCAGGTACACATATCCAGCTTTAACAAAAAACAGTTTCCGATTGTCATGTATGTTTTTTCTGGTTAATTTTTTCCGGCATTCTTCAATCCAATCGGATTCAAGAACACATCCAGTCGGAGGCAATCCAATTTTTTCAAGGTTAAAATCCTTTTCTGAAACCATATCATTTAGAACCTGCATCATGATTTGTTGTTTTGCACCTTTACCGATACATCCCTTGCGTTCGTGTTCTTCCGCGTCTGTCTGTTCCAGTACCAGCGACGTTATCGGGTCCCCATTGTCATCCTTATACCCTAGGTCGATGGATAGGGGCTTGAATGCCATATGCCCAGGCTTTTCAAATTCCTTCATTTTTTCACAGTACAAATGGCAGATACCATCTTGATCAAGTTCAACCCGATAGTTTGAATCTATCGCCCCGGGAAGTGCCATTGAACCGCGCCCCCTGGTTTTATCAGCTTGCCCTGTGTGATGAACCGCTAAAACGGTAGTATTAAATTCATTCCGGAGACGGTCACAGGCTGCATTGAATATGCCCATGTCTTTGGTGCTGTTTTCATCCCCAGGGCCAAAATTCCGAGCAACCGTATCAATTATGATCATGCCTATCTGTTGATTGCCCAACAGCTCTTTAAGATCCATAATCAGGGATTTAACGTCATCTGCATTTGTCAGGGATGCCCCCATGCGCGAGATAGCAAGAGGCAGTGTTTTCATATCAATCTTGTTATGGATACACCATGCTTTGACTCGTCTGGGCAGTCCGTGAACCCCTTCACCGGCCAGAATCACAACAGAGGACTGTATAACAGGCTTTCCAGCAAATGGAGTACCAGAAGCAACCCTGCAACCCCAATCAAAGGCTAAAAAGCTCTTGTATGATCCAGGGTCCCCGAAAAGTTGACCATAGCTGCCCTGCTCAAACAGGCCAGGTATCAACCAAACCGGCTTTTTGATTTCGATATCCCCAATCCAAGCGAATCTATTTTGAGTTTTATTTTCATTCGGGGATGATTCACCATATAGAGGTGGTTTTTCATCCGGCGCCGGATCTGCCCCTTTATAGTCATGTGCGCCTGATGCGGTGGCCCGGTCGGTGGTTTTGGCTCTAGCCCTGTCAATTTGTGGCTGTAACCATTCAACCCGGCCATGCTTATCATCCCGGAATTTTTGTCCGATAGGATAGGCCAGAAAAACCCCGACAATCTGTTCGGGGGTCAATCCAGACCAAACACAAGCATTTATGACGGTCATCATGGCATCTGATCGTTCCCCTTTGGGGGCTCCATCAAGAATCAATCGTTTTGTGGTTTCTTTCACAGGTAGGTGTTCAATAATTCCGTCCCATTGAAACGCTGATCCAGATTGCCGCGGTGGTGGTTCCTGTTTTGGTGGTGGGTCTTTCGGTGGGTTCATACTGACCTTACGGGTCCGCATGAAGTCATAGACAGCCGGAAGCTCAATAGTGCATTCCCTGATGGTATTAAGCATGGAATACCCTCCCTGTGACTGTGAAATAAAGCCGGTCACAATACATTTCTATATGTGGGAGATGTGATTCTACGCCATCTTTCCCATTTTCAGGGATTGACCCTTTGCAGAAGATGTGCAAGCCATCACCCGATGGGGAGTATTCAGTATAGGATTTTAAATCCTGAACGATTTTTAAAGCCCAGGGTACAATGACTTTGCCGGTTTCCGGATCAACCACATGATCAAGGTCAATGCCGATGATTCCACATGATTTCTGAAACACAAAGCCAATTCCGGAACATCCGCCGAGTTCATAAGAAGCAACAACGGTTTCAAAATTCGCCCAGGTCGATGGATCGTTATTTTTTGCCGGATCTCCATTGCATTGGTACGGTTTTTTTGTCATCCGGCCGTCTTTATTGGGTTCAAGATTCCATAAAACCCAGTTCGGAATGATTTTCAAATCCGATGGGATTTTTTCAAAATCGATGCCCCCGGGTGTGACTTCCCTTGACTTTCCGCCCGAATCGTTATATTGTTTATTCATCGTTCAATTTCCCTGAAAGCCGTTCAGATTAGCCCCTGGTCGGCTTTTCCTTTTTGGCACGCCCCCGCTCTTGCCGATTCATTATGCTTTTCTGACTTCAACCCGATCCGCCGCTTTTCTCGAAAGCCACGTTTCAATTTCATCATTAAACCATCCAACCGAATTTCCGCCCAACTGAATCCGCTGAGGAAAACGGCCTGCTTTTTCCATTCTCCAAATTGTGCAGTCCGATAAACCAATTTTTGAAAATAATTCCGGCTTTCTGATAATTCGTTTCTGCATGTGTCCCCCTTAAAATAAAAAATGCCCGTCAAGTTACTCATTGACAGGCATCATTTCACACTGAAACGGGAAGATATTCCCGAAAGTTTTTATATTTTATTGGGAATGGTTATCTTGCATAGACAGAAAGCGTAACCTGTACTTTTTCTCCTTGTAATAATATGTTTCAGTTAGAGTTTTACCTCCAATGCCAAACTCTAACCCTACACGCTCAAATAATGCCCCGTCTATAGGGGTTGAGGGCTCATTTCTTCTGATTTCTTCAATTCGTTTAACGACCTTTCGTCTAAAATATCTCTCTTTTTCTTTCGCGTAAAGGTTCGTCCCTTTAGCATGAGGGCAACCAAAAACATCATCCCAACTTTTGGCCCTATAAAACTTTACCTTGCGATATGACGACAAGAAAGCCATTTGACACCAACGGGGAATCGGTAATGAATTAAAAGAGCAGATATGAAGCGCTTCAAGAATTGCCTGGTTGTTTCCCGCCTTGTACATTTCATAAATGTCCTTTAGTTTTCTTGCCCCGATCCATCTACAGAGCGGCCCTCGGCCTCTTACGTCCGGTCCATATCTGCATTCCCACTCTTCTTCCGCCTTTAAAGCGTCCTCTAAGCTCCAATCGTAAATCTGGATCATCTCTTCCCGGCCTTGCCCCTCAGTCGGCAAATAGGCATCCAGTCCCAGGGCGCTCGGCCTCTTTATTTTTATTTTATCCACGGCGCGCCTCCAATTGAATAACGTTTGAAACTGGTTCTGAAAACCCCAGGATTTCACGCAACCGCTGTTCCCAACTGGAAAGCGCCTGTCGTTTTTCAACATCGTATGAATGCCGGTTATAAATACCCAAAACCCCTTGAAGCTTATGGCCCATTACGCGCTCTGCAACTACATCAGAAACGCCGATTTCAGCAAGGCGGGTTCTGAGGGTTCGCCGCAAATCATGAGGGGTGAAGGCTTCCTGAAAGCTGATTTCTGACCAATGGCGTGAAATTGCCCGGCTCAAAGCATGTCGGCTCATTGCTGCATCAGATTTATGGGAAGATCGAAAAACATATAGCGAATCACCCGAATAAACGCGCGCCTGTTCAATGACTTCCAATGCCATCATATTCAATGGCACCCTGTTTTCCACGCCGTTTTTCGTGCGGTCGGCTGGTAGGTTCCATAAATCGTTGTCAATTTCGGCCCAGGTCATCCCGGCAACCTCGCCCGGTCGCTGCCCGGTCAACAGGATCATTTTTAGGGCCAGTTTAGATACCCTGTAAATGTCAACAGCCTTGTTTTCAATGTCTAAGGCGTCCCATAATATCTTGATTTCATCATCAGACAAAATACGGCTGCGGCCTTGTTCATGTATTTTTTTTATCCTGGTACAAGGTGAATCATCAATAACCCCGCGCTCGGCTGCAAAATTGAAAAGGCGGCTCAAAGCACCATGAACCCGGTTCCCGACAATCGGTGCCCGTGCCCGGATTCCATCAAGCAAGATCACAATGTCACGCCGTTTAATGTCTGCAACTTTTCGTTTGTTCCACGTAGGCAAAGCATTTTTTTCAAGTAATTTTCTTGTCTGAATCCCGGATTTTTTGACGTTCAACTCGATTTCCCAAAATTCATCAAGAAGGTCTTGAAATGTTGGTGCGGCCTTTCGTTTGGCCTTTTCTTCTTGCGCCTTAATGCCCGGATCAATGCCCTTTGTAATGTCCTGTGAAGCTAAGGCGTGTTTTTCCCTTGCTTCTGCCAATGTCAAGGCAGGGTAGGCCCCCAGGGTCATCCGTCGCGGGTTTCCTTCAAAATTAAAACGAAACACCCAGGATTTTTTTCCGGTCGGCATAACCCGGATGTATAGCCCGTTCGAGTCCAAAACCTCAAAACGCTCTGTTTTTGGGGTCATTTTTCGTACCTGTAAATCAGTAAGTGTCATATTTTATAGCCTCTTATCGTCAAAAACTGGGTACAAGATGGGGTACAAGATAAGCACTCATAAGGGTGAAAAATGGTGCAATGTCTTGAATAGAAATATAGGCTAATTTTAGAATTATTTCAAGTATATTTTTGATAAAATGAAGGGGGGTGAAAAATGGTGAAAAACTGCTTTTTTTGTATGGGGTTCAAGGGGTCGAAGGTTCAAATCCTTTCGCCCCGACCAGATAATGAGATCAAAGCGGGGACAGCCAATGGCTTACCCGCTTTTTTATTATTCTCTCTTGAATCCAGCGCCACTTTCTGCTATTTCTGCAACAGGATTTCGTGCCGCTGATACCGTGATCCGCTGTTTCAGCCGTTGCCACCTTTCTGGATTTGTTCCTGCTTTTTGCCCCCGTAGCTCAGTGGATAGAGCAATGGTTTCCTAA
>CAIVVZ010000373.1 GCA_903909505.1 uncultured Desulfobacteraceae bacterium
CCGTTGGCCTTGTACATGATGATATCCGCCGCCTGAAGCACCGGGTATCCCAGAAACCCGAAGGTGGACAGATCCTTGTTTTCGAGCTGAATAATCTGATCTTTATAGGTGGGATTGCGTTCCAGCCAGGGAACCGGGGTAATCATCGAGAGCAGCAGGAACAGCTCGGCATGTTCCATGACGCTGGACTGGACAAAGAGGGTGCATTTTTCCGGGGAAAGGCCTGCGCTCAGCCAGTCGATCATCATTTCCTGAACAAAACGACGGATGTTTCCCGGGTTTTCATAATCGCTGGTCAGGGCGTGCCAGTCGGCAATAAAGAAAAAACAGTCATATTCTTCCTGCATGGCGATCCAGTTGTCCAGCGCGCCATGGTAATTTCCCAGATGAAGGGGGCCGGTCGGCCGCATTCCGCTTAAAATTCTCTTTTTTACCGTCATGAAAAACTCCTGTTAAAATAAATGAAAAGAATAATAAATTGGGCTTTGATCATCGGTGTCCTGAACAATTGCCGAAACGATGATCAAGGCCAAAAATTGCAATGAATCCGTCTTCAGTTTTCGGCCTTCAGCCCGTTCTACAGAAAAGACAGCCGCCTTTTCACATGCTCCATCTCGTCATCCTTTGTTTTCAGCGTGCCGTTCACCTTTTCGTCGCGAAGGGATTTCAGGATTTCCTTGTAAATGGGTCCGGGCGCAACGCCCATTTCCAGAAGGTCCTTTCCGGTCATGGCGGGCTGGATATAGCGCAGGGTGACGCAATAATTGGAAATCGCCCGTTTCACCCGCTCCTGGCGGGTTGCAGCCATCATGAACAGAATCAGCTCGGTTTTAAATTCGGCCAGTTTTTCGCACAGCACATGGTTGGGGAGGGTTGTATTACGCTCCAACCAGAGCAAAGAGCGTTCCGCGGCAAAACGATCCTTGCAGAGCAGGGCGCAGGGCCGGGGCGCCAGCTCCAGGCGTTTACAGATATCCTCAGTCACCTTAACATCGGTGCCGCGGATAATAGCCAGAAAATAAACCGGCCATTTCATATAGGATTCTTCAAGAAAAAGCAAATCGTGCCAGGAGATCACTTTTTTTACGGCATTCAGCAGTACCGTCATGTCCGCGGACAGTTGAAGAGACGGGTGGATCACTTTGAGAAGCTGAAAATCATCCAGTCTCATGATGGCGGGAACCGGGTTTTCTTCTTCAAGGATTTGTTTGATCTCGCTGAAAATTCTGCGCCCGATCAATCGAGAGAACAAATCCATTTTTACGGCATTATCAATCAGGCCGCTGGTCAGCTTTCCGATGCTAAACCCAAACCGCTGTTCAAACTTGATGGCGCGAAACGCCCGTGTCGGATCTTCCACAAAACTCAGGTTGTGAAGCACCCGGATGCTTTTTTCCTTGATATCTTTCTGCGCGGAAAAAAAGTCTATCAGAATGCCGAATCGCGCGGGATTGAGCTGGATCGACAGGGTATTGATGGTAAAGTCCCTGCGGAAGAGATCCAGCTTGATGGAACTCATTTCGACAATGGGCATGGCCGTGGGAAATTTGTAATATTCCATTCGCGCGGAAGCCACATCAATCTTGAATCCATCCGAAAGGGTGATGACCGCGGTTCCAAAACTGGCGTGGGTATGGACCCGGGCCTGGTTCCGTGCGCCATATTCCCTGGCAAAGGCAATGCCATCCCCCTCGATCACGATATCCATGTCATCGTTTGGCCGATACAGGAACAGATCCCGGACGAAACCGCCGACCACATAAGCGCCGACTCCAAGCTGGCTGGCGACTTCGCCGATGGTTTTCAAAAGGTCCATCACCCGGTCGGACAGCCTTTCGTTCATGAAATTGATGATATTCCGGGTTCTGGCATGGGTGATGTCTTTACCGGGGTCAAACTGGTTTTCGGAATTGTTCTGGGTTTGCCGGGCCAGAATGTTTAAAAGGTCGGTTCGCGTGATCACGCCGATGATGACATCCTGGTTCACGACCGGCAGCACCCGCTGCTTGTTTTCGATGATTTTCTGCTGAATCTCGGGCATGTCCGCATCCGGCGCGACCCAGGCCATGTCCGTGGTCATATAGTCCCGCACCGGAACATCGTCCAGTTGGTGAAAGAGGGCTTTTTCAATGACCTGGCGGGAAATAAACCCGACCAGTTCATCTTTGCGGTCCGGTTTTTCCGTGACCACCAGCGCATTGATGTTATAGCGGGTCAGAAGATTGGCGGCCTCCTTGCAGGACACATTCGCGCCAACGGTAATGGGTGGCGCGGACATGATGTCCCTGGCCTTTCTTCTGGCCCGAACCTTGCTGTAGAGAATTTCCAGAAGGTGCTGCTCCACCTGGGCCAGGGTCTGCTCCTTTAAGGCTGCGGATGCGGCATAACTGTGCCCGCCGCCGCCCAGAAGCGTCACGATGGTCCCGACATCCACTTCGGGAATCCGGCTTCGGGCTACGACATGCACTTTATTCTCCATGCCGGCAAGGGCGAAAACGGCGTTCAGATTCTCCATTTTAATGAATTTGTGAACCAGTACGGCAAAATCCGGTATGTAATTTTCGCTGATGATATTGGTCAGAACAATGTCGATCCCGTTGATCATATGATGTGTTGCCGACTGGATCATGTCATTTAAGAGGCTGATCTGCTCGGGGCTGATTTCACGGGCGATCATGGAAGAAATGGTATTGAGATTGGCGCCCTTGGACAGCAGAAATGCCGCTGCGGTAAAATCATATTCGGTTGTTGAGGGAAACGTAAACGAACCGGTGTCTTCATAAATCCCCAGGCAAAGGATAGTGGCTTCATCCGGCGAGATATCGATCTTTTTTTCCTTGAGAATATCGGTCAATATGGTAACGGTTGCGCCGGTCAGCCGGTTGACTCCGTAATGTGGCTTGATATCGGTGGGCATCTCCGGATGGTGGTCATAGATATGAATTTCGACATCCGGCCGGTCAACGACGGCTGAAAACTTTCCGATGCGGCCAGGCTGGCGGGTATCCACCAGTACCAGCTTTTTGATGCGGGAAAAGTCAATGTGCTTCATATCTTCCATGTTAAAGAGATAGACCATGGAACTGATGAAGAAATTTCGCAGGTTTTTTTCCTGGGAGCCCGGAAACACCACCAGGGCTTCCGGATAGAGCTTTTGAGCGGCCAGCATGGAAGCCACGGCGTCAAAGTCGGCATTCAGATGGGTGGTAATGATGGTCAGGTCGTTTTTCTGGGATGAATTCACAATCTTCCTCTCACAGGGGTCGGAGATCACTATCCAGAGGTCACTATTCAGCGATCAGGGGGTTGGTAACCGGCCCCTGATCCGATCTTTATAGCGGATTTGGCGGGAAAAAGACAGAAATTTCAGGCAAAAGAAAGAGGATAACCGGGGTTATGATCGTTTGGGCTTGCTTTCAATTCCCAGCTCGATCAGGATATCCAGGAGTCTTGAAAAAGGAATTCCGGCGGTTTTGGCGGCCAGCGGAAGCAGGCTGGTCTCGGTCATTCCCGGAATCGTGTTGGTTTCAAGGATATAAAGCTCCCGGTCACTCAGCATCATATCCGTACGGCTGTATCCTTCACAGAAAAGCGCCCGGTGTGCCATTTTAGCATAGGCCTGGGCTTTTTCCGTCAGCGCCTCATCAATTCGGGCCGGACAGATTTCCCGGCTGGCTCCGGGCAGATATTTGGCATGGTAGTTGAAAAACTCATATTGGGTGTCGGGGATGATTTCAATGACGGGCAGCGCTTTCAAGTCCCGATTGCCGATAACCCCCACCGTCAGCTCCGTTCCTTGAATATAGGTCTCGACCATCAGGGTGTCGTCGTGATTGAAAGCTTCCCGAATCGCGGGTTCCAATCTATCCCGAGTTTTCACGATGGCCATGCCGATACTGGAGCCGCCTTTGGCGGGTTTGATGACCAGTGGCAGACCGATGCGTTCCAGGCAGATTTCAGCCTTTAGGGCGTCGTCCCGGTGGATCGTGATATAGGTGGGCGTCGGAATACCGGATCTTTCATAAAGCTGTTTTGAAACCAGCTTGTCCATGGAAATGGCGCTTCCCAGAACTCCGGATCCCTGATAGGGAATGCCCAGAAGATCCAGCAGTCCCTGAACGGTTCCGTCCTCGCCATAAGGGCCGTGAAGAATGATCAGCGCAAAATCGATGGATGGCGCATCGGCAACCAGGCGGCTTAAGTCCGTGCTGGGATCATACCGGATCACCCGGTATTTATCCGGGTTCAGCGCCGCATAAACCTGATCGCCGCTTTTAAGCGAGACCTCGCGTTCCGAAGAAATGCCGCCGGAAAGCAGCGCAACGGTGAGGGGTTGGGTCATCGAAAATCCTTCATGAATGAAAGAGCTGCCGCTTGACGCTGTTGAATTCTTCCAGGGTAATCAAATCGCTTTCCAAGAGGCGAACCAATTCGGAAAGTTCCCGTATTCTGGCCGAGGCCGGATCTTCCAGAAGATTCGAAGTTCTGCGGGTTGTGTCGGGCAGGGCAAGGGGATTGCTGTCTTTGCCGATTTTAAAGGATGCCATTCCGCCCAGGATGCTGACTTCAACCGCTCTGCCATGAAAAAGGGGGGAATTCACCATTTCCCGAAGGGTTTTGCCTTCCTGCTTCATCCGGAGGTAAAAGCGGTAGCCGGAAACAATGAGGGCCGCGGTTCCGCCCAGGAATATCCAGATCATATACTGAATGACTCCCCGGAAGAAAAGAACCAGAAGGCCAAGTCCGGCAATCAGAAGCACATGAAGCACCAGAACCGAATAGGCCATCAAAACACTTTTGAAAACACCGTCGTTTTGTTTGGATTCATTCATCATGATGGTTAACGAAAAATCAGCTTGAAGGTTTTGTATCCATACGGATAGCCAGTTTTGCGGCATAGAGTTGAGGCATTTCCCGCTCAACGGAAGTTTTCCGCAGACAATTGAGTTTAAATATCAGATAATTCAATCGGGTCAGGGTCCGGTATTTTTGAGCCGTATCTTCCATGGCGGCCAGCAGTTCCCGGGTCTGGTGAATCTCTTTTTTCAGCTCGATTTCCGGAGGAATACACCCGGCATTTTTCAGAATCTTATAGGCAAGTCTCAGATCTTCGGGAATATGGCGGTCGTCTTCAATTTCAAGCGGCTTTCCGGAACCCGGAAGATTTTCAAAATCTCCGCGACGCTGAGCCTGAAGGATGCGTTCCTCGATAATTTTTTCAAAACCCGTTGATATCATAAAATTTGAAACGGCTATATTTAGTGCAGAGAATAATCACGCTTTGCGTGAACATCAAAAATCCAACTTTCATATTATACAATTTTGAATCGCAAGATCAAGAACAATATGCGGTGCAATAATGATGCTGGATTATTTTTGTCCAGATATGATATAAATACCTCTTTGTATCACAAGCACAACGACTCGAAAAGGAATCTTGATTTTGAAAATCCGCCATCACTTTACACACTTCCTTTTATCCTGTGGGGCCATCGGAGCGATGACCCTCTGTTTCTGGATATCTTCGGTGCTTCCGGCAGCATCTGAAGACAGCGCGGCGCCGTTCATCTCTCTTCAGGCAAGACTGGCCCAGGAAGGGTTTGATCCGGTCATGCTGAAAACCCTTTTTCAGAAACCGGATGTCCATTTTGAACCCCGCACCATGTCACTGTTTTTCATGCACAGCGAAGCCAGGGTCAATTACGATCAGTTTTTAGCCCCGGAAACCCTTCAAAAAGCCAGAAAATACATCCAGGATCATCTTTTGGATCTGGATTCCGCCGAAAAAAACTTTGGCGTCAATAAGGAAGTGATTACCGCCATCATGCTGGTTGAAACCCGGCTGGGAACTTATCTGGGGACCAGTTCCATATTGAACACCCTCTCGTCGCTGGCTGCCATGAAGGAATCGGGACTTCGGGACGTGGTATGGAACAGCATTCAGGAGGACCGCAGGCCGAATAGATCCGCATTCGAAGAAAAGGCCGATGCCAAATCCGCTTGGGCCTTTCAGGAGCTTAAGGCATATTTGAAATATACCGGCAGGGAAAAGATCGACCCCACAACCATCTTTGGTTCCTATGCCGGCGCCATGGGTATTTCCCAGTTCATGCCCAGCAACATCCTGGCTTACGGCCGGGACGGCAACCAGGACGGCAGAATCGATTTATTCAACCCCAGCGATGCCATCGCGAGTATTGCCAATTATTTGAAGAGTTTCGGATGGAAACCCGGCATCAGTTATGAAGCTGCCTTTGACGTGGTCTATCATTACAATCACAGCAAGGTTTATGTGACAACGATTTTGAAAATAGCCGATCAATTAAAGATGGCTTCGTAAAAAGCCCAATATCTGCGTTGAGCTTCATCCTTCGTCGTTGCGGCGTACTGGTCGTACGCCTCACTCCTCAGGACTCGCTCGCCTTGATCTTGAACTTTTTACTTTGCCATCCCAGTTTTGACTTTTTATGAGATCATCAATTAAAGGGGTGAAATGGATTTCGACACAATCAAGATGGTGCTGGGCCTCAGCGTCCCGTTTCTGCTGGCGACGCTCTGGGCGGTAATCGACGCGGCCCAGAAGGAATTCGGCAGTTTAAGAAAAAAAGTTCTCTGGATGATGGTTGCCGCCATTCCGTTTATCGGTTTTATCATTTATCTGATATTCGGATTTCGAAGAGGGAAAAAAATGGGAGAAACGCATGAATAACCGTATTCTGATGTTGGGAAACCAGGCCATTTCAAGGGGATTGATTGAAAACGGCTGCGTTCTTGCCACGTCCTATCCCGGCACCCCGGCTTCCGAGATCCTGCCCTCACTTGTGGATTGGCAGCAGGCTGAAAACACCCGGCTTCATGCCCAGTGGGCCATCAATGAGAAAGTGGCCTTTGAAATCGCTTATACCGCCGGCATTGCCGGGCTCAGGTCCATGGTCAGTATGAAGCAGGTGGGCCTGAACGTGGCTTCGGACCCGCTCATGAGCGCGGCCTACATGGGAACCGTGGGCGGTTTTCTGATCGTATGCGCTGATGATCCGGGACCGCACTCTTCACAGACCGAACAGGACAGCCGGATGATGGCCATGATGGCCAAGATCCCTGTTCTGGATCCCGACTCTCCGGCCCAGGCCAAAGA
Source organism: uncultured Desulfobacteraceae bacterium (assembly GCA_903909505.1). Lineage (GTDB taxonomy): Bacteria > Desulfobacterota > Desulfobacteria > Desulfobacterales > Desulfatirhabdiaceae > RAAP-1. The sequence continues at coordinate 7,136 of CAIVVZ010000373.1, forward strand.
CATGATCGCCATGGGGTACGCGTTATCCGAAGCATTCGAGATTCCGGTCATGATCCGGCCCACCACGCGGGTCTGCCATGCGCGCCAGGATGTGGCTGTTTCCCCCGTTGTCTCCGATGACCGAAAGCCCGTTTTTGAAAAAAATCCAGCCCGGTGGGCC
>CAIVVZ010000374.1 GCA_903909505.1 uncultured Desulfobacteraceae bacterium
GCCAGAACCTCGTAAATGGCGGCTCTTCCATGATAACCGGTTCCTCTGCATCGATCACAGCCCTTTCCTCTGAACAGGCGGATGGGTCCGCTCCGACGGGTTGCAAGACCCATTTGCAGAAGTTCCGAAGCATCCATTTCAAAGGCTTCCTTGCAGTAAGGGCATATTTTCCGAACCAGTCGCTGGGACAGTATTCCAACCAGTGTGGCTTGAATCAGAAATGCCGGCACGCCGAGATCCAGCAGCCGGATGACGGTCGATGGCGCGTCATTGGTGTGAATGGTCGACAGAACCAGATGCCCGGTAAGTGCGGCCTGAATGGCATTTTGGGCGGTTTCCAGATCCCGCATTTCTCCGACCATGATGATGTCCGGGTCCTGTCTCAGGATATTGCGTAAAATCGTTGAAAAAGTGATTCCGATCGCCGGCTGCACCGCAATCTGGTTAAAATCCTCATGCACCATTTCAATGGGATCTTCGATGGTGGTGATGTTGAGGGTGGGAGAAGACAATTCCTTGAGAGTGGAATAGAGCGTTGTGGATTTTCCGCTTCCCGTTGGACCGCAGACCAGTACAATCCCGTGTGGTAGCTTGATGAAATGGTTGTAGCGGATCAAATCCGTTTCGGTGAATCCCAGCTTATCCAGATCCTGAAACAGAATGTCCGGATCCATGACTCGCATGACCACTTTTTCACCAAAGGCTACCGGAATCGTTGAAATACGGATTTCAACCTCTATTCCCGCCTTGTTGGTCTTGATTCTTCCATCCTGGGGCCGCCGCTTCTCGGACATATCCATGCGGGAGAGATTTTTAATACGGCTGACAATTGCCGGATGCACGTTCCTGGGAAGCCGGTAAATGGTGTGAAGCAAACCGTCAATCCGCATCCGGACCAGACTGACTTCCCGCTTGGGCTCGATGTGGATATCGCTTGCCCGCTGATCCAGCGCATAGGTGAACAGGTGATTGACGGCATTGATAATGTGCTGATCATTGGATGGAACTTCGTCCGCAGATTTCAAACGGACATACTGCTCCAGATTGCTCAGATCAACTCCGGCATCTCCAAAGCGGTTTTCAGCTTCCGAAATGAAATGTCTGAATCCATAAAACTCACTGATGTACTTTATGATATCCGACCGGGAGCTGAAAACCACCTCCACCTTCATCTGGCTGGCACGGGAAATATCATTGATGGCTTCATGGTCAAAGGGATTGGCCATTGCAACGGTCAGGGTATTATTCTGAATGGAAAGCGGCAGCATCAGGTTTTTGAAAGCAAACGATCGGGGAATGGTCGTTGTCACCTGATTTAAATCCAGCTTCAGGGGGTCTATTTTTCGATAGGGAATCTGCCAGGCTTCAGCCATGATCCGGCACAGGGCGTCTTCGTCCAAAAGGCGCGAAGGAAAATCCGCGCGGGTAAGATTCAGGGAGGCTAGTACATCGATAGCGGTCACGGACGCGCTTTCTATCTGGGGGCTTCCATTGCCGGACGTAGCGCGTTTTTTTTCAAGCTTCTTCAAGAAGCTGTCATAATGCCGGCGTATTTCCCCGGCATTCTTTTCGGAGATAGCCCCCTTGGCCAACAATGTTTTCAGGATATCATCCGGGGATGTCAAACGCCGCGCTGCTATTGTCATAATTCACATACCCCGCCGGATGACGGGGCACTCCTTAAAGTCTTTCTTCATAACAAACCAATTTTTCTTCCAGTATTTTCATCACAGAAATGGATTTTCAATTAGGATTCTCTCGATGAACTGACCGTGATTCAGGTCTTCCGTGATTATTTTTTTTGCCTGCAGTCGAAGGGCAGCAGCCACTATCAGCGCGTCCCAAAAAGAGAGTCTGTTCTGTTCTTCGATTTCAGAAGCCAGAATCGTCGTCTCCGGATCATTGATCTGAAAGGGCCAGGCGAGGTAGTTCCGGATGATTTCCCGCGCTTCGGACGGCTTCAACGGATTCTTGATTTTGCGCGTTATGGTGACATAAAACTCCTGAAGAACCTGTGTGCTGATAACCCCTGTTTCCGCTTCCCAAAGGCTGATGATGATGGCGGATGCCCTGTCATGGCGTTCTCCGGCGCTCAAGTCGTGAGCATAAACGAGGATATTGGTATCCACAAATATCCTATCGTTCATGAAGCTCATCTCTGGAAGGGTAGCGATCCAAGCCGGAATGAAAGCCCGCCTTCATTGCGGCGATAGCCTTCTGTTTCGCCATGTCGTATTGCCTCAAATTCCGGATGATTCTTTCCAGTTCCAGGCGTAACAATCGATTCAGCGAAGTCCCCTGCTGTGCTGCAATCACTTTGCCGGCCTGGATCAGGTCTTTATCAAGACTGATGGTGATATTTTGTTTCAAGGTATAACCTCCCGCTGTGTTGCACGTAATTTACGTGTAACACAGCGGGAGGGAAAAAAACAACCGGAAAGAAGCATGTGGCATCGGATGGTTAATGCAAGCGATTTAACTTATGCACGGTATCAAGATGTTTTATGGAGATAACGGTTGGGGGGCTTGAGCCGCCGGTGCCAGCCGTTTTCTTAGACCGGCGTCAAAGGCATCCGCTTCTTTCTGAAATGCTGCCCGCCGCTTTTCATAGTCATCCACCCGCGCATTCAGGGCAATGACTTTTTCATTATAGGCCTGGATGGCGGCATTGCCGGAAAGGGTTTTCTTTTCCTCAGAAAGTGCCAGAGACTCTTTCATGAACTGAGCATTTTCTTCGTCCAGGTCGGTTTTGATTTTCAGAAGCTGGTCAATCCGAGATGGATCATTCGAAAGTTCCTCAGATTGCAGGGAGTCCGCACCCGAATCGCCGTTCTGAGGTTTGTCCAGCATCTTAAGGTTCTGACCACTCGGGGTGTTTTGGCCGGAAGGCTGTTCAGTCGCTGAAGGCGCGGCAGGGGAGGGCGCGTTTTCATAAGCAGATACCCCCATCCGCTGTTTTTCCGGAACATCGGCAAGATTGTCCGTAAAGCGGATCACGCCGCGGGCATCCTTATACCGGTACATCTCCGCCCAAACCGGATGTGACGAAAGGAATACTCCCATCATTGCCACAAAAACAAAACGCTTCATTTCAGGCAACCCCCCTCAAACCATAATGACTTCATGACAGAAAGTCCCACCTTTGACAAAGGGGAGACTTTCTGTCCTCTGTTTACAAGTTTTAATCATGAATCCATCTTGTCTTTAGTTGACATGGATCGACTTCCGATCGTTTACGGTGCAGGTACCAACGATTGATCCTTGCCAAATATTTCTCGCCAGGTTGAAACCGTGGTTTGCACAAGCCCGCCCATGACAACCGGATTGTTGTAGGGAGTGCCCGACGTTGCCTTCATTCCGCCTACAACGGTTTTGACATAGAGATGCTGGTCATCCACCACCGGCGACGAAAGGATATTCCCGGTACTTACGGATACTTTCGGTGTAACCGTTGTTCCGGTTTGAGTGATGTCCATGGCATACAATTTGCCGCTGTTGGATGCAGGGTTCCCGGCGCCCGCACACGGATCTTCGGTTTCGGAAGTTGCCGTGCCGAAATAAATACTGCCTGCGGCCGCAAACGCGGATGCAAAAATCCGTTCGCCTGACGGCAGCGCATACAACCAGTCCAGATTGACGTTGCTGGAATTGCAATCCCCTTTTGAAGCCGTATCCACATAAGCAAAGAAATCATATGTGGTGTTGGCGATATTGACGTTTTCATCGTAAAATGGACTGTCGCTGGTTCCAAAAAGGATTTTGATTTTATATTGTATGGCGCCTGAACTGGAATAGGTGTTTTGAACCACAACCGCAGGAGAAGCATAAATCGCGTGATATTGCTGACCTGAAGCAACGCTGTTGCCGAAGTTATCGCTCATGTCCCTGTTGATCACGCAGTTGGTGATATCGCCACTGCCGCTGCTGGGATCATCCGGAATGTTAACCTTGTATAAATAGCCTTTGTCCGTACCAATATATAGCCGGTCAATGTAGCCGTTTCCGTCGGAATCCACAACAGCCGGCTGACCGCTGGGAACGCCGCCCACACCGAGAGGCTCGGAATTCAGATAAACCCTCTTGAGAAGATTTCCCGTAGCCACGTCAATCATATAAATCGACGGAAACAATGTGTTATCATATGTTTTACCGGATACGAAAAATGCCACCCATGTCTTGGTTCCATTATACATGGTCCGTCCGATAACGGCAACAGCAGGTGACGAACGGCTTCGGAACAATTCCGGATCGGCGAATTCCCACATAAAAGTTGGGTTGTAAGGATCGGTCACATCCAGGCAGAACACCGTATCCCCGCCGTTGCCTTCCGCGGAAAGCAGAACGGTTTTCCAGGTAGTGCCGATTTCAACGTCGCTGATGGCAGGAGATGCATCCACATAGGCCTGGTCATCGCCGGATAACAGATTGTTTTTGAGCCGGGAGATGAGGTTGGCCGGAATAAATGCCCATTTCTCGGTGCCGGTTCCATAATCGGCTGTGCTGGATGTACTGCCCGCCCACTTGAAATAGCCGCGGTATTCAGTGATGCTGGTGGTTGCGGGGTTGTCTCCCCAATTGAAAACACTCCCGTTCATATATCCCCATCGGAACTGTCCGGCGTCAAAAGCATGAAGCATGCCATCTCTTGAGCCCACATACACCAAAGAAGGACGCTGCCAGTTCGCGATGACAAAATTATCAAACGCAGTTCTCTCATCCTTGGTAACGGCAGTGCCGTAATACCAGGCAGGCGTTCCCGGCGGGGTTTCAAGCGCAGGCACCGAATGGTCTATCTGACCCAGGAGCCACTCCTTTTTTGTGCTGGCCCCATCCTTGTACCCGCGCACCCAGTTGACCAGCCAGGCGCCGTCCGCAGCGGTAACGGCTCCGTCCTTATTCAGATCATAGTTGAAGTGCATACCTGTGCTGTCTGTGTAGGATGAGTTGTCCAGCCCCAGAATGGTATTGGTAACGTTGGCGGTCGTAAACGGTTTCAGGGCGCTGGCAGCAGTGTAATAGGTGTATTGTGCCACAACAGGGACCCCGCTGCCCGGCGCAGTGTTAAACGTCATGGAAAAAACTCCGGTAAACCGGTTAATGGTGCCGGTGCCGCCAAAACTTCCCACAAGGGCGTCCGTGTGCTGGTCAACGAAATTTTCGTGCGTATCCGAAATCAATACGGTGGTTGCCGAAATCGGATGGTTGGCAAGGGTTCCGGAAAATTGTTTTTTGGTGCCATCTCCTGTTCCGACCACCTCATGGGTTACGGTGTGCGTGGTGATATCGGGATAATAAATTGTTCGGCCGCCGGGTGACATGGTGTTCAAGACCGCTCCGGCATCCCAGAGGGACTGGATATTCTGGGTGCCGGGAACAGCCGGATCATAAAGCCGGGAAGCAAACAGATGTCCCCGAAACGTCTTGTCGGTCCAGCTTGCATCCGGTGTTTCATAACTGCCCGAATACAGCACATTGGTCTGGACGCTGGGCGAAGCTCTGGAAAAAAAACTGTGGCTGGCCATGCTGCCGCTTAAAGCGGCATTTATGATGGCCGGGGCGCAGACTGGATCTGTGCTGGTCATTTGCGCTTTCCAGAGAAGCATATTTCCGGCTGTCGCGTTTCCGGAAAAATCCACGGTTCTAAGCCGGTAAGTCTGGGCCGGACTTCCGGGGGCCCAGTTGCTCACAACTGCCCCAACGGATGAACCCGTGTAGGATTTGATCACATCCCAGTTGGTAATTTGCGTCCAGGTAAGGCCGCCATCAATGGACAGAAAATAAGTGATGTTGGTTTTTCCGGAACAGGGCATGTTGTCGTAGACTTCCAAGGTCACGGACGTAAAATATGCATTCGGATCAAGGGATGTAATGGCATTGGCGGATTGAAGCTGGGCGCTTCCGCCGGTCTGCCGTTCGATCCGGAAAACCAGGTCGTTGATATCGTAATCTCCGCCGCCATACGCGTCCTCAAAGCCAATGATCCACTGGTTGGGATCATTGTCAGGAGCGCCGACAATAACATGAGGAAATTTACTGCCATAGGTAACCGGAATATTAACAATGCCGGAAAGTGTTACCCCAAAATTCGAGTAAATCCTTGTTACGGCTCCTGAGTCCAGCCATCCTTGTAATGTGGTGCTACAGCCGCTCTGTGTATTGTTTGCACCCAGGTCAACTTGTTTTGTAAATGATGGATTACCGGAGGGATAACAGCTATTATAGGTGTCCGGGTTCCAGGCCTGCTTGGTGAAAAAGACATTTTGTGCATTATTTGCCGTATTCCAGCGAGAGTTTGAACTCAGAAAGAATACGATTTCACTGCCTCCGGAGATGACGCCGAGGGACTTTTTCATGTCCTTGGGTGTCTCAACCCCATCCCCGTCCACTTTAAACAGGTAACCAGTACCGTCGTCATAGGTTGACAGCGCAGACTCGCTTGAAGTCGGGAAATTCCCGTTTCCATATCCGCTATCAAAAATACCGTCACCGCAAGGGCCACAGGGGCAATCTGTAATCTTAATAAACAACGGATGCTTCTTGGAAAGAGGAATATTATCCCACCCTAAAAAATTTCCGCTCGAATTCACGCAATCCGAATACAGCAACCAGCCCATGTCGGATATATAACACGCATTCACATAAATAAAATTTGCATAAACCTCCTGGGTATACGGAATGATGATGCTGTTCGGGTTGACCGCCTGAGCCCCGGTCAGAAGCACAATCTGGCCGTTACTTACGGAAGTGTTGGCCATGTTGAAAGAGGCTGCGTTAAATCCGCCGCTGTAGCCGGTATAGGTGTTGGCTGCGCAGCCGGAGATAAAGGAAGATCCGCCCTGACCGCCGCCGCCACTGCCACCGCCACTGGCTTTGAACAGGGCCAGGATCGTATGGCTGGCGTTGATCGGTGGAAATTGATAGGCATTGCCGGATAAACTGATGAAGGTGCTGTCGACTTGAACCTTATCCACCACATACCCCGTGCTTGGGGTCAGGGTGAATACCGGGATGTCGCCATAATTGACCGTAACGGTACCTGACGGGGAAATGGTTCCCCCGGTGCCGGCGCTGGCGGTAATCGTAAATGTTTGCAGTGAAAAAGTTGCTGAAATGGTATGGTTTGCGGTAACGTTTGTGAAGGTATATGAACCCCCAGTTGCCGGTATGGTAATGGCGGTTCCGTCCACGGAAGCGCTTGCCACGCTGTAGCCTGCATTGGGCGTAATGGTAAATGTCTGGCTGCTACCGCAAGCAACTGTAGCGGATGCCGTGATGGTTCCGCCTGTCCCGGCACTGGCGGTAATGGTATAAGAGCCGGCTGGTGAGAAGGTGGCTGCAATGGTATGATTTGCCGTAACATTGCTGAATGTGTATGAGGTTACCGCACCTACAGAAACTCCATCAACCAGAACCGAACTGACAGAATAGCAGGAATTGGCAGAGATGGTGAAGGTTTGGCTGCCGCCGCAACTGACAGATCCGGTTGCGGTGATGGTTCCGCCTGATCCGGCACTGGCGGTAATGGTAAAGGGGCCGGTTGCTGTGAATGAGGCTGCAATGGTATGATTTGCCGTAACATTGCTGAAAGTGTATGAGGTTACCGCACCGACAGAAACTCCATCAACCAGAACCGAACTGATAGAATAGCAGGAATTGGGAGTGATGGTGAAGGTTTGGCTACCGCCGCAACTGACAGATCCGGTTGCCGTGATGGTTCCGCCTGTCCCGGCACTGGCGGTAATGGTATAAGGACCGGCTGCAGTGAATGAGGCTGAAATGGTATGGGCTGCTGTAACATTGCTGAATGTGTATGAGGTTACCACACCGACAGAAACTCCATCAA